>NZ_JBDPLY010000018.1:0-167800 GCF_039871695.1 Actinomadura sp. B10D3
TTTGTCACACAAAGCAACGATCACGGCGGCCGTCTCGCATGTCCGGCACTCCACCCGATCGTGATCATCCCGGGCGCCCCGCCGACCAGCAGCATCATCCCCACAGCCACGATCTACAGCTGCCGTATCGGACGAGGCCGTTACAAGGCGTCCGATCACACCCGGTAGTTGTCTCAGCGTCTCGTCTCGCGTGCGCGTCTGCACGTATAGGCGGCGGAGACGTCCATGAGACGAGACGAGAGACGAGCACCCTCCGTAGCCAAGGAGATGATCAGCGACCCACAGCACGCATGTCCCCGGGAACCGCACCCGGGCGAGAGGAGGTGGTGTCCCGTGCAGGCGTACACCGTCGAACAAGTGGCCGAGATCCTCAGCATCGGACGAGACAAGGTCTACTTCTTGATCCGCACCGGCCAACTCCGCAGCATCAAAATCGGCAAGCTGCGCCGCATCACAGACCGGCACCTCGCCGAGTTCGTCACCTCCCTGGAAGAGCCCTCCCTCGAAGAGGCCAAGCACTGACACGCGCGGGAGGTCCGTCCGGACACAGGGCCCGTAAACGGACCTCCCAACCTAGGGACGTCTTGGGACGTCTTGAGTTAAGGTCGGTGGTGACCTCGATCGATACGAGGAGGGATCCGTTGGCAAAGATCCTGGTCGGCAAGTACGAGGGGTCAATCTACGAGGAGGGCGACGGGTACACCGGCGCTCTCTCACTCGGGTTCGGCCCCGACGGCAAGCGCAAGCGGCTCAAGAGGAAGGGAAGGACGAAGACAGAGGTCAAGAACAAGCTCAAGGAAGCAGTCGAAGAGCTGGACAAGGGCGTAAAGACGGACCGGAACTACTACGTCCGCGACGCGGTACAGGACTGGCTCACGGCGTTCGCCATGTCCGGCAAGTCACCGTCAACCTTCGACGTCTACCGATCCCTGGCAGATCATCAACTCATCCCGTTCATCGGACGGACGCGCCTCAAGGAACTCACGGCGGACGACGTCGAGACGTGGCTCAAAGGCAGAGCCGCACACCTCACCTCGTCCTCCCTGGGGATCGTTCACAACGTCCTCAAGAGGTCGATCCGCAAGGCTGCGCGCCACGACCGCATCGGCCGGAACGTAGCCGAACTGGTCGACACCCCGGACGGCAAGCCCGCCCGTAAGTCGCGCTCGCTCAGCCTGGAACAGGCGAGCGCGCTACTCGAAGAGGCGAGCAAGCCCAGACACCGACTCGGGGCGTACGTCGTCCTGGGGATCGTCTCCGGGCTCCGCACGGAGGAACTCCGCACCCTCAAGTGGAGTGACGTCGATCTCGACAAAGCAACCGTCTACGTGCTCCGCGCTGACCGGCACAAGGGCGAGACCAAGACGGCGCTCAGTCGACGCGGTCTCGGCATCGCTGACATGGCCGTGGACGCGCTCCGCAGCCACAAGACAAGGCAAGCGGCCGAGAAGCTCAAGGCAGGTGAGGCGTACCAGGACAACGACCTCGTGTTCTGCCACGAGGACGGGCGCGCGTACACGCGCCAACACGTCCGCCACCGGTTCGGCAAGCTGCTCAAGGCGGCCGACCTGAACCCCGCCGAGTGGTGCCCCCGCGAACTACGGCACACGTTCGTGTCCATCATGAGTGACCATGACGTCCCCATGGAGAAGATCAGCGTCCTTGTGGGGCACTCCAGCACGAAGATCACAGAAACCGTCTACCGTCACCAGCTCAAGCCCGAGATCCGCGCCGGCGCTGAGCACATGAACGAGATCTTCGCGCGCAAGACCAAGTCAGCGTAGGCGCGGCTCCCGATATGGCTCCCCGAGACGCACGACGAGGCAACTCCACTCCCCCACCTGCGGCGCTACAAGATCCGTCCTCGCGCCCGCGTTAAGGAACCAATGAGGAGGACTTATCCGCGCCCCGTCCGGCTGAGTCTCGGGAAGTCGCCTAAGTAGCCGCTCACCTGCGAAAACAAGGGAGGGAAGCCAGAGGGCCAGTCCGGCACAGTCGATCATGGTCGGCTTAAACCGACCTGCGTTGGCTCCCAAATTGGGTTCCACCAACGCGATCGAGAGCGTCAACGCCCGCATCCGCAAGGCCGTCCGCGCCCGCGGACACTTCCCTAACGAGGCCGCATCCCTCAAGTGCGTCTACATGGCGCTGATGAGCCTGGACCCCAACCGGCAAGGGCCGCAAACGCTGGACCATGCGCTGGAAGGCACCCCCCACCCCGAACGCCTTCCAGATCGAGCCGGCGCGACGGGAGGCTGCGGTCCGGCGGCGGGTCGAGGAGATTTGTGAGCGGATCGTCGAGTTGAACGGGTTGCTGGAGGCTGACGAAGACCGGTTGTCGCGGTTGGTCATCGCCCAGGAGACGGGAGGAGATCTTGGGCGGGGTGGTCCGGGTGGTCTCCGAACCCGCCGGGAGACTGGGGCGTTCTGGTCGTGGAGATGGTGGGGGCGGCATCACCGCTAGGGCTTGTGACGGTGCCGCCGTGGCGGCGCGGGATGTCGGCGTCGGTGTTGCCGGCTGCGTACCGGGACGTGGTGGAGATTTTGGCCGACGCGGCTGGGGAGATGCGGGCTGGGCAGATCGCGACTGCGATGGGATTGGCGGATTCGGCGGCCAAGCGGCAGGGGCTGCGGTCCAAGCTCAAGCGGCTGGTCGAGCGCGGTTAAGGGTGTGAGGATGACCCGGGGCTGTTCACGCTGGCCCGGGAGATGGTCGGGCAGGCCGAGCAGCGGGGGCGTGAGCTGCCGCGCCAGTTGCTGCAGGCGCATCTTGACCTGCGGGCCGAGCATGAGCAGCGGACGGCCCGATGCGCGCGGGCCGATGGTGCCGCAGCGGTCGGCGGTGACGGTGTGGCCCCGCGCCGAGGGGAGACGGGGCATCACCGGTTGCTGGCCACGGTGTTCGGAACGGTTCGTTCGACACCGCCCACACCGCGATCGGCGCCCGCTGCGGGAACGTGATCGGCGAACGGCAACTCCTGGGCCCGGTGACCAGGAGGTCTTGGAGGAAGAGAGCCCCGCGCTGGTGCGCGGGGCCCCCAGGTCATCCTCAACGACACGCACGCCGTGGAGGGCGGCGGTCGCTGTGGACAGCTTCTACCTCCTGGAAGAACGGTGCTTGAAGGTGTACTTCTTGTTCTTCCCGTTCTTCTTGTGCTTGTTGTGACTGCTGTGGCCGTCGTCGTCGGTCTCCCACTCATACCCCGGGACGCCGTCCTCGCAGTAGCTGCTGGACACCCGAGTATCGGTTGCGTCCCGCTCGCACCAGCGGTCCTTTTCCTTACCGCCACAGGCGGTCAGGCCCAACACGAGAGTCGCCGACATCAGCGCCGCCACGAGAGCGGCTGAAATTTTTCGCACTGATTTTCTCCTTTATCTGCAGACACCAGCCCGAGTGAAGGCATCTAGCCCCTAACGTCCGGCCGAATGATCAAGTCGCAACCCAGGATGCGAATAGCCGATGGGGCGATGGCCACACACCTTCTGGCCAGCTGTCCGTGCCGCTGACCAGCCTCATCCGGCAACGCCCGTGTGGCGGAGGCTGCTGGAACCAACAGCGCCGGTCCAGTCTGGGCCAGGAAACGCGACCACCCCCGGGCCTTCACCGCACGGACCGCCCCAACGCCGCGATTCTCGGGGTCATCTGCGGCGGCATTCCTGGTCACCACAGGGGCCACTTGTCTAGTCGGGCTCGTCCGTGATCAGCACCTCAGACTCGTTTCCCAGTGCTTGAAACACATCCCCGCAGGTCATGGCACATGTCTCGGGGATTCCAGCCGGCGTTCTTCAGCAACCGCTTCATCCGGGCCCGGATTTTCTTGACCATCGCAATCTCGCCAGGACTGTCACCTGTGCGCGGAGCGCATCCCGCGAACATCCGTCCGTGGATGTCCAAAGAAGAGGAAAAAAATGACATCAACTCAAAGCATTCCGAAGGGCGCCAACGCCCCGATCGCCGCCACCTCGTTCGACGTGGTGATGGCGTGGCACCGAGGGCCGGACGCCGACATCTGCGTTCTCCTGCTCGGCGCGGACGGCAAGGTCCGTTCCGACGAGGACTTCGTGTTCTACAACCAGCCGGGGCACCCTTCTGGGGCCGCCTCCTACACCGGGAAGTCGACGGCCGGCACGGTCCGCGACACCGTACGGATCGACCTCGCGCAGGTTCCCGCGGGCGTCGAACGGCTCGTCGTCGGCGCCTCTGTCGACGGCGGCACGTTCGGTCAGCTCGCGGGGCTCGGCCTCACGATGACCGGCGCGGGCAACGGCGGAACGGACCTGGTCTTCGAGGTCCCCGACGCCACCACCGAGACCGCCTTCCTGCTGGGCGAGCTCTATCACCGCAACGGAGCCTGGAAGGTCCGCGCGGTGGGCCAGGGGTATGACTCCGGGCTGGCCGGCTTCGCCACCGAGTTCGGTGTCGATGTCGGTGCACCCGAGGCCCCAGCCGACACCCAGCCCCCGGTCAGCAAGCCGCTCAGCAAGAGCGACAAGCTGATCAAGATGGAGAAGGAGGTCGCGAAGGTCAGCCCGGCACTGCTGAGCATGACCAAAACGGCCGCGGTCAGCCTTCGCAAGCGAGGGCTGTCGGAGCACACGGCACAGGTGGGTCTGGTCGTCGACGTGTCCGGCTCCATGAAGCGGGACTTCTGGAAGTACCAGCTTCTCGTGGAGCGCGTGCTGGCCCTCGGGCTGCGGTTCGACGACAACGGCCAGATCGACGTGTGGCTGTTCGATGGCCAAACCATCCACGCCGAGCCGGTCACGCTAGCGAACTACGCGACGTACATCCAGGACGCCGCGATCCGGTACCAGAACGAGATCTGGGGTGGTACGCGTTACGGCCAGGCCATGCGCCAGATCCGCGAGTACTACTTCGGAAGCTCGGAAGTGCGGCGCACTCCGCTGAGTGCTCCTGTTCCCGCCTACGTCATGTTCGTGACGGACGGCGGCACGTGGGGTGACGTGCCGGAAACGGTGGAGCAGGTCCGCTCCAGCTCCTACGAACCGCTGTTCTGGCAGTTCATGGCGATCGGGAGCAAGGTGGACAGCGCCAAGCCGCAGAAGTTCAAGAATCGGAGGCGTCCCACCGGGCGACGGCGTGAGTTCGAGCTCCTGGAGGGGCTGGACGATCTCGACAACCGGCACGTGGACAACGCCGACTTCTTCGCCGTCCAGGACCCGGGCAGCCTGAAGGATGAGAAGCTCTACGAGCTCCTCATGACCGAGTACCCCGGATGGCTCAACCAGGCCCCCGCTAGGGGGCTCCTCCCCATCAGCGCGTAACGCGATCTGGAGCCTCCCGCCCTAGGCAGGAGGGCTCCTCATCAGCGCGTAGCACGACCCCGAAGCCTCCCGTCTGTTCCCAGGCGGGAGGCTTCTCTCTGTTGGTCAGGAAGAGTTCTGGCCGTCGACCGCACCCGGCCTCCGTCACGTCTATTGGCAAGACGCACCCGACCCAAGGCTCCGCATCTCCATGGCCAAGCCGTCCCCAGCCAGGCGACAACAAGACAGACGACACCATCGGGACGCGCACGTCATGAGCACGCTCAATGGCGTGATCACGATCCTGGGAGTGGTTGCTTAATTCCGTGATCGGCAACCGTGCTCAATTGGCTGATCACCTACATCCAGAGCAGTGAACCGGCGTTGAGATTATCCCGCAGGCGGCCAGCGCCTTTTGGGTGGCCTCCGCCCCGGTCTGACAAGCGATCTGCTCGCGTACCACCCCCGAGAAGGAACCACACCCATCTCTGAAAAGGGGTAGTTGGCTCGGCCGGTCATGCTGTTGACTTGAACCGCTTGCACGATGCACTCTTCCAACATCGGTCCAGCGGGCGGGAGTGCTCACTCACCGGCGGCTACCAGGCACCGAGTCTGCCCGACAGGCCAACCTAGTTCCCATTAGCGGGCGGACATGCCGGCGGAGAGGTCTATGTCGGCGGCGCATAGGCCGGGCATGGTCAGCATTGCCGTTACTGCTGTTGCCACCTCTGTTTCCGTGACCATGCGGCCTAGGGCTGCGCGGGAGACGAAGGCTTCCTGGGCCTCCTCGTAGGTCGTGCCTGTGCGTTCGGCCTCTAGGCGGAAGTTGCGGTGCATGCGTTCGCCCTCTACCGGGCCCGGGGAGAGTGAGTTGACGGTTATGCCCAGTGGGCCTACCTCCGCGGCGAGGGTGGTGGTCAGGCCGAGGACGGCCATTTTCGACGCGCAGTACGGTGTGCGGCCGGCCAGGGGGCGCTTGCCGGACACGGAGGCGATGTTGATGACGTCGCCGTCGCCCTGTTCGATCATGCCGGGCAGGAGTGCGCGGCATGTGAGGTAGATGCCGCGGACGTTGATGGCGAAGACCTCGTCCCACTGGGCGGGGGTGATGTCCAGCAGTGGGGCGACCGGTCCGGCGATTCCGGCGTTGTTGATCAGGATGGAGATCCGCTCGTCGGACAGCCGTTCGGCGAGCTCGGCCACGGCGTGCGGGTCGGCTACGTCGCAGACCTCGGCGCGGACGTGGGGGGTGTGGGCGGCGGCGACCGCTTCGACGCGGGCGCGGGTGCGGCCGACGGCGATCACCCGCGCGCCCTCGCGGACGAGGGCGCCGGCGATCGCGGCGCCCAGGCCCGAGCCGCCTCCGGTCACGACCGCGGTTCGTCCAGCGATCACCGGTGGTCCCAGGAGAGTTCGGCTCCGGCGTACTTGGCCGCCCGGACGTCGCCTGAGCGGGCGTGTCCCTCGAACAGCTCCACGCGCGAGGCGCGTCCGCAGATCTCGCCGAGTTTGGCGCTGGAGGTGGGGTCGAGCACCTCGGAGTACGTCACGGTCTTGAGGTACTTGCCCACCCAGAGGCCGCCCGTGTAGCGGGCCGCGCCTCGTGTCGGCAGGACGTGGTTGGTGCCGATCACCTTGTCGCCGTAGGAGACGCAGGTGCCCTCTCCGAGGAACAGGCCGCCGTAGTTGCGCATGTGCTCAAGCGCCGCACGCGGTTCCGCGGTGAGGACCTCTACGTGCTCGCTGGCGTAGGAATCGGCGAGCTGGTAGGCCTCTTCCAGCGAGTCGACCACCAGGATCTCGCCGTGGTCGCGCCAGGCCGGCTCCGCGAAGTCCCGGGTCGGCATCCCCGGCAGCAGGCGGTCGATGTGGGCGAGCACCTGCGTGCCGAGGTCGCGCGAGGTGGTGATGAGGACGGCCGGCGAGTCCGGGCCGTGCTCGGCCTGCGAGAGCAGGTCCACGGCCGTGACGAACGGGTCGGCCTGCTCGTCGGCGATCACCAGGATCTCGGTGGGACCGGCGAACAGGTCGATGCCCACCTCGCCGAACAGCTGCTTCTTCGCCTCGGCGACGTAGGCGTTGCCGGGGCCCGCGAGCAGGTCGACCCGCGCGATGGACTCGGTGCCCAGCGCCAGGGCGGCAATCGCCTGGACGCCGCCCAGCAGGTAGATCTCGTCGGCGCCCGCCAGGTGCATGGCCGCGATCGTCGCCGCCGGGACCTCCCCGCGGATCGGGGGCGTGCAGGCCGCCACGCTCCGTACCCCGGCGACCTTCGCGGTGACGATCGTCATGTGCGCCGAGGCCGTCAGGGGGTACCGGCCGCCGGGGACGTAGGCGCCCACGCGGTCAATGGGGATGTGCCGCTGGCCGAGCCGGACGCCAGGCAGGGTCTCGACCTCGATGTCGTGGAGCGAGTCACGCTGGTGCTGGGCGAAGGTGCGCACCTGGTCCTGGACGAACCGGATGTCGTCGATGACCTGCGACGGAACGCCGGCGACGATCTCCTCGACGCGTTCGGGCGGGAGCAGGAACGAGGCGGGCGACCAGGAGTCCAGCTCCTGGGACCACTTGCGGACGGCTCCGTCACCGTTGGCGCGGATGTCGGCGATGATGCCGGCGACCCGGTCGGAGACCTGGGCGTTGTTCTGGCGGGCGCCGTCGCCGGGCAGCGGGCTCTTGAGCATGAAGGGCATGAGGGATCCAGATCGTGGTGGGGTCAGAGGTCTTCGCTGACCTCGCCGGTCGCCCTCTGGATGAGGAGCGCGGCGAGGATGATCGCGCCGTTGGCGGCGTCGATCCAGAACGTGGAGATCTGCGACAGCGTCAGGATGTTGGAGATGACGCCGAGCAGGAGCACGCCCAGCAGGGCGCCGAGGACCGAGCCACGGCCGCCGTTCAGGCTGATGCCTCCGATGACGGCGGCCGCCATGACCGTGAAGATCATGTTCTGCCCCTGCCCGGCGGTGACGGCGGCGAGCCTGCCGGTCAGGAGGATGCCGGCCAGCGCGGAGAGCACCCCGGCGAGCACGAAGACCGCGAGCACGGTGCGCCGCACCCGGATGCCGGCCGCTCGCGCGGCGACCGGGTTGCCGCCGATCGCGTAGAGCGCCCGGCCGTGCCGGTGGTAGCGCAGGAAGAGGAAGACGCCCGCGAAGAGCAGGGCGGCGATCCACACGGTGAACGGCAGTCCGATGAAGCTGGTGCTGCCGAGGTAGGTGAACGCGGTGGGCAGGTTCGCGAGGGTCCGCCCGTTGGCCACGCCCAGGGTGGCGCCGCGCAGGAGGATCAGGACCGCCAGGGTCACGATGAAGGCGTTCAGCCGCAGCTTGGTGACCATCAGGCCGTTGACCAGCCCCACCCCGGCGCCGACGGCGAACAGGACGAGCAGGCCGAGGACGGCCGGCAGGGTGTCGGTGCCGCCGAGCGCGGCGGGCAGCACGAGCCAGGCCGCGAGCATCGGCGCGAACCCGACGATCGATTCGAGCGAGAGGTCGAACTTCCCGGTCAGCAGGATGAGCGTCTCCGCGATCACCAGGATGGCCAGCTCCGAACTCTGCTGCGCCACGGTGAGCAGGTTCCCCGAGGTGAGGAACGCGTCGTTGGAGAAGGCGCCGATCATGACCGCCGCGACCACGGCGGGGATCATGCCGAGCTGGACGGAGACGCGCTTGCGCCGCGCGGCGGCCGGACGGCTGCCGCTCGGGGCGGGGGGTGAGTCAGTGATCGCCATCATGAGTCCCTTCGATCTCGCCGACGAGATGCCCGTCGCTCCAGCCCGCGGGGATCTCCGCGGCCGTCCGGCCGTCCCGGACCACCAGGACCCGGTGGCAGATCCGGAGGTCGTCCAGGTCGTCGGAGCAGACGAGGACGGTGGTGCCCTGCGCCGCGGCCTCGTTGAGCACCTCCAGCAGGGTGGCCTTGCTCGCGATGTCGACCCCGGCCGTGGGCTCGACCGCGACCAGCACCTTCGGCCGGGTGGCCAGCGCGCGGCCGAAGACGATCTTCTGCTGGTTGCCGCCGCTGAAGGACCCGGCGGGCAGGTCCCGCCGCGCCGGGCGCACGTCGAGCGCGGGGATGTACCGCTCGGCCGCCTCCCGGCGGCGGCGCGGCCCCACGATGCCGAAGCGGCCCGGCCGCAGGTGCCCCTCGGCGAGGGACACGTTGTCCTCCAGCCGCAGGCCGGCCACCATCCCGCTGCGGTGCCGGTCGCGCGGGATCAGGGCGATGCCGTGGGCCAGGGCGGCGTCGACGCGGCCGAGCGGCACCCGCGCGCCGTCCAGGACGATCTCGCCGGCCGCCGGTTCGAGCCCGCCGACGGCCTCGCCGATCTGCGAGCGGCCCGAGCTGACCAGCCCGGCGATGCCGACGATCTCGCCGGCCGCCGCGGCCAGGTCGACGCCCCGGAACCGCTCGCCGGTCAGCCCGGTGACCCGCAGCCGCGGTTCGCCCGTCACCGGGCCGGTCCGCGCGGTGGTCGCCGGCGGCGGGGTGTCCCCGATCATCTCCTCGACCAGCCGGCGCGGCGTGACGTCGGAGATCGCGTGCGTGGCGATGCGCCGGCCGTCGCGCAGCACGGTCACCTCGTCGCACACGTCGAACACCTCGTGCAGGTAGTGCGAGATGAACAGGAACGTGGCCCCGGCCTCGCGCAGCCGCTGGACGCCGTCGAACAGCCGGGCGGCGGCGCCGGGGTCCAGCCGCGCGGTCGGCTCGTCCAGGATGATCAGGTCGCTGCCGTGCGACAGCGCCTTGGCGATCTCCAGCAGCTGCGCCTGCTCGACGTCGAGGTCGCCGGCCAGGGTCGCCGGGGTGACCCGGACGTCCCACTGTTCGAGGATCTCGGCCGCCCGCCGCCGGACGCCGCGCCAGTCGATGCGGCCGCCGCGCCGGGGCATCCTCCCCAGCAGGAGGTTCTCCCCTACGGAGAGGCTCGGGACGAGCATCGGGTGCTGGTACACGCAGGCGACGTGCCGCCGCCACCGCCCCGGCGCGCCGTACGGCGGGGGCGAGCCCCGGAAGGCGAGCGCCCCGGCGTCCGGACGGTGCAGGCCGGTCAGGACGCCGACGACCGTGGACTTGCCGGCGCCGTTGCGCCCGACGAGGCCGTGCGCGCGCCCCGGGCGGACGACGAGGTCCACGGAGTCGAGGGCGAGGGTGGCACCGAACCACTTCGTGATCGAGGTCAGCTCGGCGACCGGCCCGCCCGCGCCGCCGCCGGCCTTCGCCGGCCGCGGGCCTTCGGTCGCGGTCATGTCCATCACTGCGCCGTGTTCGCCCAGTTGGCGGGGTCGTCGACGTTCTTGTCGTCGATGAGCTTCGGCGGGAAGAGGTCGATCGTGTAACCGTCGCCGGAGAGCACGACGGTCGTGCCGTGGTCGGTGGGCCCCTGCTTGATGGCCGGCTGCTTCGCCAGCGTCTGGAGCCCGTCCAGGCCCTCCGAGACGAACCGGTCCACCGGCTGCGTGATGGTGGCGTCGAACGTCCCGGCCCGGATGGCGTCCAGGACGGTGGGGGTCCCGTCCACGCTGACCGTCCACACGTGGTCGGGATCGGACCGGCCCACCTGCGCGCCGCGCTTCGCCAGCACCTGGGAGACGCTGGGCACGTAGCCGTCGCTGTGCAGGAACATCCCGCGGATCTCCGGGTTGGTGCTCAGCGCCCCCGCGGCGGACTCGGCCGCCTTGGCCGGGTCCCACTGCCCGCCCGTCTTGGTGAGCACCTTGATGTTCGGGTAGCGGGCCTTCATGCAGGCGTCGAAGCCTTTCCGCCGGTTCTGCGCGGTGCTCTGCCGGAGGTCGCCGAGCACCTGCAGGACGGTGCCGCGGCCCGAGGTCTTCTCCCCGAGGTACCGGCAGGCCTGGTCGCCGATCGCCTTGTTGTCGACTTCCAGGCTGTGCGTCGTCTTGCCGCCGGACGGGCCGAGCATCAGGGTGACGACGCGGACGCCGCGTCCGGTGGCGTACTGGATGGCCGGCACCACGGCCTGCGCGTCCGCGGGGATGACGAAGAGGCTCTTGGCTCCCGCGTTGACGAGGCTGCGGATGTCGGAGTCCTGCTTGGCGGCGTCGCCGTTGGCGGAGGTGGGCGAGAGCATTTTGAGCCGGCGCTTCTTGACGTCGGCCTGGAAGGTCCGCACCATCGCGGCCTGCGCCGGGTCCTGCAGGAACAGCGCGCTGTAGCCGATGGGTTCGATGTCCCCGCCGCCCGCGTCGGCGTGCTGCTTGTTGGTGGACGAGGTGAGACCGCATCCCGTGAGCGCGGCGAGAGTGAGGACCGCCGACCCGGCGATGCTGGCGAAACGTGGGGTGGTGTGCATGCCCTACTCCAAAGGAGACAGGAGGGTGCCCACCCGAGGGGTGGTGCGCCCGCTGGTCCGCTGCGGCCACCTGGCCGCGGCGCTGGGGTCAGTCGACCTGGACGGTCAACGTGGTGATGAACAGCTCGACGCCGTCCGGTCCGGCCGTGAGGTCGACCCGGCTGCCCAGCCCGACCGTGACGGCGCCGCCCTCCGCGAGGGGCGTGTCGGTGTCTCCGACGCGGGCGGTGGCCGAGCCGGACATGACGAAGATCGCCGATTCGCTCCCGTCACCGGCGAAGGTCTCGCGTGCGTGCGGGGCGATCCGGGTGCGTGCGAAGTCGCGCCAGGGCCCGGCGAAGTGCCCTGCCGCGGGCAGCGTCTCGCCCGGGTTGAGAATGGTGACCAGACCTGCCATCACGCACCTGCTTCCGTGGAGTCCTGCTGGGAAAGGGGTTGATCGGTCTCCTCGGTGGGGCGCCGGGGCGGCAGCGCGCCGCTGATCGCCGGCGGGAAGACCTCGATCACGATGTATTCCAGGCGCTCGTCGCCGGTGTTCCAGGACGCGTGCTCGCTGTGGTGCGGGGTGAGCACGATCGAGCCGGGCCCGACCTCGTGCCGCTCGCCGTCGAGTTCGATCACCCCGGTCCCGCGGAGGAAGAACCAGATCTCCTCCGTGTGGCTGTGCACGTGCCGCCCGGCGCGGGCGCCGGGTTCGAAGGCGACCCATTCGATGCCGTCCCAGTCGCCGTGGAGGTGGGCGCCGGTGGCGAGCCGCTGCCAGTACATGGCGCCGACGCCGCCGTGGACGCCCATGACGCGGCCTGGCGAGGCGGTGTCACCGATGATGACACTGGGCATGTGTTTCCCCTTTCGAGAAGCGGTTTCCGAGGACGCGCCGTCAGCCGGAGCCGTGCGCGCCGGCCATGAGCGCGGCGAGGTCCTCGGGATTCAGGAACGACGGGGGCGGCGGCGGACCCCACAGGTAGAGCCCCTTGTGGCCCTCCCACACCTGGGGCGACCACAGCGCGTCGTCGACGATGGTGTCCATGTCGCTGTAGTACTCGGCGAAGTTGCCGGCCGGGTCCCGCAGGTACCAGAAGAAGTTCGAGCCGATGCAGTGCCGGCCGAAGCCCCACACGTGCCGTCCGGGGTCGGTCTCCAGCATGCGCATGGCGCCGCGCCCGACCTCGTCGGTGTCGTCCACCTGCCATGACGTGTGGTGCAGGTAGTCGACCGGCGCGTACTGGATCAGCAGGTTGTGGTGGTCGGCGGAACACCGCAGGAACACCGCGGTGTCCTTCACCTCGTCGCTGACCTTGAAGCCGATGCCCTCGACGAAGAAGCGCCGGACCGCCTCCGGCTCGGGCGTGCCGAGGACGCAGTGGCCCAGCTTGCGCGGGACGACCGGCCCCGTCCTGCCGACGACGTCGGCCCGCACGGTCGCCCGCTCCAGGCGCCCCGGGCCGTTGTAGGCGGTCGCCGGGACGGCGGGCTGGCTCAGCCGGGGGGCCAGCCGCACCGTCACCTCGGTCCGCGACGCCGGCTCGACCGCGTGCACCGTGCCGGCGCGGAGTTCGGACGGCACTCCCAACCGGCCCAGCGACCGGTGGACGCGCCCGAGGTCGTCGGGGTCGTCCGCGCCGATCTCCATCGCGAGCAGCCGCCGGTACGGCGCGTGGACGAAGCGCAGCTGCTCTCCCGCGTCGGACGTGGCGAAGGCGTGCGCGGCGCCCTGGGTGTCCAGCGGGATGAGCCCGAAATCGGCGTAGAACGCCGCCGTGCCCGCCGGATCGGGGACACCGATCGTCAGGGATCGCAGTTGGTGGAGGGCCATGGCGAACCGCCTTTCTCACGTAGGGGCATCAGTTGGGCGCCTGGGGCGTCCGGGCGGGGCCGACGACCGGATTCGCCAGGACGCCGACCGAGCCGATCTCCACCTCCACCAGGTCGCCTTCCGTGAGCAGCACGGGTGGCGTGCGCGAGTTGCCGACTCCCGCGGGCGTTCCGGTGGCGATGATGTCGCCGGGTTCCAGGGTCATCACCCTGCTGACGTAGGCGACCAGTTCGGCGACGTTGAAGACCATCTGCGAGGTGGAGCCGTCCTGCAGCAGCCGGCCGTTCACGCGGGTGCGCAGGGGCAGGTCGTCGAGGTCGGGGATCTCGTCGAGGGTGACGAGCCAGGGCCCGCACGGCCCGAACGTGTCCACCGACTTGCCCAGGGTCCACTGGCTGGTGGCGTGCTGGAGGCTGCGCGCGCTGACGTCGTTGAACACCGTCACGCCCGCGATGTGGTCGGCGGCCTTCGCCGCGGGGATGGCCTTGCCCCGGCGGCCGATCACCACGGCGAGCTCGGCCTCGTAGTCGACGGGCTCGTCCTCGTCGGGGAGCACGATGGCGTCGGCCGCGCCGATCAGGCAGTTGCGGAACTTGGCGAACACCATCGGTTCGGCGGGCAGCGGGAGCCCGGCCTCGGCGGCGTGGTCGCGGTAGTTGAGCCCGATGCAGAGGATCTTGTCGGGGTCGGGCACGGGAGGCAGCGGACGGACGTCGGCGAGGGGGCGGCCGCGGCCGTCGGCGGCGAGTGCGCGCGCCGCCTCGGCGACCTTCTCCCGGTCGAGGTCCTCCGTCAGGAACTCCCGCACGGACAGGTCGGCACCCGCGGGCAGGGGCAGCCCGGCGTGCCGCACGGCGAGCCCGAGCCCGACCACGGTGTCTCCGAGTACCACGGCGCCGCGGGCGCGGCCGTCCTCGGCGTAGCTCATGATCCGCATGTGGTGGGTGCCCTTCCTGGTGGGAGGCCGCTCCGACGCCATGACGCGAGGTTCGAAGCCGTGGCGGCGACAACGTCGCAGCAGCCTCGCGGTGCCGTCGGAGTGCTTGCGGCGACCAGGTTCACACACGCTATTCGACCGGTCAAGAAAATTTCGAATATTTGTCGGATATTCGTCTTCGTGGTATCAATACCCCATGGGTCGCGAGTCCAGAACGATCAACGGTGCCGCCTACGACCGCCTGCGGGCGGAGATCCTCAGCGGGCGGCTGCGGCCGGGCGAGCGGCTCAAGTTCGCCGCGCTCTCCCAGCGTCTCGACGTCAGCGTGAGCGTCCTGCGCGAGGCCCTGGCGAAGCTGACCGCGGAGAAGCTGGTGGTCAGCGCGCCCCAGCAGGGCTTCCGGGTCACCCCGCTGTCCAGCGACGACCTTGAGGATCTGACCGCCGTCCGCTGCGACATCGAGGGGCTGGCCTTCCGGTACTCCATCGAGCGCGGCGACCTGGCGTGGGAGAGCCGCGTGATCGCCGCTCACCACACGCTCGCCAACACCCCGATGACGGTCGAGGGCGACCCGAAGCTGTTCAGCGAGGCGTGGGCCACCGCGCACTCGCACTTCCACGCCACCCTGTTCGACGCCTGCGGCAGCAACCGGCTCTACGACCTCGCGGAGTCGCTGCGCGACAGCGCCGAGCTCTACCGCCGGTGGTCCAGGCCGATCGGCGACCAGGGCCGCGACATCGCGGGAGAGCACAAGATGATCATGGAGGCCGCCCTCGCGCGCGACGCCGACAAGGGCGTCGCGCTGCTGCGCGAGCACATATCCCGCACCACCCGCAAACTCCTGGACGCCACCCAGGGGGAATGAGGGCCCCGCCCTCCGCGGGCCTTAAGGGGTCTGGTGGAGGGGGACCTCGGCGGTGAGCAGGGCCAGCGCGGCGGCTCCGTAGAGGCCGGCGTCGCGGTCGAGGGTCGTGGTGGAGACGCGCAGGTCCCGGAGGTAGGCCATCCCGGCGCGGTCCGCGATCGCTTTGTGGAGGGGCGCGAGGAGGAGATCGCCCGCGGCGGCCACGCCGCCGCCGATGACGACGTCGCGGACGTCGAGGACGGCGGCGGTGTTGAGGATGGCCGTGGCGAGGGCGCCGGCGGCGCGGTTGAAGGCGGCCAGCGGGATGGACGCGCCGGAGCGGGCGGCGGTGGCCAGGGCCTTGGCGTCCGGGCGGCCGGGGGCGTGCGTCCAGCCCTGGGCGAGGGCCCAGCGGACCATGCTCGGGCCGCCGGCGATCGTCTCCAGGCAGCCGCGGGCGCCGCAGACGCAGGGCTCGCCGTCGTGGTCGACGACGACATGGCCGATGTGGCCGGCGTTGCCGGTGCGGCCGGTCCAGGGGCGGCCGTCGATGATGAGGCCGCCGCCGACGCCGGTCGACACGACGATGCCGAGGAGGGACGAGCCGCCGTGGCCGCCGCGCCACCATTCGCCGAGCGCCATGCACTGGGCGTCGCCCGCGAGGGAGACCGGGACGCCGGGGACGAGGCGCTGGACGGCGGCGACGAGCGGGTAGCCCCGCCAGCGGGGGATGTTGATCGGGCTGACCGTGCCGGCCTCCGCGTCGATCGGGCCGGCCGAGCCGATCCCGACGGCGGTCAGGCCGGGGCCGGCGAAGTCGGCGACGAGGCCGCGCAGGGTGGCGGTCGGCGACTGCCCGACCGGGTGCTCGGCGCGGTCGAGGAGGTTTCCGGCGGCGTCGACGCGGGCGATGGCGAACTTCGTGCCGCCGATGTCGAGGGCGAGGACGGTCATGAACCGATCCCCGGGAGCGCGCGGTAGAGCGTGCCCTCGCCGGTGAGGCGGGTCTCGGGGGCGTTCGCGGGGATGAAGGCGGCGTCGCCCCGGGTGAGGGTCAAGGTCTGGTCCGTCATGAGCCGGGCTTCGCCTTCGAGGCAGAGCAGCGTCTGCGGAAGGCCGGTCGGGAGGGGGTCGGGGACGGGGGTGAGGTCGTGGCGGACGAGGACGAACTCATCCGCGGACGCGCGGTAACGTCCGGCGGCGGGTTCGACGCGGTCGGGGTCCGAGGGGGCGAACTCGACCACGCGCATCAGCTCGGGGACGTCGACGTGCTTTCCGGTGAGACCGCAGCGCAGGACGTTGTCGGAGTTCGCCATGATCTCGACGGCGAGGCCGCCGAAATAGGCGTGGGGCACTCCGGCGTCGAGGAAGAGGGCCTCGCCCGGCTTCAGCTCGACGTGGTTGAGCAGGAACGCGGCGAGGACGCCGCGGTCGCCCGGGTAGGCGCGGGCGATGTCGGCGTGGACGCCGGTCAGGGCCGGTTCGGTGGCCGCGAGGACTGGGCGGGCGGACTCGTCCAGCATCTGGCCGAGGACGGTCCGCAGTGCCGTCGCGGGCGGCTCGGTGCGCAGGATCGCGATCCACGGGCGCAGTTCGGGGACGCCCAGGCCTTCGAGGAGGTCGGCCGTTTCGGCGGGGTCGCGGAAGCCGCAGAGGCCGTGGAAGTCGGTGAGGGCGCAGACCATCTCCGGCTTGTGGAAGCGGTCCTTGTAGGTGCGCGCCGGATCGTCGAGCGGGATGCCGCGTGCCTCTTCGCGGGCGAATCCGGCCTCGGCCTGGGCCATGGTCGGGTGCACCTGGAGCGAGAGCGGTTTCTCGATGGCCAGCACCTTGAGCAGGTACGGGAGGGTGGGGCCGAAGCGGTCGACGCAGGCGGCGCCGAGCATCCCGAGCGGGTCGCGGTCGATGAGGGTGTCGAGCGGCGTCCCGCCGGCGGACGACGGGGCGGCGGGGTGCGCTCCGGCCCAGAGTTCGGCCTGCGGTCGCCCGGTCGGCTCGACGCCGAGCAGCGCGGGCAACGCGGTCCGCGATCCCCAGTCATAGGGCCGGATCGCGGTGGTCAGCGGCAAGGGCACCAACCTGCGCGATCTCCTTACATAGGGCGCCATTACGGGAAGCCGGCGCTCGTGAGGGATAGCGTACAAGTCTCAGGCGCGCATGCGGACCGCGTAGGCGGTCAGGCGCGCCGTGAGGGGCAGGGGCCCCGCGGCGTGCCAGTCCGCGCGGCTGCCGCGCCCGGCGTAGCAGGGGACGCCGTCGCCGATCATGCCCTCGATGCCCGGGAGGCCGAGGGACGCGGCCGCGAACTCGTACAGCGGGACGAGCCGCGGCACGATGACGCCGTGGTCGAGGGCGCGCGGCAGCGGCCCCTCGGCGGCGACCAGGTCCCCGGCCGACAGCCCGTCCAGCGGGTACCGCTCGGGGAACGCGCGGCGCAGGTCGAGGAAGAAGCCGACGGAGCCGCCGCGCGGGTCGCCGAGCAGCGTGCCGAGCGGCGCGAACGCGCCGAGGGCCAGCCGGGGCCGCGCCACCAGCGCGTGCGCGTACAGGACGCGGACGAGCGCCACGTTCATCATGAAGCGCTCGGCGGGCAGCTCGGCGAGGGCGAGCGGCTCGCCGTCCAGGTATCCGGTGACGACGCTGGCATTGTGGGCGCGGTACCAGGCCGCCGGGGACGGGACGCGGAGGAACCGGCCCCAGAGGAGCACGCTCCGCGACGACGGCTCGCCGGGGTGGCCGCCGTCCAGCAGCGCGGCCTCGGCCTTGTCGCGCAGCAATCGGTCGTTGACGGCACGCCACCAGGGGCTCCCCGCCGGGGCGCCGCCGGGCGGGTGCAGCACCCCCCGGGCGATCGCCCAGCGCAGGAAGCTCAGCTCGGCGCGGCCGTAGCGGGCCCGGTCGCCGGTGTAGAACTCGGCGGCGAGCCGGAGCCGTCCGGTGACGCCCGCGGCGGCCTCCCGGACCCGCGCGTCCGCCGCCGCGGCCGCGTCGGTCATCATGGTCACCCCCTCGTGGTTCCCCTACTTCGTGCACGCTGACCGTCACGGTTCGGGTTCGGCAACGGTCTTGGTGAACCTGGGAGGCCTCGTCGGCGAACTCATGATCGGGGCCGGTACCGGATCGGCCGTGCCCGTAAAATGAACGCCCTGGGGGTGGTGACGTGGGGAAGCACAACAAACCGGCGACGCGGTCGTGCCCCGGCTGCAACGGGAGCGGTACCAGCACCGCCACCCGCGAGCAGTGCAACGTCTGCCGCGGGACCGGCCGGATCTGACGGGTCAGCGGTGCCGCGCGGCCTCCCGGACCGGTGCCGCTGGCACCGGCCGGCCGCGGCGCGACCGGGCGAGCGCGACCAGGAGCGCGGCGGCGCAGGACGTCCAGGCCAGGACGGCGTAGCCGCCCGCCGACAGCACGACGGTGGACAGCAGGCTCGCGGCGGCGGCGATCATCCAGACGGCGGCGTCGACGGCTCCCTCGGCATGCGGGCGCTGCGCTTCGGGAAGGTCGCGGGCGAGCAGGCCGCTGCCGCCGACGAAGCAGAGGTTCCACCCGTAGCCGAGCGCGAAGAGCGCGAGGGCGCGTCCGGACGGGCCGGTCAGGACGGCGGCGGCCGCCGTCGACAGCGCGAGCGTGAGCAGCCCTCCGAGGATGACCGGGCGGGCGCCGTGCCGGTCGAACAGGCGGCCGGTCACGGGTGACAGGGCGAACATGCCCAGGGTGTGCGCGGACAGCGTCATGCCGACCGTCCCGAGGCCGTCGCCGTGCATGTGCATGTCCAGCGGCGCGGCGGTCATGACGGCGACCATCACGACCTGCGCCGTCACCATCACCGCGAGCGCGGAGCGCGCGGCCGGCGTGCGGGCGAGGTCCCGCACCGACGGCGTGGCCTGCACACCCGCCGTGCCGCGCGGGGCGGCCGTCGCGGCGAGCGCGGCGCCCGCGCAGGTGAGGAGGGCCAGCAGGAACGGGCCGGTGAACGCCGGGAGGCCCGCACCGGCGGCGGCCGTGCCGGACGGGTCGAGCAGCAGCGGCCCGCCGACCGCGCCCGCCGCCGCGCACCACACGACGAGCCCGATGGCGAAGCCGCGGCGCCCGGCCGGGTGCAGGTCGGCCGCGGCGTACCGCGACAGCTGCGCGCCCGCGTTGCCGAGTCCCAGCAGGAGCATGCCGAGACAGAGGCCGACGACGTCGCCGGACGCGACCGCCACGGCGGCCAGGCAGGCGCCCGCCGCGGCGGCCGCGTAGCCGAGGACGAAGGAGCGGCGGCGGCCCGTGCGCCGCGCCAGCCGGGTCAGCGCCAGCGCGCCGAGGCCGGTCCCGACGATGCCGGCGGTGGCCGGGACGCCGCCCCAGCCGGCGCCGAGCCGGTCCGCGGCGACCAGGGTGCCGGTCGCGCTCGCCACCGCCATGGAGGCGTTCATCAGGGCGGTGCCGGAACACAGCGCCGCCATGGGACGAGATCGAGTGTTCATGTTTTAACGTTAGAAAGACTGATCAGCCCGAGGAATGGAAACTTCCTGGTATTCATCCGTCTCGCCCTTTAGATTGAAAGGCGTTTCGGCGGGAGGACTTTCAGGATGGACAGAGAGCCTGATCAGACGGACTGGCGCATCCTCGCGGAGCTGCAGCGGGACGGGCGGCTGTCCTTCAACAGGCTGGCGGGCCTGGTCAACCTGTCGGCGCCGGCGGTCGCCGAGCGGGTGCGCCGCCTGGAGGAGGCCGGTGTGATCACCGGCTACCGGGCGCGGGTCGACCCGGCGCGGGTCGGGCAGCCGCTGACGGCGTTCGTCCAGATGCGCTGCGCCCACGGCCGCTGCCTGCTGAAGACCTCCGCCGCCGAGGACCTGCCCGAGGTCACCGAGGTGCACAAGCTGAGCGGGAGCTGGTGCTCCATGCTTCGGGTGCGGGTCGCCTCGATGCCGCACCTCGAAGGGCTGCTGGAGCGGCTCGGCGAGCACGGCGAGATGAACTCGCATATCGTGCTGTCGACCGCCTACGAAGGACGGCCCGTGGAGCCGCCGTCCCCCGGGGCCCGGACGGTCACCGCCTCCGAGGGCTGGACGCGCCAGACGCCGCCGGCCTGAGCGGCGGAGGAGCGCGGACCTGCGGGAGGTGATTGAATCGGGCGCTATGTGGCACTCGTCACAACGTCCCATGCCCTGGCGGCGCTGGTATCAGCCCGGGGTGCCCGCGGAGATCGACATCCCGGACATCCCGGTCACGCGGCTGCTCGACGACGCCGCGGAGCGGTTCCCGCGGCGGCCCGCGCTGATCTTCTTCGGGCGGCGGATGACCTACCGCGACCTGCGCGAGGCCGCCGACCGGTTCGCCGCCGGCCTGCACCGGCTCGGCGTGCAGCCCGGCGACCGGGTGGCGCTGATCCTGCCGAACTGCCCGCAGCAGGTCATCGCGTTCTGGGGCGTGCTGCGGCGGGGCGCGGTCGCCGTCCAGCACAACCCGCTGTACACCGAGGAGGAGATGCTCCGGCAGCTCGCGGACTGCGGCGCGCGGGTCGCGGTCGTCCTGGATCGTTCCTACGCGACGGTGCGCGCGGTCCGGTCGAGGCTCCGCCTCGACCACATCGTGGTGACGTCGCTGGTCGACCACCTTCCGCTGTCCAGGCGGCTGGCCCTGCGGCTGCCGCTGGTGCAGGCGCAGAAGCGCCGGGCGGCGATCACCGCGGAGGTGCCCCACGAACCCGGCGTCGTCCCGTTCAGGGAGCTGCAGCGGGCGCCCCGGCAGCCGGTGCGGCAGTTCCCCGTCGACCCGGCGCGGCACCTGGCCGCCATCCAGTACACCGGCGGGACCGCGGGGCGCCCCAAGGGCGCGATGCTGACGCACCGGAACCTGGTGGCGAACGCCTGCCAGCAGCACACCTGGGATCTCGAAGGGCGCCCGGGTGAGGACGTGACGCTGGCGGTCCTCCCGCTGTTCCACTCGTTCGGGCTGACGAGCTGCCTGGTGGCGCCGGTGATGACGGCCGGGGCGGTGGTGCTGCTCCCCCGCTACGACGGCGACCGCGTGGTGCGGGCGATCCGCAGATACCGGCCGACCATCTTCCCCGGGGTGCCGACGCTGTACGAGCAGGTCCTCGACAGCCCGCGCTTCCGCCCGGACGACCTGCGGTCGCTGCGCATCTACATCTGCGGTGCGATGGCCCTCACGCAGGGGACGATCGACCGGCTCGACAAGGTCGGCGCCCGGGGCCTGATCAACTGCTACGGGCTCACGGAGGCCTCCCCCGCCGTCACGGCCAACCCGCTGGGGGGCGGCGCGCGGAACCTGACGGTCGGGCTGCCGCTGCCCATGACCGACGCCGTGATCGTCGACCAGGACGAGCCGACGAAGGTGCTGCCGCCGGGCGAGACCGGAGAGGTCGTCGTGCGCGGGCCGCAGGTGTTCGCCGGGTACTGGAACGCGCCCCTCGCCACCGCGCAGGCGCTGTCGAAGGGCTGGCTCCGCACCGGTGACATCGGCGTGATGGACGAGAAGGGATTCATCACCATCCTGGAACGCCAGCGGGACATGATCAAGGTCAGCGGGTTCACCGTGTTCCCCTCCGAGGTGGAGAAGGTGCTGCGTCGCCACCCCGCCGTCCACGACTGCGCGGTGGTCGGCGTCCCGGACGCCCGGCGGGGCGAGCGCGTCATCGCCCACGTGGTCGAGCACCCCGCCTACCCCTTCTCGGCGGACGAGCTGCGGCGGCACTGCAAGCGCTACCTCTCGCACTACAAGGTGCCCTCCGAGTTCCTGCCGCGGACGGACCTGCCGAGGAACATGCTGGGCAAGGTCGTCCGCCAGCGGCTGCGGGACGAGTTCGTCGCCTCTCCCGCACAGCGGATGCGCTCGGCGCAGAGTGGTTGACTGAGCGGGTGCACACCGAGACCGTCCAGTCCGAGCTGTTCACCCGGCTCGCCGGCATCGGCCGCGAGAAGGCCCGCGAACCCGGCCCCCCGCAGACCCTGTACGACCGGCACGGCGTGCTCGTGGTGCGGGTCGGGGACGTGGTCGTGAAGGCGCACCAGGCCGACCGGGAGTACGGGGAGCCGTTCCTGGCCCGGCTCCGGCTGGCGGGGACGCTGCCGGACCTGCTGATCGGTCCCCTCGCCCCGCCGCTCACCGTGGACGGCCGGCTGGTGACGCTCTCGGCCTTCGGCGAGCCCGTGGACCCGTCCCAGGCTCTCCCGTGGGAGGAGGGCGCGCGGCTCCTGGCGGCCCTCCACGCGAAGCCCGTTCCGGCGGATGCGCCTTCCTGGGGACGCCCGACCCGCATCGCGCGCCTGGTCTCGGGCCTTGGCGCCGGCTCCCCCGAGGACGAGGTGCGCCGCGCGTTCGCCACGCTTCCTGCGTGGATACGCGGTGACGGCGAGGAGCCGGCGACGAAGACCCGCTGCCTCATCCACGGGGATTGGCATCTCGGTCAGATGGTCCGCATGCCCGGCGGCCGATGGCGGCTCATCGACGTCGAAGACCTCGGCAGGGGCGACCCCGCCTGGGACCTCGCCCGGCCTGCGGCGCTCTACTCCGGGGGCGTCCTGCCTCCAGACGACTGGGACCGCTTTCTCGGCGCGTACAGGGCGGCCGGCGGCCCGGCCGTCCCCGCGCAGGACGACCCGTGGAACGTCCTGGACGTTCCCGCCCGAAGTCTGGCGATCCAGATCGCCGCCACGTGCGTCATATCCGCGAGGAGGGAAGATCGGCCACTTGACGGGGCCGAGCAGGCGATGGTCGACGCCTGCGCGAGAATATCCGCGGCTGGGGACGCGGCATGACGTGGCGCGAACCCTGCCCTACATTTAGCCTCTACCTGGGGATCCATACCGGAAGGATGACAAGGCGATGCACTGCCCTAAGTGTCGTGGCGTGATGCGGACCTACACCCGCAGCGGCGTCCACATCGAGCAATGTGACAGCTGCCGGGGCATCTTCCTCGACTACGGCGAGCTCGAGGCCCTGAGCCAGATGGAGTCGCAGTACAGGGCGGCGCCTCCGCCCGCCGCGGCACCGGGATGGGGAGCCCCCGCGGCGTCGGTCCACCACCATCACCACGGCGGGCACCACCGCCCCCATCACGGCGGCGTGTTCCACATGCTCTTCACGACCTGACAGGCCGCCGCGGGCCCCCCCCCCCGACGGGAGGCGGGCCCGCGGCGGAGAGCCGGTCACAGGCGCGGGTCGACCGGCTCCGACTCCAGCGCCAGGACGGCGAAGACCGCCTGGTGCACGCGCCACAGCGGCTCCGCGCCGGCGAGGCGCGCCAGGGCCTCGATGCCGAGCGCGTGCTCGCGCATCGCCAGGGACCGCTTGCGGCCGAGCGAGCGGCGGCGGAGCCGGTCGAGGTTCTCCGGCTCCAGGTAGTCGGGGCCGTAGATGATCCGCAGGTACTCCGGCCCGCGGCACTTGACGCCCGGCTGGATCCTGCCGTTCTCCGGAACCGGGCCCAGCGGCTTGACGACCATCCCCTCGCCGCCCGCGGCGGTGAGCTTCTCCCACCATTCGACGGCGCCGGCCTCCGCGTCCGGCGCGTTCAGGTCGACCTCCAGCGACCGCGTCCGCCGGACGAACCCGCTCGGGTCGCCCTCCGCCAGCCGGCCGGCGACGGACATGTGCCAGTCGTGGTCGCGCGATTCCGCCAAGGAACGGCCTTCCCCGGCGAGGATCTGGAACGGGGCGAACTGCAGGCCGGTCAGCCCGTCCACCGTCCAGCAGTACCGCGCGTAGGCGTCCCGGAACAGGGACGCGTTGGCGGCGCGCCGGCCGATGCGCCCTTCGAGCCCGCCGAGGTCGAGACCGCGCGCCCCCGCCCGCGCGAGGACGCCGGACGCGACCGGCAGCGCGGCGCGGGCCGCCGCGCCGGTCGCGGCGTACTGGGTGCGGATGAGGTCCATGGCCTTCACCGACCAGGGCAGCAGCTCGCCGTCGATGACGAGCCATCCGGTCTCCAGCTCGTCCCAGAGCCCGGCGGCGCCGATCGCGGCCCGGAGGCGCTCGAGCACCTCGTCCGTCCGGGACGGGTCGCGGAAGAAGGAGCGCCCGGTCCGGGTGTAGACGGCACCGGTCGTCCCGTCGGTCACGCCGAAGCGCTCCGCGGCGACCGAGGCGTCGCGGCAGACGACCGCCACGGCGCGCGAGCCCATGTGCTTCTCCTCGCACACCACCCGCTGGAGGCCCTTGTCCCGGTAGGCGGCGAGGGCCTCCGCCGGGTGCTCCAGGAAGCCCGGGAGGGACGACGTCTCGGCCGGGGCCATCGTGGGCGGCAGGTAGACGAGCCAGCGCGGGTCCACGGCGAACCGGCTCATCACCTCCAGCGCGGCCAGCGCGTTCTCCTCCCGGACGGTGACGCGGCCCATCAGGCGGGTCTCGACGCCGTTGTTGCCGAGGACGTCCCCGATGTTGAGGACGTCGTTCTCCCGGTGCCCGCCCGCGCTCGCCGCCGCGTCCCGCTCGGCCTCCAGCGGCCGTGCGGGCTCGTACCAGACCTTCTGGGCCGGGGTCGACACGAGCTCGCGCTCGGGATAGCGGAGCGCGGTCAGCTTCCCGCCGAAGACGGCGCCGGTGTCCAGGCAGATGGTGTTGTTGATCCATTCCGCCTCGGGGACGGGGGTGTGCCCGTAGACCACCATGGCCTTGCCCCGGTAGTCGCGCGCCCACGGGTAGCGCACCGGCAGGCCGTACTCGTCGGTCTCCCCCGTGGTGTCCCCGTAGAGCGCGAACGAGCGGACGCGGCCGGACGCGCGGCCGTGGTAGTCCTCTTTCAGCCCGGCGTGGGCGACGACCAGGCGACCCCGGTCCAGGACGTAGTGGCTGATGAGGCCGTCCATGAAGCGCAGCGCGCCGTCGCGGAAGTCGTCGTCCTCCGCGCCGAGCTGCTCCATCGACTCGGCGAGCCCGTGCGCCAGGCGCACCTTGCGGCCGCGGAGGGCGCGGACCAGTTTCGCCTCGTGGTTGCCCGAGACGCACAGCGCGTCGCCGGCGGCCACCATGCCCATCACCAGGCGCAGCACGCCCGGCGTGTCGGGCCCGCGGTCGACGAGGTCACCGACGAAGACGGCGGTCCGCCCGCCCGGGTGGCTCGCCCCCACGGCGCGTCCCCGCGCGTCGTGCCGGATCTCGTAGCCGAGGTCCCGCAGGAGTTCTTCGAGCTCCGCGCGGCAGCCGTGCACGTCGCCGACGATGTCGAACGGGCCGGTGAGCTCCCGCTTGTCGGTCCACGCCTTCTCGTAGGTGACGGTCGCCGCGTCGATCTCCTCGACCCCGGTCAGGACGTAGGTGCGGCGGAACTCACGCCCCAGCGACCGCAGGCTGCGCCGCAGTTCGCGCCGCTGGCGCGGGAGCACGTGCGACCCCATGTCGCGGTCGGGCCGGGCCGCGTTCCGCTCGGCCGCGACGCTCTCGGGTACGTCCAGCACGATCGCGACCGAGAGCACGTCGTGCTCCTTGGCGATCCGCAGCAGCGACTCCCGCGCCTTGGGCTGCACGTTGGTCGCGTCCACCACGGTCGGCAGGCCGCGCCGCAGCCGCTTGGCCACGATGTAGTGCAGCAGGTCGAACGCGTCGCCGGTGGCCGACTGGTCGTTCTCGTCGTCGGACACGACCCCGCGGCAGAAGTCCGACGACACCACCTGGGTGGGACGGAAGTGCTTGCGCGCGAAATGCGACTTGCCCGATCCGGACACGCCGACCAGCACGACGAGCCCCATCTCCGGGATCCGGATCTCGGTCATTTGGTGAACACCCCCATCTGCGTCGGCGCGCCCACCTCGGGGTCCTCGGCGCCGACCGGCACGTGGCGGACGCGGTAGCCGTGGTCGGCGGCGACCCGGTCGGCCCACGCGCGGAACTCGGCCCGCGTCCATTCGAAGCGGTGGTCGGGGTGGCGCATCGCCCCCGGCGCCAGCCCCTCGTAGCGGACGTTGTGCTCGGCGTTCGGCGTCGTCACGACCACCACGCGGGGCGCGGCGTGCCCGAACACGACGCGCTCGACCGCGCCGAGGCGGGGCGGGTCGACGTGCTCGATGACCTCCATCAGCACGGCGCCCTCGTAGCCGCCGAACCGCTCGTCGGCGTAGGTCAGGGCGCCCTGGAAGACGTCGTGGACGCGGCCGTTCGCCGGCCGCGGCTCCTTGTCCCAGCGGAGCCGCCGCCAGGCGTGGCCCAGTGCGCGGTGGGAGACGTCCGAACCGGAGATCTCGTTGAAGAAGTCGTCCTTGGCGAGCCGCGCGAGCAGCTTCCCCGAGCCGCAGCCGAGGTCGATGACGCGCCGTGCGTTCTCCTCGCGCAGCGCCTGCACGACCGACTCCAGACGCTGTTCGGCCAGCGGGACGGACTTCTCCCCCTGCGACGCCTGGTCCTGATCCTCCTCGGTGGCGGGCGCCTCCTCCTCGACCTCCGCGGGGTCGAGCGCCTCGTCCGTCGCGTCCTCCGCGTCGGCGAGGCGTCCCAGCGCGGACCGGACGAGACCGCGCCGGTTGGCCAGGTACCGGCGGGTGATGGCCCCGCGGTCGGGGTGCGCGGCGAGCCAGCCCTCCCCCGCCCGGATGAGCTTGTCGACCTCGTCCGGCGCCATCCAGTAGTGCTTGGAGTCGTCGAGGACGGGCAGCAGCACGTACAGCTGGTTGAGGGCGTCGGCCAGCCGCAGCGTCCCGGACAGCGTGAGGGTCACGTACCGGGAGTCGCCCCACTCGGAGAACTCCGGGTCGAGGGGAACGGGCACGGCCGAGACGTCCCAGCCGAGCGGTGCGAAGAAGCGCTCCGCCTGCCCTGGGCCGCCTCTGCACGGCAGCGCTGGAAGGACGACTTCGAGCGGTATCGCCGTTTCCGCAAGCTCGGGGCGCAGGTCGCAGCGCCCCCGCATGGCGGTGCGGAAGACGTTCGCCATGGCCGACGCCAGCAGGGAGGACGCGGCATATGGACGGTCGTTCACGTACTGGCCGAGAGAGAAGTCGGGGGTGTTCCTGCCCCGCGTGCGCACGAGCTTGACCGGGTCGACGTCGAGGAGGAGCGCCACGGTGCAGAGCCCCTCGTCCGCGTCCGGGTAGAAGACGTGCGCCGTCCCGAAGGACTGCTCGAACCGCTGCACGCGGTCCGGATGTTTGTGCAGGAGGAAACCCAGGTCGGTCGCCTGGTCCATCGTCGTTGTGATCGTCAAAAGCACGCCCCAAGTGTGACGGACCGTGCCGGACGCCCACATTCCTTTTCCGACGCGACGGGCTCAACAGCCGGTCAGGGAACGGAGGGTCCCTTCACGAACCGGCCCTTGCGGTCGTACGGCCAGCCGTTGATCCGGCAGCCCTTCAGCCCGAAGATCTGCTGCTGCATCACGGGCGCGGGGCGGCCTCGCCCGGCGCAGGTCATGTGCCCGAACCCGAGCCGGTGGCCGACCTCGTGGTTGATGGTCAGCGCGTGGTAGTGCTCGGGCTGACCGCGATAGTAGGTGGTGAGCAGCAGCCAGCGCTTCAGGTTGACGACGACCTGCTTGCCCGCGCTGCAGTTCACCTTGCCCTCGGTCGTCATCCCGTAGGCGCCGCAGATCCGGTCGACGGTGCCGGGCGAGGCCAGCTTCACCACGAAGTCGTACGGGCCTGAGCTGACGCGCTTGAACGACCACCGGCCTCCGGCGGTCCATCCCCGGGGGTCGGCCAGGATCTCGTCGACGCTCCGCGCGAACGCCACGGGGTCCTGCCGCAGGCCGCCCTCGACCTCGACCATGTAGCGCATGAGCTTCCCGCGCCCGTGCGCCTTGCCGGTCGAGGCGGGACGGGAGAACTTCCCCGACCCCTTCGCGGGGATGTACGGGGGGCGCGCGGGCTTGACGAGGGGCGGGTCGGACGGCTCGGTCTCCACCCGGGCCTGGCTCCCCCGGTCGCCCTTGTCAGCGCCGCCGCTCCCGGCGGACGTGACACCGGGCACCTCCGAGCCCGGCCGCATGTACCAGGCGAGCGCGCCGCCGGCGGCGACCACCAGCACGAGCGCCAGCACCCCGGCGATCGTCCCGCGGACCCGTCCCCGTCGCGCCCTCTCGAACTCCGCGTCCAGGTCGCCGGGCATCCCCCTGCCGGACCGACCGCTACGCGCTCGTGTGGGCTGCATCGCGAGCCAGCATGCCAGAAATGATCATAAAACGGTTTGCAACGGGGTTTTCCGGGCCAGCAGAATCCGAGGTGCCATGAGCAGACACCCCCGCCGCAGGACCGCGCAGGAGACCGTGGCCATCCTCGAACGCGGCGACTACACGGCCCCCTCCGGCCGCACCGTCTCGATCGCCGGCGGCCTCGCCCGCGCCGTCCAGGACACCGTCCTGTACCGGCCGGACGAGCTGGACGCGCTCCTGCAGAACCTCCCCGCGGGCGGAGGCGGCACCGGGACCGTCATCGAGGTCACCGGCGAGACCACGCTCGCCGCCGCGCGCCGGCTGCGCGGTGAAGGGACGGTCCCGTTCGCCCTGAACTTCGCCTCCGCGAAGAACCCCGGCGGCGGGTTCCTCAATGGCGCGCACGCCCAGGAAGAGGGGCTGGCGCGCTCGTCCGGCCTGTACGAGTCGCTGCGCTCGGCCAGGGAGTACTACGACTTCCACCGCGCGCAGCGCGACCTCCTCTACAGCGACCACATGATCTACTCACCGGGCGTGCCGGTGTTCAGGGACGATGCCGGGCGCCTCCTGGAGGAGCCGTACGAGATCGCGTTCCTGACGTCCGCGGCCCCGAACCGCGGGGCGATACGGGACGCCGCGCAGGCCGAGCGGATCCCGGCGGTGCTCCGGCTGCGCGCCCGCAAGGTCCTCGCCGTGGCGCTCGCCCACGGGCACGGCCGCATCGTCCTCGGCGCCTGGGGCTGCGGCGTCTTCCGCAACGACCCGGCGGAGGTCGCCGAGGTCTTCGCCGAGGCGCTGCGTCCCGGCGGCGAGTTCGCCGGACGGTTCGAGCACGTCGTCTTCGCCGTCTGGGACACCGCCGCCGGCTCCCCCAGGCACGCCGCCTTCCAGCGCGTCTTCGGTCAGGACGGGCCGGGCTCCTCGACGTAGGACGCGATCGCCCTGACGAGCAGGTCGAGGCCGAACTCGAACCGCCCGTCGCCGCCCTCGTCCAGCAGCTCGTCCGCCATGCCGGCGATCGTGGGGTAGCGGTCCGCCGGCAGCGCGGAGAAGTAGTCGCGGACCTGCGCGAAGTACTCCTGGAAGTGCTCCCACGCGTCCTGCCCGGCGGGCGTCTTCGCGACGTAGGCGGTCTCCTCGATGGCCTCGGCGTCGAGGAACCTGCCGAGGGTGTCGACGGCGATGGCGGCGACCCGCTTCGGGACGCCGCCGGCCCGCATGAGGGCGAGCTGCGCCTCGGCGATGTCCAGCAGGTGGGGGCCGGTGGGGATCAGCCCCATCGAGACCATCGCGATGTCGCGGTGCGAGGTGTAGACGCGGCGGATCTCGCGGGCCAGGTCCTTCAGCTGCTCCTGCCAGCGCGCCGGGTCGGGGACGGGGAGCCGGACCTCGGCGGCGACCCGGTCGAGCATCAGCTCGCGCAGCTCCTCCTTGCCCGACACGTGGGCGTACAGGGACGCCGGGCCGGTCCCGAGCTCCTGCGCGACGCGGCGCATGGTCACCGCCTCCAGCCCTTCGGCGTCCAGGACGCGGATCGCCGTCTCGACGATGGCCTCCTGTGTGAGGGGCTGCTTCGGCGGCGCGGCCCTGCGGGCCTTGCGTCCGGGCGGCGTCGGCATGGCCGGGTGCGCGGTGCCCACGGCGGGACCTCCCAATCTCGCGATACATCTTGACTATCCGGGATCGCGATATATCTTCTCTACTTGAGAGAGAAATTCGAGTCGACGCGAACATCGTATTTGACACGAACACTGTTCCTAGCTAAAAACAGTGTTCGTCACAACGAATGTTGTTCCCCCTTCGGGAGATGACGATGACCGAGACGATGACGCCCCCCAGGCACGGGACCGGGGACGCCGGCTACCGCTGGCGCTGGGTCGCCCTGTTCGTGATCCTCGCCGGCGAGATCATGGACATGCTGGACGCGCTGATCACCAACATCGCGGCCCCCACGATCCGCGCCGAGCTGGGCGGATCGGCCGCCACGATCCAGTGGCTCGCCGCCGGCTACACCCTCGCCATGGCCGTCGGCCTCATCACCGGCGGGCGCCTCGGCGATCTCTACGGGCGCAGGCGGATGTTCCTCGTCGGCGCCGCCGGCTTCACCATCGGGTCGCTGCTGTGCGGCATCGCCGTCTCCCCGGGGATGCTGGTCGGCGCCCGCGCCGTGCAGGGCCTGTTCGGCGCGCTGATGCTGCCGCAGGGCATCGGGATGATCAAGCAGATGTTCTCGGCCAGGGAGATGGGCGCCGCGTTCGGCCTGTTCGGGCCGGTGATGGGCCTGTCGTCGGTCGGCGGCCCGGTGCTGGCCGGCTGGCTGATCGACGCCGACCTGTTCGGCACCGGCTGGCGGATGATCTTCCTCATCAACCTGCCGCTCGGCGCCGCCGCCGTGCTGGCCGGGCTGCGGTTCCTGCCCGCCGGGCGCGCCGAGCACGCCTCCCGCCTCGACCTCACCGGCGCGGCCCTGGCGTCCGTCGGCGCCGGCCTGCTGATCTACCCGCTCGTCCAGGGCCGCGAGCACGACTGGCCCGCCTGGACGTTCGCCATGATGGCCGCGTCCCTGCTCGTCTGGGGCGTGTTCGCCCGGTACGAGTCCCGCAAGCAGCGCGCCGGAGGCGACCCGCTCATCGTCCCGAGCCTGTTCCGCAAGCGCGGCTTCACCGGCGGGCTCGTCGTCGGCCTGGTGTTCTTCTCCGGCGTCGCGGGCCTCGGCCTGGTGCTGTCGCTGTTCTTCCAGATGGGCCTCGGGTTCTCCCCGCTCAAGACGGGACTCGCGCAGATCCCCTGGTCGATCGGCATCGTCATCGGGTTCGGCGTCGCCCAGGCCGTGCGGCGGTTCGGCCGGACGGTGATCCACTCCGGCGCCGTGATCATGGCCGCCGGCGTCGCCGGGTTCTTCGCCACCCTCCAGTACGCGGGGATCGACGTCACCGCGTGGCAGCTCGCCCCCGCGCTGACCGTGACCGGGCTCGGCATGGGTTTGCTGATGGCGCCGTTCTTCGACACTGTCCTCGGGGCCGTCGAACCCGCGGAGACCGGCTCGGCGGGCGGCACGCTCACCGCCGTTCAGCAGCTCGGGGCCGCGCTCGGCGCCGCCGTCCTCGGCACGATCTTCTTCGGCCTCCTCGGCGGGCACGTCGCCGCCGAGGCCGACGACGGCGCCGCCGGGCTGCGCGGGCGGCTCGCCGCCGCGTCCGTCCCCGCGGCGCGGCAGGACCGGATCGCGGACGGCGTGCGCGACTGCGGCCACGACAGCGCCACCGCCAAGGACGCCGCCACCGTTCCCGCGTCCTGCCACCGGCTGCAGGACGACGTCCGGGCCGCCATCGGCGCCGCGCCGCAGTCGGCCCCGGCCGTGCAGAAGGCGGTCGCGGACGCCGCCGAGCACTCGGCCAAGGCCGGGTTCAGCGACGCCATGAAGATCACGCTGTGGGTCGAGGTCGGGCTCCTCGGCCTCACCTTCCTGGCGACGTTCCTGCTGCCGATGCACCCCCGCCCGGAAGAGGAGCCCGTCTGACCGAGCCCGTCTGGAAAGACCGGGCCCGCGGTGGGGGACTCCCCCGCCGCGGGCCCGCACCGTGTCCGGCCTGTCAGACCTTGCTCAGCACCTCGGCCGCCAGCAGCTCCAGGTGGTCCAGATCGTGCATGTCGAGAACCTGCAGGTAGATGCGCTCGGCACCCAGCCCGCCGAACTGGCCGATCTTGTCGACCAGCTCCCCCGGCGTGCCCGCCAGCCCGTTGGTGCGCAGCTCCGTCACCTCCCGGCCGATGGCGTCGGCGCGGCGCTTGACCTCCGCCTCGTCCCGTCCGCAGCAGACGACCTGGGCGGCCGAGTAGACCAGCGGTTCCGTCCGGCCCGCCTCGGCGCACGCGGCGCGCACCCGGTCGAACGCTCCGCTGGTGTCCTTCACCTGGTGGAACGGGACGTTGTACTCGTCCGCGTAGCGGGCCGCGAGCCGCGGCGTCCGCTTCGCCCCGATCCCGCCGATGATGATCGGCGGACCGCCCGCCTGCGCCGGCTTCGGCAGCGCGGGCGAGTCGGACAGCGCGTAGTGCCTCCCGCTGAACGAGTACGTCTCCCCGGCCGGCGTCCCCCACAGCCCGGTGACGATCTCGAGCTGCTCCTCCAGCCGCTCGAACCGCTCCGCCAGGCTCGGGAACGGGATGCCGTACGCGGTGTGCTCGTCCTCGAACCAGCCCGTGCCGAGCCCGAGGTCGACGCGCCCGCCGCTCATCTGGTCGACCTGCGCGACCGAGATGGCCAGCGGACCCGGGTAGCGGAACGTCCCGGCCGTCACCAGCGTGCCGAGCCTGATCCGGCTGGTCTCCCGGGCGAGCGCGCCCAGCGTGATCCAGGAGTCGGTCGGGCCCGGCTCGCCCGTCACGTCGCCCATCTTGACGAAGTGGTCGGAGCGGAAGAAGGCGTCGAAGCCGAGGTCCTCCGTCGCCTTGGCCACGGCCAGCTGTGTCTCGTAGGTCGCCCCCTGCTGGGGCTCGGTGAAGATCCGAAGTCGCATGACCCCATCCTCGTACGGACCCGGCGCCGGCCGCGCCTCGGGTCAGGACGTCCCGGCGAGCCGCGCCCTGTCCGGAGGCGTCTTCGTGTGGACGTACCCCGACGGCCGCGCGTGCGCGTGCCCGGAGGGCTTGCTCTTGGCGGGCTTCGCGTGACCGCGCCCGGCGGCGGCCTTCACGACGTGCACCGCCGGGAAGCTCCGGGCGTCGACGGCCGAGCCCCACATCACCGTCCCGCGCAGGGCGATCCTCTGCCCCGACCTCGCGCGCTCGGAGACCTTCGCCTTGAACTCGCCCTCGGCCCACCGCCCGTGCTTCAGGGTGCCCAGATTGCAGACGACCGTCCGCCCGGTGGCCTTGCAGCGACCGCCGGACACGAACACCAGCGACCGCGGCAGCGTCATCAGGAACACCGCCTGGGCCGACTTCTGCGGCCCCTTGGCGAGCACGTCGAACGACCACTCGTAGGTGCGTCCGGGGACCACCGCCCTCTCGGGTCCGTCGGTGTGGAGCACCACTTTGCCGCGGGCCTGGTGCTTCGACACATGGGCCTTGTGCTCGCCCGCCTGCCCACCGTGATGCGAGTGCTTCTTGTGCTTCCTGCCGTGAGCCTTGTGCTTTCCGCTGTGCTTCTTACCGCGCTTCTTGCCGTGCTCGTGGCAGTGCTTCTTGGACTTGTGCTTCTTGGACGAGTGCTTCTTCGACTTGTGCTTGCCGTGCGCCTTCTGCCGCGGTGGCGGCTTCGAGGCGGCATCCTGGCCCCCCTCGTGCACCGCCGGGACGGGAACGTCGGCATGCGCTCCCGGCGCCGCCGCCACACCTCCCAGCAGCGGAGCGGCGGCCAGCAGGACCAGGCCGCGCCCCTTCAGTGTCCGGATCACATTGCCCCCCGTGACCTGCGAAGATTCGACGGGCACGTCCGTCCGGCGGGCGCCGGGCCTTCCACCCGGCACCCAAATGACGTGCCGTCACGCACGGTAACACAACTGTTACCGTGCGTCCTCATCCTGCCTGAACCTCCCCAATCTCCTGCGCCACAGGCGTCCCTGGCTGTTGAATCGGCGTCGACCCCTACCCCTGACCCTGGAGCTGACATGGCTGTCTTCGGCGTCGACTACGCGTGGGGCCGCCCCGGCGCGGACGCGCTGAAACGCGCCGGGGCGAAGTTCGCGTGCCGCTACCTGTCGCACGACACGACCGGCAAGAACCTGACGCGCGCGGAGGCCGACGATCTGTCCGCGGCGGGCATCTGGCTGGTCGTCGTCTGGGAGTCGACCGCGAAGCGCCCCCTGGCCGGGCGCTCCGCCGGCGTCGCCGACGCCAGGGACGCCGCCGCGCAGGCCGAGGCGTGCGGGATGCCGGACGACCGGCCCATCTACTTCGCCGCCGACTGGGACGCCTCCGCCGGCCAGCAGGACGAGATCAACGCCTACCTCGACGGCGCGGCGAGCGTGATCGGCCGCGACCGGGTCGGACTCTACGGCGGCTACGGCCCGATCGACCGCGCCTTCGACGCGAAGAAGATCGCCTTCGGCTGGCAGACGTACGCCTGGTCCGGCGGCAGGTGGGACGCGCGGGCACAGCTGCAGCAGTACTCCAACGACCACACGATCAACGGCGTCGGCGTCGACTACGACCGCGCCGTCAAGAGCGACTACGGGCAGTGGCGCGTCGGCGTCTCGCCCGAGGGAGACGACATGCCCGACTACGTGTCCGTCGGAACCGGCGGCAAGGAGCAGCAACTCGCTCCCGGGACGTGGACGAACGTCACCTGGAGCAAGGAGTACTCCGACAGCCACCACCAGCACAACGACCCGGGCGGCCCGAGCCTGCTGACCGGCTCGGCCCGATACAGCCTGTCCGTGGGCACCACCGTCCGCGGCGTCCCCGCGGGCACGCTCATCCAGGCCCGGGTGGTCGAGGTGGAGATCGAGGACACCGGCAAGTTCCAGGCCGGCCCCGTCCAGGACTTCGTCTCCTCCGGCGAGAGCACCAACCTGGTCTACAACCTCGCCGCCGACACCGTCGAGGCGGGCAAGCGGGTGCGGTTCCAGCTGCTGCACCGCGGTTCCGAGGCCGCCACCCTCACCCAGGGCAGCGCCAAGGTCTTCTTCTGGCGTTGACGCGCTCCCTGGCCTGAAGGCCGGGGATTCAGCCTGTGCCGCGTGCGTGGCACTTCTGTGGCTTCCTGTTTCACGGGGTACTGCCCTCCGCTAGGCGGCGGGGCTTACGGTCCCTCCGCAGGCGTTTTGTCTCTCCGCCCGTCCGGCGGCGGGGATGTTGTCGGCTGCCTAGAAGTCGTCGTTGATGTAGGGGGCCAGCGGAACGGCCAGGGAGGCCGCCAGGCGGGCGGCGGCGCCGGGCGTGTGCTCGGTCACGGCGCCGACCCTGGTCAGCGTGACCGGGTCCTGCCCGCCCAGATAGACGGACGCGAGGTCGGCCGCCGTCAAGGTCAGGTCCGGCGCCTCGGTGGCCGGCTCGCAGGACGCGCCGCCGCTGGTGGAGGTGCCGAGGCGCCAGCGTCCGTCGTTGCTCGGGATGCGCGGATCGCCGACCCCCAGGACGAAGGTGTCCTCGGTGGCCCAGGAGCGGGCGCGCAGGGCGGCCGGCACGTCGATCAGCCGGAGCCAGAGGGCGCCGAAGCCGTGCGTGACCCTGACCTGGTCGGAATCGGCGGCCATGTGCGGGAGCAGGTCGTCCACCGGGCGGTTCGGCGCCACGACGCGGGACGACAGGTCGATCGAGGCCAGGAACCGCCACAGCGCCGCCTCGGCCTGCGGGGTGTCGGCGACGAGGTCGGCGACCCGGATCGTCCCCCCGCGGGTCCGGTAGACCGCGTAGCCGGCGGGGTGATGGACGACGCGCGGCGCCGTGTACCCCTCGGCGTCCCGGTCGGTCCTCCGCAGGATCGCCCGCGTCCACCAGTCGGCGTCGCGGACCAGGCCGCCCGGGCGCGTCGCCAGCGAGCGGGCGTGGATCGGGCCGAGCAGGTCGGGGGCCGAGGCGGTGTCGACCAGCCGCAGCGGGCGGTCATCGGGGACGGTGCGCAGATCGAGGGGGCGCGAGGAGTCGACCTCCAGGCCGATCGCGCGGGTGGCCAGGCCGAAGCCGTACCTGCCGTAGATGCGGCCCTCGGACGCCCAGAGCGCGGCCACCGGACGTCCCGCCGCGATGGCGTCGGCGTCCATCCGGTCCATCATGGACGTCAGGACCCCGCGGCGGCGGTGCGTCGGCAGGACGCCGACGAACGTGACCGCCGAGCAGTCGAGCAGCGCGCCCGGCACCGCGAGCCGCATGGGCAGGGCACCGAGCTGGCCGACGAGCGTGCCGCCGTCGTAGGCGCCGATGCGCTCGGCGCGCAGGAGCGGCCAGCCGTCCCGCTCCTCGTCGGCGTCGTCCATGGGGAGGTGGAACACCACCCCCGCAAGGTCGAGCATGCGGACGGCGTCGGCCTCCGGGACGTCCCTGATCTCGATCACATCTCCACGCTATGCCCCCGCCGCAACCGGTTTTCCGCTGGTCACCGTACGACGGACGAGGGCTCGGTGCGGCCCGGCAGGACCAGGCACACACGATCTTCCTGCCGCTGGTGCGGCGACCCGCCGCTAGCCCCTGACCAGGGTCGCGAGGCACTCCACGTGGCGCGTCATCGGGAACGCGTCGAAGGCGCGGAGGGTCTCCAGCGTCCAGCCGCGCTCGCCGAAGTAGGCGAGGTCGCGGGCCAGGGTGGCCGGATCGCAGGACACGTAGGCGATCTTGCGGTCGGCGAGGCGGGTGATGTGCTCGACGACGTCGCGGCCCGCGCCGGTGCGCGGCGGGTCGAGGACGACGACGTCGGCGCGCCGGACGCGGGAGCCGCGGTGGTGGCCGGTGCCGCGCTTGTTCTGCGTGCGGGACCCGGCGGACGCGCGCCCGAACTCCAGGTCGGCGACGACCTCCTCCACCGCCCCGCGCTCGATCGAGACGTTCGGCAGGTCGCGCAGGTTGTGGCGGGCGTCGCGGACGGCCTGCCCGTCGGACTCGACGCCGACGACGAGCCCGTCGGGGCCGACGCGGTCGGCGAGGACGCCGGCGAACAGCCCGACGCCGCAGTACAGGTCGACGGCGATGTCGCCGGGCTTCGGTTCGAGGGCGTCCAGCACGGCGCCGGCCAGGAGCTGCGCGGCGCCCGGGTGGACCTGCCAGAAGCCGCTGCCGCTGACCTGGTACAGCCGGCCGGAGACCTCCTCGCGGACGTACGGGAGCGCGGCGCCCGGCTCGGGCCTGCCGCGGACGAGCCGGACCGGCACGTCCAGCCGCGGCACCCGGATCTTGCGGCGGTCCCGCCCGCGCAGCACGACCAGCCGGTCGCCGGTGGTGGCGGAGACGACGCCCTCGACGCCGGTCGCGCCCGGCCACCGCTTGCGCTCGATGCCCATCAGCTCCACGCCGGGGTGGGCGATCAGGCACTCGTCGATCGGCTCGATGTCGTGGGACCGGTGCCGGCGCAGGCCGACGGCGCCGGAGGAGACGGCGAACTGCACGCGGGTGCGCCAGCCGAGCCCCGGGGGCGGGGTCACCTCGCCGTCGACCGGGTAGGGGACCTCCTCGACGACCACCGTGCGCGTGATCCCGGCGAGGCGTTGCAGCTGCTCCTCGACGACCGCGGCCTTGAGCGCCCGCTGGGCGGGCAGGGAGGCGTGCTGCCAGTCGCAGCCGCCGCAGCGGCCGGGGCCGGCGAACGGGCACGGCGGTTCGACCCGGTCCGGGGACGCCTCGATGATCTCCACGGCGTCCGCGCGCAGGAAGTTCTTCGTGCGGTCGGTGACGCGGGCTCGCACCCGTTCGCCGGGCAGGGCGTGCCGGACGAAGACCACGCGGCCCTCGTGCCGGGCGACGCAGAAACCGCCGTTGGCGACGCTGCCGACCTCCAGGTCGAGGACGTCGGGTTCGAGTTCAGTCACGGTCCGAAACACTACCGGCACCGGGACGCGCTCCGGTCCGCGGCGGACGCCGGGAGGAGCCCGGCCCCGGCGGCTCGGGCCGGGCCTTCAACCGGTCGGAGGACTGGAGCTGCCAGGCGACGCTCGTCACCATGACGCCCGGCTGGAACAGCAGCCGGCCCTTCAGCCGCAGCGCGCTCTGGTTGTGCAGCAGCTGCTCCCACCAGTGGCCGACGACGTACTCGGGGATGAACACGGTGACGACGTCGCGGGGGCTCTTGCGCCGGACGCTCTTGACGTACGACAGGACGGGACGCGTGATCTCCCGGTACGGCGAGTCGAGGATCTTGAGCGGCACGGGGATGTCGAGGGCGTCCCACTCCTCCTGGAGGCGCTGCGACTCCTCGGCGTCCACCGCGACCGTCACCGCCTCCAGCGTGGACGGCCGGGTCGCGCGGGCGTAGGCGAGCGCCCGCAGCGTCGGCTTGTGGATCTTGGAGACGAGCACGATGCCGTGGTTGCGGGCGGGGAGCGCGACGTCCTCGCCAGAGGGCACCAGCTCCTCGGCGACCCGGTCGTAGTGGCGCCTGATCCCCTTCATCAGCAGGAACAGCAGCGGCATCGCGATGCACACGATGTAGGCGCCGAGCGCGAACTTGGTGATCAGCACGACGACCAGGACGATGCCGGTGAGGGTGGCGCCGAACGCGTTGATCGCGCGGGAGGTCTTCATCCGGCGCCGCTGCGCCGGGTCGTTCTCGGTGGCGAGCAGCCGGTTCCAGTGCCGGACCATGCCGACCTGGCTGACCGTGAACGACACGAACACGCCAACGGTGTACAGCGGGATCAGCCGGCTGACCGACGCGTCGTAGGCGTAGATCAGCAGCCCGGCCATGGTGGCGAGGATGATGATGCCGTTGCTGTAGGCCAGCCGGTCGCCGCGGGTGTGCAGCTGGCGCGGAAGGTAGCGGTTCTGCGCGAGGACCGACCCGAGCACCGGGAAGCCGTTGAACGCGGTGTTGGCCGCGAGGAAGAGGATCAGCGCGGTCATCGCGGTGACGAGCGCGAACCCCGGGGTGAAGTTGCTGAAGACGGTGTGCGCGACCTGCGCGATCACCGGGTCGGCGTCGTGCAGTTCGCGGCCGGTGGCCGGGTCGACGAGGTGGCTGCCCTGGTCGGGTTCGGCGAACCTGGCGTCGGTGACGTAGGCGAACGCGGTGACGCCGCCGAACATCGTCATCGCGACGAGGCCCAGCATCAGCAGGGTGGTGGCGGCGTTCTCCCCCTTGGGCTTGCGGAAGGCGGGCACGCCGTTGCTGATCGCCTCGACGCCGGTGAGCGCGGCGCAGCCGGACGAGAACGCCCGCAGCAGCAGGAAGACCAGCGCGAGCCCGGCGAGGTCGGTCTCGTCGCCGCGGATCTCGTAGTGCGCGGTCTCGGCCTCCAGCTCGGCGCCCGAGACCAGCCGGACGAGGCCCCACGCCAGCATGCTGATGACCGCGAACATGAACAGGTAGGTGGGGATCGCGAACGCGACCCCGGCCTCCTTGAGGCCCCGCAGGTTGCCGAGGGTGAGCAGCACCACGATGCCGATGGCGACCCCGACCTCGTGCGGCCGCATGAAGTTCAGCAGCGCGCCGAGGTTCTCCACCCCGGACGACACCGACACCGCGACGGTGAGCACGTAGTCGACGAGCAGCGCGCTCGCCACGAGGACGCCCCAGTTGCCGCCGAGGTTGGTGGTGGCGACCTCGAAGTCGCCGCCGCCGCTCTGGTAGGCCCGGACGTTCTGCCGGTAGGACGCGACCACGGTGAGCAGGATGACCACGACGGCCGCGGCGATCCACGGCGTGTAGTGGTACATCACCAGCCCGCCGGCGCCGAGGGTGAGCAGGATCTCCTGCGGCGCGTAGGCCACCGAGGAGAGCGCGTCGCTCGCGAAGACCGGCAGCGCGATCCGCTTCTTGAGCAGCTGCTCGTGTTGCTGTGAACTGCTCAGCGCACGGCCGAGGAGGAGCCTCTTCGCGAGGTCCGGAACCTTTGACACGCAACGAGACTCTAGCCCGTGCCGGTGACGCCCCCGCCGCCGACCGCCCCCGGCGCTCTGAGCTGCGCGTACTGTCGTCTGAGCCCCCACGGCGGCCCGGTCGGGTAGTGCTCGGCTGGGGGGATGTGTAGGTTTGCAGCCCGGCAGGGATCATTCACAGGAAACGGTCCTCGGGCGCGGCACGGTCTCGGCGGCGAATGCCGTGCACGGCGCGGGGGGGTACAGGGGGAACGTCCCCCTGGACGGAAGAAGGAACGGCCGTGCATATCGTGATCATGGGATGCGGGCGGGTCGGGTCGACGCTCGCCCACATCCTGGAGGACAAGGGCCACTCGGTGGCCATCATCGACCAGAGCCCGGAGGCGTTCCGCCGGCTCCGCAGCGGGTTCCGGGGCCGCCGCATCACCGGGTTCGGGTTCGACCGCGATGTGATCGCCGAGGCGGGCATCGAGCGCGCCTCCGCGTTCGTGGCCGTGAGCAGCGGCGACAACTCCAACATCATCTCCGCGCGGGTGGCGCGGGAGACGTTCGGCGTCGACAACGTGGTGGCCCGGATCTACGACCCGCGCCGCGCGGAGGTCTACCAGCGGCTCGGCATCCCCACGGTCGCGACCGTCCGGTGGACGGCCGACCAGATCCTGCGCCGGCTGCTCCCCGAGGGCGCCGAGCCGCTGTGGCGCGACCCGACCGGCGCGGTCGTCCTCGCCGAGCTGGACTCCGGCCACCTGTGGGTGGGCGAGAAGGTCGAGGCTCTGGAGGAGCACTCCCGGACCCGCGTGGCGTTCCTGTCGCGGATGGGCGAGGCGCTCGTCCCCGAGCGGGACACGGTCATCCAGGACGGCGACATCGTGCACATCATGGCGGGCGCCGACGATCTGGAGCGCGTGAACGCCGCCGTCGCGGCGCGGAACGGGGAGGAGGCCTGATGCGGGTCGCGATCGCCGGGGCGGGCGCGGTGGGCCGCTCCATCGCCCAGGAGCTGCTGGAGAACGGGCACGAGGTGCTGCTGATCGACAAGAGCCCCAAGGCCATCAAGGTCGAGATGGTGCCGCGCGCGGAGTGGCTGCTGGCCGACGCGTGCGAGATCTCCGCGCTGGACGACGCCGCGCTGGAGCGCTGCCAGGTGGTGGTCGCCTCGTCCGGCGACGACAAGGTCAACCTGGTGGTGTCGCTGCTGGCCAAGACCGAGTACGGGGTGCCGCGGGTGGTGGCGCGGATCAACCATCCGAACAACGAGTGGCTGTTCAACGAGTCGTGGGGCGTGGACGTGGCCGTGTCCACGCCGCGGCTGCTGTCGGCGCTGGTCGAGGAGGCCGTCAGTGTCGGCGACCTCGTCCGGCTGATGACGTTCCGGCAGGGCGAGGCGAACTTGGTGGAGCTGACGCTGCCGGAGGACGCGCCGCTCGGCGGGCAGCGGGTCGGGTCGGTGGCCTGGCCGCGCGACACCGCGCTGGTGGCGATCCTGCGGGAGGGGCGGGTGCTGGTGCCCTCGTCCGACGACACGCTGGAGCCGGGCGACGAGCTGATGTTCGTCGCCAGCCAGGACGTGGAGGACGAGCTCGCGGAGCTGCTCGGCGGCAGGTGACCGCGCGGGTCAGGCGTGCTCCTCGCGGTCGATCGGGGTGCGGCCGCGGGCGAGCAGCCCGACCATGGCGGCCAGCGCCGCCACCTGCAGCGGCCAGCCCATCACGATCTTGGCGGTGCCGAGCAGGCCGCTCTGGTCGCCGTCCGCGAGGTAGATGGGGTACTGGACGGCGACCCGCGCGGCGCAGGGCAGGACGAGCAGCCAGGTGAGCCGGGAGCACAGCTTCACGATGCCGGGGTCGGACCGCCAGGCGGTCGGGTCGCCGGTGACCGACCCGATGATGAAGCCGACGATCGGCCAGCGCACCGCGATCGAGAAGATCATCGCGGCGGCGTAGCCGGCGTTGAGCATGATGCCGGGCAGGAACGCGTTCTCGGCCTTGCCGGAGCGCAGCGCGAAGAACGCCGCGATCGCGATGCCGACGAGGCTGTTCAGGACGAACTGGGGGCTGGAGCGCTGCGCGAGCCGGACGGCGAGCAGCACCACCGCGGCGCCGATGCCGGCGGTGACGGCGAGCTTGACGTCCTCGGCCGCCACATAGGTGCCCGTGAAGGCGATCGTCGGAACGGCCGCCTCGACCATGCCGCGGACGCCGCCGAGCGCCTTGCTCAGCTGGGCGCGGACGGCGGCCTCCACGGTGTCGTGGGCGGCGGTCTCCCGCCCGGTGCCCGTCTTCACTTCGCTCACGTGGGTCTCCCGGCTGCCCGCTGCGGCCTCATGAGCCGCCGCGCAGCTCGTAGCGCGGATTGAACATGACCTTGCGCCCGTCCTGCTCGCTGACCAGCCCCTCGGCGCGCAGCCGGCGGCCCGGGTCGATGCCGGCGATCTTGCGCCGGCCGAGCCAGACCAGGTTGACCACGTCGGTGCCGTCGTAGAGCTCGGCCTCCAGGGCGGGGGCTCCGCCCCGCGGCCGGAGGGTCACCGTACGTAGCGTACCGGCCACGCAGTGCCGCTTGCGCGCGGCGCAGTCACTGATCGGCGTCGCGCCCTCGTCGCCGGCGCTCTTCTGCAGCTCCTCGGCCTCAAGCTCGGCCTTGCCCGCCGCCATGCGCCGCAGGAAGCGCCGGAGGCCGCCCTTCCCTCGCTCGCGCCCGGCGGGCTCCGCCGCCTGCGGCGTGCCGGCCGAAACCTCGTCCATACCTCGAAGCGTATGGCATCCCCGGACGAACCGGATCCTTCACCCTCCCCGGAAAACGACCCGCCATCACAGTGGAATGAAGCATTCCGTTCTGCTACTATCGGAACAGAGCATTCCGCTCCAATAGAAGGGAAGAGCCGTGACCGCCACGCTCGACACCGCGGCCCCCGCCGCCGGGACGACCACCACGGAAACGGGCCGGGACGGCGCCGCCGCGCCGCACCCGCGCCGCTGGCTCGGCCTCTCGGCGATCCTGGCCGCCACCCTGCTGAACCTCCTCGACTCCACCGTCGTGAACGTGGCCGCGCCCGCGATCCGCGCCGACCTCGGCGGGTCCTACTCCGCGCTCCAGTGGATGGCCGCCGGCTACACCCTGGCCCTGGCGGTGGCGCTGCTCACCGGCGGACGGCTCGGCGACATGTTCGGGCGGCGGCCGGTCCTGCTCGCCGGCGCCGCCGGGTTCCTCGCGACGTCGGCGGCGTGCGCGCTCGCCTGGTCGCCGGAGAGCCTGATCGCCGCCCGGGTCGCGCAGGGCCTGTTCGCCGCGGTGATGATCCCGCAGGGCTTCGGCCTGATCCGCGACCTGTTCGGCGCGGACACCGGCAAGGCGTTCGCGCTGTTCGGGCCGGTGATCGGGCTCGCCACGATCCTCGGGCCGGTGGTCGCCGGGCTGCTCATCGACGCCGACCTGCTCGGCACCGGCTGGCGCGCGATCTTCCTGATGAACGTCCCGGTGGGCGCGTACGCGCTGGTCGTGGGCGCCCGCGCACTGCCGGCTCCGGTCACCGCGGACCGCTCCGGCGGGCTGGACGCCACCGGCATGCTGCTCGGCGGCCTCGGCATGAGCATGCTGGTCTACCCGCTCGTCCAGGGGCGCGAGCTCGGCTGGCCCGCCTGGTCGCTCGCGCTGCTCGCCGGCTCGGTCCCCGCCCTGGCCCTGTTCGCCGCGCACCAGCTCCGCCGCGCCCGCCGCGGGCGGACGCCGCTGGTCCGGCTGAGCGTGTTCGGTGACCGGTCATACACCTCGGGCGTCCTGTTCGTCCTCGTCTTCTTCGGGACGATCACCGGCTTCTCCCTCGCCACCGGCCTGTTCCTGCAGCTCGGCCTCGGCTACACCCCGCTCGCCGCGAGCCTGGCCATGTCGTCCTGGGCGATCGGCGCATTCGCCGGGTCGGCGTTCAGCGGCATGACGATGAACAGCCTCGGCCGCCGGATCCTGCACCTCGGCCTGGCGCTGATGACCGCGGGCCTGGCCGCGCTGTACGCGGTGTTCGAGGCGGCCGGGACCGGGCTCGGCGGCTGGCACCTGGCGGCGCCGCTGCTGCTGTTCGGCGCCGGGATGGGCATGATCTTCGTCCCGCTGTTCGACATCATCGTGGCGGGCATCGCCGACCACGAGGTCGGGTCCGGCTCGGCCGCGCTGGAGTCGGTGCAGCAGCTCGGCGCGTCCCTCGGCATCGCAGCCCTCGGCACGGTCTTCTTCGGCGCGGTCGGCGCCCCGGTGGCCGGCCACTTCGCCGCGGCGGCCGCGCTGGACGCCGCGAAGCAGGTGACCGTCCTGACCGCCGGGCTCACCGCCGCCGCGTTCCTGGTCGCCTTCCTCCTCCCCCGCCGCGCCCGCGCCCACTGACCACCCCCGCCCGGCTCGCCGTCCACCCGGACGGCGAGCCCGGCGTTCGGGAAGCGATGAGTTTTCGCCGCAGGTCCCGTCTCCATAACGAACTCCCACACATAAGGAGAGAAGGACATGAGCCGCGTGGAACTCGGAATCGGCCTCCCGACGAGCGGGCGGGGCGTCTCGCCGGAGGGCATCGCCCAGGTCGCGGAGGGCGCGGAGCGGATCGGGCTGGGGGCGGTCTGGACGTTCGACCGGCTGCTCCGCCCGACCGTGCCCATCGCGATGGGCGGTCCAGGCGGTCCGGTGATGGACCCGCCCGAGTCGTTCGGCACCGTCTACGACCCGCTGGAGGCCCTCACCTACGTGGCCGCGCGCACGGCACGGATCCGGCTCGGGACGAGCGTGCTGGACACCCTGTTCCAGAACCCGGTCATCCTCGCCCGCCGCCTCGCGACGCTCGACCGGCTGAGCGGCGGCCGGCTGCTCGCCGGGCTCGGCCAGGGCTGGATGTCGCAGGAGTTCGAGGCCGCCGGCGTGCCGATGGCCCGGCGCGGCGCCGGGTTCGAGGAGCACGTCACGGCGATGCGCGCGGTGTGGGGACCCGACCCGGTCCGGTTCGAGGGCCGCTTCTACCGGATCCCCGAGAGCGAGATCGGCCCGAAGCCCGTCCGGCAGGACGGGCCCGAGGTCCTGATCGGCGCCGCGGCCCCGGCCGCGCTGGACCGGGCGGCGCGGCTCGGCACCGGCCTGTGCACGGTGGTCTTCGAGTGGGACGTGCTGCGCCAGACGATCGACACCTTCCGCCGCACCGCCGAGGCCGCGGGGCACGACCCGTCCCGGCTGCCCGTGGTCGTCCAGGTGAACGGCGACGTCACCGCCAAGCCGCTGGACGAGCGGGCCCCGCTCACCGGATCGCCCGAGCAGGTCGCCGGCGACCTGGCGACGCTGGACGAGCTGGACGTCCGGCACGTCCTGTGGATGAGCGACGTCGAGCCCGCCGAACAGCTGCGGCTCCTGGAGCGCGTTCTCGCGCTCGGCTGACAGATGATCATGGTCGCCGCTACCGTGACGCGGATGATCGATCCTGTGGACGGCGGCCCGTACCGGTGCGCGCTGGTGGTGCGCTACGAGGACGAGGTCGACGAAACGCTGCTGGGCGCGCTCGCCGACACGACGGACCTGACGTTCGAGTACTACGGCAACGGCGGTTTCGGCGGTGAGACGCTCGCGGACGTGTACGCCGACGCGTCCGGCCGGAATCTGCTGATCGAGGTGGCGGCCGACGAGGTCGGTGCGAAGGCGATGTTCGTCCGGGCGGAGTCGGCGGAGCGGGCCGTCGCGATCCGGGCGGCCGTGGGCGAGCGGTTCCAGGTCTGGACCGAGCAGACACTGCGCGCGCAAGTGGAGGGGGCGCTCACCGAGGCGCCCTGGACGCTCGTCGCGATGATGATGGCCGTGGGCGGCGCCGAGCCGGAGCCGGAGACCGTGGACCTGCTCCAGCGAGCGCTCGCCCACGGCGACGAGGACGTCCGGGAGGCCGCCGAGTACGCGCGGGAGGTCGCCGGGGAACTGGTGCATCCGCCCCTGGTGATGCGCGAGGCGCCCCGGGAGAAGCCGACGGGCGTCCTCGCCCCCGCGCGGCCGGTCGAGGGCGAGGAGGACTGGGTCACGGTCCGGCCGGGGATCCCGGACCGGGCCGTCCCGCGCCCGGTCGCCTGGCTCCGGCTCGCCACCGATGACGCCGAGGAGCCCGCCGTCTGGGCCTACAGGGAGGACTGGAACATCGCCGTCATCGGCAGGGACACCGACGGCTCGGGCTGGCAGGAGGCCATCTACACGACGATGGACGAGGAGACCGCCCTCCACCTCGTCCGGCATCCGGCGCTCGGCACCGCCGTCCACGCCGCCGTGCACGGCACGGACGCCGAGCCGACGGCCGCGGCACTCCGGGAGGCCCTCGGCGGCGAGATCCTGGACGGCCCGCCGCCCGCCCTGGAGGAGACGGCTCGCTCATGATCCGCGCAGACGGCTCCTGGCCATCGCGGTGAAGTATCCGATCTCCGGAACCTTCATCAGCCGGGCCGTGAGGAGATAGAGCGTCCCACCGCCGATGCCCCCGACGAGGACGGCGAGCAGAGCGGGGACGCGGTCGCCCGGCAGGCGGCCGGACGCCCAGACGATCGCCGCCGCGAACGCGACGGCGGGGAGGGCGGCCACGTGCAGGCGGGTCAGCGCGCGGAGGATGCGGCGTCCGTCCAGCCCGCCGAGGCGCCGGCGCAGGACGAGCGCGGCGCCGAGCGCGCCGAGCGCGTAGAACAGCCCGTACGCGGCCGGCAGCCCGAGCACCACCTGCCGCGCCGGAAGGGCCCACAGCAGCGCGAACGCGGCGGCCGCCTGCGCGATCCCGGCGGGGACGGCGATCAGGCCGGGCGTGCGGGTGTCGCCGAGGGCGTAGAAGACCCGCATCAGCAGCTGGTGGACGGTGAACGGCAGCACCATCACGGCGAACACCATGAGGACGAGGCCGATGCGGCGCGCCCCGTCCGGCGTGAGGCTTCCGTAGGCGAAGAACGTGATCGAACCGGGGATCGCGAACACCAGCATCCCCAGCCAGAGCGGGACGAGCAGCGCGCTCGCCAGCCGGAGGCCGCGGGAGAGGTCGGCGCGGACGAGGTCGCGGCGGCCGTCGGCGACGTGGGCGCTCATCCGCGGCAGCAGCGCGGTGATGACCGAGACCGCGATGATCGCGTAAGGGAGCTGGAAGACGACGAGGGCGAACTTGTACGTGGCCAGGCCGCTGCCCGGACCGGCGGCGCGGTCGCCGGCCCGGGTCGCCACGTTCGCGGTCACGAGCACCCCGGCCTGCGCGACGACGATGTAGAGCAGCATCCACGTCGCCGTGCGGGCGGCCTCGCCGAACCCCGAGCCGCGCAGGTCGAGGCGCGGGCGCCAGCGGAACCCCGCGGACCGCAGCGTCCACGCGAGCACCCCGCTCTGCGCGACCGTGCCGAGGGCGGAGCCGAGGCCGAGGAGGGTCAGCTGGGCGTCGGTCACGGTCGCGGTGGTCCGCCCGCGGCCCGCGACCCACAGGAACAGCAGGCCCGCCCCCATCGTGACCAGGTTGTTGACGACGGGCGCCCACATCGGCGCCCCGAACCGGTGCCGGACGTTCAGCAGCGTGCTCGCGAGGCCGCTGACGCCGATGAAGAAGATCTGCGCGAGCAGCAGGCGGGTGAGCAGGACGGTGACCTCGCGCTGCCGCCCGGTGTACCCGCCCGCGTACAGCGACACGAGCCACCCGGAGGCGAGCACGGCGGCCGCGGTGAGCACGGCGAGGGCCACGATGACGGCGGTGAGCAGCCGGTTCTCGGTGGCCGCTCCCCCGTCGGCGTCCCGTATCCGGCGCTTGACCAGGAAGGGGACGAACACGCTCGCCAGCATCCCGCCGAGCAGCAGCTCGTACACGGTGTAGGGGATCATCTCGGCGGCCTGGTAGGCGTCGCCGAGCAGGGCGGTGCCGAGCGCGGCGCCGATCACGACGGTGCGCAGGAAACCGGTCAGCCGGGAGAACACGGTGCCGATCGCCATGACGGCGCTGGAGTGCGCGACGCCGGGCGGCGCGGCCTGCGCGGCGCCGCCGATCTCGTCGCGTTCCGAGCCGGGGCGGTCGGCGGTCCCCGGGTCGGCGACGTCGCCGGGGTCGCGGACGGGGACGAGGCCCGGTTCGGGCTCGCCGGCCGGCTCCGCGCGCTCCGCCTCGTCCAGGACCCCCGGCATGAGGATCCGCCGCCCGTCGCGCTCGCCCATTCCGCACCACCCCCGGACGGGCCAGTATGCCCCCCAACGCGCCGCACCCGCCTCCTGACATGAGTGAGTGCTCATCCTGTACGGATGAGCACTCGGGGCACGACCGGTCAGCGCAGTGCCGCCTCCACGGCCGGCACGCGGATCGTGCGGCGGGCCGCGCCGTAGGCGGTCGCGCCGGTCAGCACCGCGGCGAGCGCGACGACCCCGACGTAGGTCCACACGCTGCCGTCCGGGGCCGGTGTGTCCCGCCGGGCGAGGCCGAACGGCACGACCGTGAAGACCGCGGCGACCGTCCCGCAGACCACGCCGGTGACGGTCAGCACCGCCGACTCGACCGCGACCGAGCCGAGCACCTGGCGCGGGGTCGCGCCGGCGAGCCGGGTCTGGCCGAACTCGCGGCCGCGGTGCGCCGTCGCCGCGATGAGCGTGTTGACCAGCATGATCGCGGCGAACAGCACCACCATGCCGATGACGACGAGGTTGAGCGTCTCGATGCTCTTCTGCTCGGCGTCCTTGGCCAGCCCGGCCGCGTCCATGGCCGCGTTCTCGGCGGCCTGCAGGAACAGCGTGCCGACCGCGATGCCGACGAACAGGATGACCGGCGTGACCGCCGACGCCAGCGCCCCGGGGCGGCGCCGCATGGTGGTGATCGCCAGGTCGCCGGCCGCCCCGCCGAGCAGCCGGACCGGGCGCGCCAGCAGCGCCGTGACGCCCCGCATGATCGCCGGAGACAGCAGCGCCAGCGCGAGCGAGGCGAAGATGTCGGCCTGCCCGGACGTCGCCATCGCGTCGGTGCCCTTGCCGTCCATCAGCGTCACCGTGACGACCGCCTCGTCCACGGCGACGAACAGGAACAGCACCGCGAACACGATGCGCTTCTTGCTCAGCCGGCCGGTGTCGACGGCCGCGTCCGCCATCGACTCGGCCGCCCGGACCCGGACGGCGCGGCGCGCGGTGATCAGCGCGGCGCCGGCCGCCGAGACCAGCGTGATCCCGATGCCCATCGACAGCGCGATCGGCCCGAAGGCGTGGCCGACGCCCGCGGGCACCTGTCCGGTGTCGTGCAGCATCCACACCAGGCCGCGCCCGATCAGCATCGCCGGGACGATGCCGAGCAGCGCCGCCACCACCGCGAGGCCCGCCGCCTCGCCGACGATCATGCGGCCGACCTGGCCCGGGGTCGCGCCGACGCTCTTCAGCAGCGCCATCTCCGCGGCCCGCTGCCGGACCGACAGGGTCAGCGTCGAGGTGACGGCGAAGACCACGAGCAGCAGGCCCCAGCCGCCGACGACGTTCGCCATGATGACGAGCGTGTCCCGGGGCGGCCCGGTCACGCCGCTCTCCCGCGCCGTGTCGAGCATCGAGGCGAACGCCATGATGATCGCCGAGCCGAGGAACATCGCGAGGAAGCTCGCCGTGAACGCGCTCGCGCGCCGGCGCAGTGAACGGATCGCCAGACCGAACATGTCACGCTCCCGCCATCGTGCGCTGCCGCTCGACCTCGTCGGCCAGGTGCGTCATCCGCTCCGCCACGGCCTCGGCCGTGGGCGCGGTCTGGTGGCCGACGATCCGCCCGTCCGCCAGGTACAGGACGGCGTTCGCGTACGACGCGGCGACCGGGTCGTGGGTCACCATCACCACCGTCTGCCCGAACGTCCGCACCGACTCCCTCAGCAGGCCCAGCACGTCGCGGGCACTGCGCGTGTCGAGCGCGCCGGTCGGCTCGTCCGCGAACACCACCCGCGGCTCGGTGACGAGCGCCCGCGCGATCGCCACCCGCTGCTGCTGGCCGCCGGACAGCTGCGCCGGCAGGTGGCCGAGCCGCTCCCCGAGCCCCATCCGCTCCAGGATCTCCCGTGCCCGCGCCCGGTCGGGCCGGCGGCCCGCCAGCTTCAGCGGCAGCACCGTGTTCTCCATGACGGTCAGCGTCGGCAGCAGGTTGAACTGCTGGAAGACGAAGCCGATCCGCTGCCGCCGGAACCTCGTCAGCGCTGCCTCCCCGTCGCCGGAGAGCTCGGCGCCGTCCACGAAGACCCGCCCCTCGGTCGGACGGTCCAGGCCCGCCGCGCACTGCAGCAGCGTGCTCTTGCCCGATCCCGACGGGCCCATCACCGCGGTGAACGACCCCGCCGGCAGCGACAGCGACACGCCGTCCAACGCGGCCACCTGGTTGCCCTCCGTGCCGTAGACGCGGCGCACGTTCTCAAGCCGGAGCGCCTCGCCGGGCCCCCCGGGCGCCCGCCGCGGCTCCTTACTGCGTCCGAACATCCTCTTACCTCCGCCCGGCGCCCCCTCGCGGGGCGCTTCGGGAACGAAGCTACGGACGGCGAAGGCCGCCGAGGATGGGTCCAGCACGCCGATCGGGGTAGGCAAAACCCCACCATCGCCGGGCCCCGCCTTCGCGCCGGCGCGGAGGCGCAGTAAAGTCCTCTCCGGTGCGCCGGTAGGTCTGGTCGGCAGGCCCCGTCACCCGCAGGCCGACCGGGAGGCTCAGTGCAGGCCACCGCCGCGATCGTCATCTTCGTCTGCGCGTACGTGATGATCGCGTCGGAGAAGGTGCACCGGACGGCCGTGGCGCTCGGCGGCGCCGGCCTGATGCTCCTGCTGCACGTGACCGACGCCGAGGACGCGTTCTTCTCCGAAGAGTCCGGGATCGACTGGAACGTCGTCTTCCTGCTCCTCGGCATGATGGTGATCGTTTCGGTGCTGCGGCGCACCGGCCTGTTCGAGTACGTGGCGATCTGGGCCGCCAAGCGCGCACGGGGACGCCCTTACCGGCTGATGGTGATGCTGACCGTCCTGACGGCCGGGGCGTCCGCGCTGCTGGACAACGTCACCACCGTCCTGCTGATCGCGCCCGTGACGTTCCTCGTCTGCGAGCGGCTCCGTCTTGCGCCCGAGCCGTACCTGATCGCCGAGGTGATGGCGTCCAACATCGGCGGCACCGCGACGCTCGTCGGCGACCCGCCGAACATCATCATCGCCAGCCGCGGCGGCCTGTCGTTCAACGACTTCCTCGTCCACCTCGCGCCGCTCATCGTGCTGCTGACGATCGTCTTCTGCGGTCTGTGCCGGTGGCTCTTCCGGTCCGCGTTCCACTACGATCCCCGCCTCGCCGCCGAGATCATGAAGCTGGAGGAGCGGGCGGCCATCACCGACCGGCGGCTGCTCGCGCAGGGACTCGCCGTCCTCGGCGTCGTCGTGGCGGCGTTCGTGCTGCACCCCGTCCTGCACTACGAGCCGTCCGTGGTCGCGCTGCTCGGCGCCGGGCTGCTCGTCGCCGCGACCCGGGTCACCACCGAGGAGGCGCTCGCCGAGGTCGAGTGGCCCACGCTCGTGTTCTTCGCCGGCCTGTTCGTGATGGTGGGCGGGCTCGTCCGGACGGGCGTCATCGCCGAGATCTCCGAGGCCGCCGCCGACGCCACCGGCGGGCGGCTCGGGCCCGCCGCGATGCTGCTGCTGTGGGCGTCCGCGGGCCTGTCGGCGATCGTGGACAACATCCCCTACGTCGCCACCATGAGCCCGGTCGTCGCCGACCTGGCCGGGCAGCACCCGGGCACGCAGGGGCACGTCCTGTGGTGGGCGCTCGCCCTCGGCGCCGACCTCGGCGGCAACGCCACCGCGATCGGCGCGAGCGCCAACGTCGTCGTGCTCGGCCTCGCCGCCCGCAACGGCACCCCGATCAGCTTCTGGCGCTTCACCCGCTACGGACTCGTCGTCACCCTCATCATGGTCGCCCTGTCGACCCCCTACCTCTGGCTCCGCTACCTCTAGCCGGCCGCTACGCGGTCATGCGGTCCAGGACGGAGGTGTAGCGATGGCGGCGGTCGGGGCGGGCGCGGCCCTCGGCGTGCCGTAGCGCGGGGACCGCCGCCGAGCCGAGCATGACCAGACCGTCCGCGGCGGCCTTGCGGGCGCTCTCGCGCGGGTGCGCGAGCAGCGCGACGAGGCCGGGGACCGCGGGCTTCCAGGCGGCATGCGCGAGCGTCCTGATGGCGGAGCGGACGACGGCGGGCTCGGGATCGTCCAGCAGCCGGACCGTCTGGTCGAGATAGGCGGGCCGGTCCAGCACGCGCCGGGACACGCGGTGCGCGTGCAGCCGCACCTTCGTCTCGCCGTGCACGATCAGCGTCGCCAGCAGGTCCGCCAGCTCGGGATCCGCGGTGGCACCCGCCTCCTCGTGGCGTTCGGCGAGCCGGGTGAGCGCGCGCCCGGCGGCCTTGGCCTCCGCGCCGCGGGCCACGCGGAACAGTTCCGCGCGCGACGGTTCGCGGGCCGTTCCGGCGGGGCGCTCGCGGAGGGTGTTCAGCACCTCCTCGTCCCGGGCGGCGGCGCCCGGCGCCCGGAGCGGCCCCTCGGCCAGGACGAGCTTCGCGGCGCGGTCGTCGCGCCCCTCGTCGCGGAGGCGCTCGCGCGCCTGGATCAGTTCGGGGGTCGGCAGCACCGGCCTGCACGCGACGAGGTCGAGCAGCCCCCAGGCGCCGGCGGCGAGGCGGCCGGAGACCGCCCCGGCGACGACGTCGGGCGACGCCCGGCGCAGTGCCCGGCCGGCCGCTTCGGACGTGGCGGCGTCTCCGTGCTCCCACGCGGCCAGGAGGCGGGGGACGAACCTGTCCAGACGGTCGGTGTCCAGGTAAGAGGCCAGGCGGGCGAACCGCCCGTCGACGGCGCCGCCCCCGGTCAGATCGGACTCGGCCGCGTGGTCGAGCACGCCCGCCAACCGGTGGCCGGCGGCAAGGCCGACACGACCGTGCAGGTAGGCCTTGAGCACCGCGAGCCCGGCCTGCGGTTCGGGCCAGTCGAGCAGCATGCGGGCCGCGTTCTCCCTGCGCTCCGTCTGAGGGTCGTCCAGCATCGCCAGAAGGCGCCGGCGCTGGGCGTCGGAGCGCGGCTGGTCCAGATCGCCGGAGTGGGGAGTCCGGACGTCCGCGACCGGACGGCGAGACTCCTCGGCGATCGTCCAGGGCGGGGCGCCGAGCGGCTGCAACTCCAGCATCCAGTCGAGGAGGAGGTCGCGCGTGCCGGGCGGAGCCTGCGCGAACACGCTGATCAGCGCGTCGAGGACCGCACGCGACGGCGCGTCCGTCCGCTCGCGCGCGCGCCGCAGGGAGCCGGCGTCGCGGATCGCGTCCCCGAGTCGCCCCCGGAGCGGTGCGGAATCCTCGGTCGCCTCCTGCCCGAACGCCTCGCGCAGGACGGCCTCCTGGTCCGGCTCCGGGCGCTCTCCGCGCCGCGCGACGGCCAGTGCGCGGACGACGTCGTCACGCGTCGGGGAGACCGCGCACAGGCGCAGCACGACGAGCCCCGCACGGCCGGCGTCCAGCCCGCGCGCCCGCTCGGCGACCGCCAGCCGCTCCACGCGGCCCAGGCGAGGAACCGCCGCCGCCAGCAGCGCGAGCAGCCGGTCGTGGTCGCCGCCGGCGGCCAGGCCGTCCACGAGGGTTCCGGCGGAGCGGGCGAGGACCTCCGCTTCCGCGTCCCCCAGCGGCGGCCGGCAGATCTCCGTGACCAGCCGGACGGCCCGGGGATCGGACACCGCCAGGTCCAGCCAGCGGACCAGCGCCGGACGCAACCGCCAGTACGGCAACGGCTCACTCTCATGTGCGTCCAGCACCCTGAGGGCGGTCTCGGTGTCCCAGCCGCCGTCGAGCAGCGCGTCCACGTCGGGGACCGGCGGCGGCGTCCGTCCCCGGACCGTGACGCCGCGCCGGGCCAGGGCCTCGACCGCGCACTCGTCCAGCAGGCCGTCGAGGCTCCGCAGCAGCGGGGACGGATCGGCGGCGCGGTCGGCCGCCGCGAGGACGGTCGCGGCGAACGCGTCGCCGAGGATCGCCCGCAGCGCGCCGACGATCGCCTCGCGCAGGCCCGGGTTGTCGTGGCGGCCGAGCCAGGACAGCAGCTTCGGGACCGCCTCCGGCCCGCCCGCCCGCGCGAGGGCCGACGCCGCGGCCTTCTTGACGTTCATGTTCGGATGGTCGAGGCAGCCCGCGATCGCCGGCGCGGCCCAGCTCGCCCCGGCCTCGGCCAGCGCGAGGATCGCCTGCCGGACGGTCTGGACGTCGCCGGCGGCCGTCAGCGGTATCAGGCTCGCCGACAGGGCCAGCGCGTCCCCGCCGTCCAGGGCGAGGATCGCGATCGCCCCCGCCCGGACGTGCCGGTCCCGGTCCCGCAGCAGCCGGTGCACGCGGGCCCGCGTCCGGCGGTGCGGGGCCCGGCGGAGCACGTCCAGCAGCGTCGTCCGCTCGGCGGGCCGCAGCCCCGGACGCGCCAGGAGGCGCAGGACCATGTCCGCGACCAGGGCGTTCCCAGCGTCCGCCGCATCGGCGGCGTCCAGCAGACAGCGCGGCCGGAGGGCGCCGCGCCGCCACAGGCCGCCGCCGAGCTCACCGACGGCCGCGACGATCTCGTCCGGGACGGGTCCGTCCTCCTGCGCGGCGACCCGGAGCAGCAGGTCGGCGATGGCGGGCAGGGTCGTCGCATCGCCGTTCGCGGCCAGCCTGCGGAGAGCGGCGGCCGGGTCGCCCCGGCCCGGGTTCGCGCGGAGCGCCGCGAGTTCCCGGGCGTCGGGCCCGCCGAGGTCGTCCGCGATCCGCCGGGGCAGGTCGCGGGGGTCGAGGCGCTCCAGGATCGTCCGCCGCAGGCCGGCGTCGCCGTTGAGGTGCCAGAGGATCTCCAGGGCGCGATGCCGGTACGGCCTGAGGTGCGCGGCGACGTCTCCCCCGGCCAGCCCCAGGCCGTCGCGCAGGACCGCGACCGTCCGGGCGCCGCCCACGGCTTCGAGGGCGCCGAGGGCCTCCCGCGGCGAGCGGGGCAGCAACTCCAGGACGGTCTCCTCCGCCGCCGCGTGCCGGAGCCGCCGGATCGCCCGCAGGAACGGCGCCGGATCGTCGGCACCGCGCGCCAGGCCGGTGACCGCGTCGCCGATCCCGAGATCCGGGGCGCCCTGCTCGTCGAGCGCGACCAGCAGGTCCAGACGGCGCGGCAGGTTCCCGTCCGCGGCCGTCGGCTCCGTCGGCGCCGTCAGCTCCTTCAGCGCCTCGTGCCTGCGGGGGTAGAGGACGACGGCGAGGTCCCCGGCGGGGACGGCGTGGTCGGCGAGGGCGAGCCCGACGATGGCGGGGACGTCCTGTCCGTCCGGGAAGTGGCCGCGCCGGTGCAGGCCGCCGAGGCAGGTGACGGCAGGTCCCGCGAGCAGCAGCGGATCCCGGGCGGCGGTGGCCACGATCGCGCCCACGTCCTCGCGGGTGGCGAGATCGCCGAGAAGCTCCAGGCAGCGCCGCCGCAGTACGGGTTCCCGCCGGGGGTCGCCGGCGAGGCCGGCGAGGAGATCGCGATGACCGTGCCGGGCGGCGACCTCGATCGCGACGCGGGCGGGCCCGGCGTCCAGGAGACGGCGCATCCGCCCGTGCGGGAGCGGGTCGAGCACCGCCCACGGTGCGGCGAGCTCGCACAGCGCGTCCGGGACGCCGGCGGCGAGGTCCTCGACGATCGTCCGCGCGGAGGCGGCGGGCAGCAGTCCCGCCCGCAGCGCCTCCCGGGTGATCCGGAACGCCTCGGTCCGGAGCACGCCGTCACCGCTTCCCGCGAGGTGACGGGCGAGCTCCTCCGGGTCGTCCGTGTCGAGCGCACCGATCTTCCGCACCGCCTGGTAGAGCGCTTCCCCGGCGGGCTCCTTCCGGGCGGCGGCGGGACGGGCGGCGATCCGGGCCCGCAGCCGGTCGATGCGGACGGGGACCGGCGGGCTGGGGGACGGCGCGGCGGACATGGAGCCGATCCTAGGCTTCGGCCAGGATGAGGGGATGGACGAAGTACCTGAGGACTGGGACCGGGCCCTCGCGGTCGTGGCGCACCCCGACGACCTGGAGTACGGGACGTCGGCGGCGGTCGCCAGGTGGACCGGCCAGGGCAAGACCGTGACGGAGGTGCTCGCCACCCGCGGCGAGGCCGGGATCGACTCGATGGACCCCGACGAGGTCCGCAGGATACGCAGCGCGGAGCAGATCGAGGCCGCGCGGATCGTCGGGGTCGAGACCGTCGAGTTCCTCGACCTGCCGGACGGCATGCTGGAGTACGGGCTGCCGCTGCGGCGCTCCATCGCCGCCGCGATCCGGTGGCACCGGCCCGAGGTGGTCCTGTCGGTCAACTTCCGGGAGACCTTCCCCGGCGGCGGCTTCAACATGGCCGACCACCGGGCGCTCGGCCTCGCCGTCGCGGACGCGATCAGGGACGCGGCGAACCGGTGGGTGTTCCGCGACCTCGACCTCGAACCGTGGCAGGGCGTCCGGTTCGCGCTCTTCGGCGGATCGCCGCGGGCCGACCACTACGTGGACGTCGGCGGCCACCTGCAGGCGGGCATCGACTCCCTGCTCGCCCACCGGGTGTACTTCTCGAACCTCGCCGCCGGGTTCGACGCGGCCGCGTTCCTCACCGGCATGGCCGAGGAGGGCGGGCGCGCCGCCGGCGTCGAGCACGCGATCACGTTCGAGATGATCAGGTCCTAGCGGCGGGCGTTGGGCCGCTTGCCCTTGTTGTGCTTGCTCCGCTTGCGGGCACGGCGCTTGCGCGTCTTCTTCGACATGCCCTGATTGACCACCCGCGGGCCGTCCAAGGCAAGGGATCCGCCGGTCGCAGACAGCAGGAACCCGCCGGGACGCACGTCCGAAAAGGCGTGCGCCCGGCGGGCGGCGGTCCGGCGAGGTGCGGCCTCAGCGGACCTCGGTGATCTCGGGGCCGCGCTCGAACGGGTTGAAGCTCTGCTCGCCCTCGCCCTCCTGCTCCTCGGCGCCCTCGCTGAACTCCTTGGGGATCTGCAGCTCCAGCAGGTCGCGGGGAGGCATCGGGGCGTCGCCGCGGTGCACGACGATGCCGCTCAGCACGTCCTCCAGGACCTGCCACTGCTCCTCGTCCTCGATCGCGGCGCCGTGCACGGTGGCCTGGAGGAACCAGCGGGGGCCGTCCACCCCGAGGAAACGGATGATCTGCGGCGCCCAGCCCTGCTCGATGAACTCGGCCGGGATCTGCTCGCGGACCTCCTGCGGCATCTCCGCGAGGACCTCCTCGGTCAGCGCGGCGGGCACCATCGCCAGCAGCTCGGGGCCGAACGGGCCCTCGCCCTCCTGGATCTGGCCCTGGGCCTCCTCCTGGATGTCCTTGGCGGTCTCACGGCGCACGTCCTCCCAGATGCCGCTGCGCTTCGGCGCGGCGAACACCTGGAGCTGCATGGCGCTCTCCTCGTACTGCACCAGCACGGCGACGGGCCGCCCGTCGAGGGGGTTGCCCTCCTCGTCGACCTGGGTGGCCTCGAAGTTCACCTGGAAACCCAGCCCCGGGGCGACCGGCACCTTCAGCGCCCCGAAATCGAGCCGCTGCATCTCGGGGAAGGAGTCCCCGGAGTCCCAGGGCCCGCCCGTGGCCGACTCCGCCTCGGCGGGAGCCTCCTCGGCGGTCTCCGCCGGCTCCTCGGCCACCTCGGCACCCTTCGCGGGCTCCTCGGCCTGCCGGCGACGTCCAAAAGCCACGACTCACACTCCTTCTCTACTGTGCTCATTGTCCCCGGATCCGGGCGCCGGACCGAATCCACCGGTCGACCCGAGGCCATCGGCTCCGCGCGCCGATCCGGGAAGGTCGGCGAGCTCGTGGAACACCGCCCGCTCGACCCGCTGCACGACCATCTGCGCGATGCGGTCTCCGCGCCGCAGCGTCACCGTGGCGCGGGGATCGGTGTTCAGCAGGGTCACCTTGATCTCACCCCGATAGCCGGCGTCGACCGTACCGGGTGCGTTGACTATGGTCACTCCCAACCTAGCGCCCAATCCGGACCTGGGGTGAATGAAAGCGGCGTAGCCGTCCGGCAGGGCGATCGCCACCCCGGTGGGCACGACGGCGCGCTCCCCCGGCGGCAGTTCCACGTCCACGGCGGTGACGAGATCGGCGCCCGCGTCGCCGGGATGGGCGTACCGCGGCAGCGGCAACGCCGGATCAAGCCGCCGGATCAGCACATCGACCTTGCTCACGGGTTTCCACCTCACGCGCGTAACCTGCCGGAAAACCCCACGACCCTACCCAGGGCACCGTGCCCGGCCGCCGCTGAAACGCCGCCGCCGCGCGAGAGTCCGGCAGTTGACCCTACCCGGTCCCGGACGTGACCACTTCCGGAAGGTTTGGCCACTTAGCTCCAGATCACGCGTAGCGTCACCCTTGTTACCCGCGGTGCTTCTGTGGGACATGCGTCCCGCAGGAAGGGGACGAGATGGGCAAACCTGGACGCGAGGTCACCCACAGGTCGCTGGACGGCGTCCGCGTCCGGCTCTCCGGCACGCACGACTTCGGGCTCCCGTGCACGTCGGTGGCGCGGATCGCCGACGGCGGCCGGCTCCACGAGATCTCCGCCGGCACCCGCGAGGACGCGCTCGGCTGGGCGGAGGACATCGGCCTCGACCGCTTCGAGGAGGAGTTCCACCTCCAGGGCGGGCGGCTGCGGGTCGGCCGGACGGCGACCCGCGACCCCGACACCGGCCTGCGCGACCCGGTCCTCGCGGCCGTGTGGGAGGGCCGCCGGCACGCGGTGTTCACGCACCTCTACCACGGGCGCCCCGCGGACGCGGTGGCGTTCTTCGGCACGCTGCGGCTCACCGAGCACGCCGACGGCGTCACCGCCGTCCCGCGCGGGCGGGCGCGGCGCCCCGACCCCGCCGAGATGGTCAAGGAGGTCCCCGGGCTCGGCCTCCTGGAGATCACCCCGCTCACCACCCGGACCCGCAGGAGGCTGCCGCCGTGGCGCGGCGCCTCGGTCGCGGGCGGCGAGCTCTTCCAGGACACGGTGGAGGGCCAGGGGCCGTACTTCCTGCTCGCGCTCCGGTCGCTGCTGGTGACCGTGCTGCCCGAGGAGGACCAGGTGCGGGAGACGCCGCGCCGGCTCGCGGGGCTGGCGGTCGAGGCGATCCGGTGACCGCGCTGCTCGCCGGCATCGCGGCCGTGACGGTGCCGCTCGTCCTGCTGGCATCGCTCGCCGGGCAGCTCCGGAGCCCGGCGGCGCTGCCGTCGGCGCTGCGCGCGCACGGCGTGCTCCCGCCCGCCCTCACCGGCCCGGTCGCGGCGGCCGTGATCGCCGTGGAGGCGGTCGTCGGCCTCGCCGGCGCGGCGGCGCTGCCGCTCTGGCTGGACGGGCCCATGCGCGCGGCGTGCGCGGCCGCGGCCGCCCTGCTCGCCCTGTACGCGATCTACGCGGCCCATGTCTCCCGCACGCGGCACGGCGTCCCGTGCGGCTGCGCGGGCGCCCGCACGCCGATGACCGGCTGGGTCGCCGGGCGGGCCGCCGCGCTCTCCGCCCTGGCGGCGGCCGGCGCCGTGCACGGCCTTCCCGCCGGCTCCACCGCCTCCGAGCTGTTCGTCACCGTCACGGCGGGGCTGGGGTTCGCGGTGATCCTCTGGACGCTCCCGCACGCAATGATCGAGGAGAGGAGGACGGCCGGATGACCTTCCAGACCAGCGCGCTGCTGCTGTCGTGGGTGGCGATCCTGCTGCTCGCCCTGGTCGTCGCCGGTCTGGTCCGGCAGGTGCACGCGCTCGGCCAGGGCGCGTCCCCGCGGCCGGGGCTCGGCCCCGCGCCCGGGACGCGGGCACCGGCCTTCGAGCGGCTCGGGCCGGGCCTGCTGCTGTTCCTGGACCGCGACTGCGGCGTCTGCACCGACGTGCTGGCCGCCGCCGGCGCCCTGGACCGCCCGCTGCACGCCATCTTCGCCGGCCCGCCGCCGGACGGCGCGTCCCGGCCCGGCGTGACCGTGCTGACCGGCGAGCAGGACGGCCTGTTCGCCGACTACGCCGTCCCCGCCACGCCGTTCGCCGTGCTCGTCGGCGGCGACGGGCGGGTGCGGTCCGCCGAGCCGGTGGGCTCCGCCGAGGCCCTCCGCGACCTCGCCCTGGAGGGGGCACGATGATCGAACTGGAGGACATCCCCCCGCTGCGCGGCCCGCGTCCCGAGGGGGCACAGCGCGTCCGGCGCCGTCCCGTCCCCGCGGACGAGCCGAGGTTCCGGCCGGTGCGGCGCAGCGTCCTCACCGGCCTCGCCGCCGCCGGCGCGACCGCCGGGCTGAAGGCGCTCGGCGTCTTCCCGCCCGCCCGCGAGGCCCTCTCGTCCGGGTTCCAGCTGGTCGGCTACTACGACATCTATCCGCGCTGCCCGTCGTACGCCGCCAACCACAACTGCTCCCCCGGCTGCGGGCCGAGCTACGCGTGCAGCTGGTGCTGCCGGACGAGCGGCAAGTACAAGGGCTTCCACAAGTCCGGGGTGTCGAACCCGGGCTGGTACAAGCTGCGGCCCAGCCAGTGCTACAGCGGCGGCTACGACGGATGGCTCTGGGCGTACTCCAAGAGCTGCGGCAAGTGCAAGAAGGGCGTCACCTGGCGCTGCCACGACGGCTGGAAGAAATCCAAGAAGGGCAACTGGTACAAGACCATCTGCCGTAAAGCGACCGCGTGCAAGAACTGACCGCGGGACGGCTGCGGCGGGGTGCGACCGATCCCCTGATCCCCGTCGCGGCCCTCGCGCTTCTCGCGGTCTCCGCCGCCGCCCTGGACGCCACCGTCCTGTGCTGGGCCTCGGTCGGCGCGCTCGCCGGGTTCTCCCTGTCCGGCAGCGTTTGAACGCGCAACAGCGAATCCGTGCTGTTCTCGCCAGGTTGGCGGGCCCCGATACGGCAGGACGGGATCCTGGCCGTCTTCACCCTCGGGCTCATGCTCGGGGGCACGCTGAGCGCGACGGTGATCTGGCTGCTGTCGGGCCTCTCCGCACCGCTGCCGCCGTCCGCCCGGACGGCCGCGGTCCTGGCCGTGGCCGCGGTGGGCGTGGCCCGCGAGCTCGGCCTGATCCGCATACCGCTCCCCCAGAACGCCCGGCAGATCCCGCAGGAGGTCCTGCAGACCCACTTGCGCCGCGGCACCCTCCAGTTCGGCTTCGAACTCGGCACCGGCGTGCGTACCTACGTCTCCGCCACCGCGCCCCACGTCCTGGCCCTCGCGCTGCTCCTCGTCCACGAGAGCCTGCCGGTCACCCTCCTGACCGGCACCGCCTTCGGCCTGGGCCGGGCCTTGAGCGCCCTCCTCACCTACCTGGCCCGGGACGAGCACCGCGACGCCACGGTGGCCGCCCGATTGCCCCGGATGAAGACCACGACGGCGGTCGTGTCCCTGATCGCGCTCGCGCTGCTGCTCATGGGGTGACAGGGGTGGAACCGGGCACGCCCGCCGCGCGTCGGGTATGGCAGAGTCGCCGTGGAGGTGAGCCCGTGTCCTGGTCGCTGGTGGTCGCCGCGATCGTGCGGTGGTTCGCCGTGGCCGAATGGATCGGCTCCGCCGCTCCCGGGCAGTCCGTGCTGGTGGTCATGGGGTCGCTGACCGTGGCCGGGCTGCTGGTGCTGGCGGCCGTGCGCGTCCGCGCGGCGTGCCGGGGACGGCGGGCCTCACTGGCGCGGGTGCGGACGACCTTGCGCGAGCGGACCCTGCGCACGGCGTTCCTGCCGCAGCGCGACCCGGACGCGGCGGGACGGCCCCGTCCGAGGGCACCCGGAACCGGGATCGCGGCCGCCTGAGCGCGGCCGATACGCCGTCGATCCCCACCTTCCGGAAGGCTCTTTCATGTTCGACATTCCTGTTTCGATCGCCGCCGCCCTGGTGGGCGGGCTGGCGGACGTCCTCGACCCGGTCGCCGGCGGCCTGGCCACCGCCCTGGCGATCGTCCTGTTCACCGCGGCGGTTCGGCTGCTGCTCGTGCCTCTCGCGATCTCGGCGGCCAAGGGCGAGCGGACTCGGGCCAGGCTCCTCCCCAAGGTCCAGGCCTTGCAGAAGAGGCACGCGAAGAATCCGCAGCGGCTCCAGCGGGAGATGGCCGCGCTCTACGAGAAGGAGGGCGCGACGCCGCTCAGCGGATGCCTGCCGATGTTCGCGCAGGTGCCGTTCTTCATGGTGATGTACCGGCTGTTCGTGTCCGCGACGATCGCCGGGCACCAGAACCTGCTGCTCACGCACACGCTGCTCGCGGCGCCGCTGGGCCAGAACTGGATCGGCGTCCTCGGCGGCGGGCTGCTCTCGCCGCCGTCGCTCGTCTTCCTGGGGCTGTTCGCGCTGCTCGCCTGCGTGGCCGTCTGGACGTCGCGGCGGGTCACCGCCGGCGGGCCGATGGGCGCCGCGGCGCGGGTCATGCCGTTCGGGACGATCGCGGTCGCGGCGTTCGTCCCGCTCGCGGCGGGGTTGTACCTGCTGACGTCCGGGGCGTGGACGGCCGTGGAACGGGCCGTGCTGCACCGCAGGATCGTGGCGGCCGCCTGATCGGTCTTGACGGATGTCCCGAAGGCTCGGTTCGATGGAAACCGAATGGCGTTCTGACTTGAGGACGGTGTGCGGTGACCGCGACGCTAAGGGCGACCGAGGACGACCTGTCGGACCTCGCCTTCTGGTCCCTGCCCCCGGCCCGTCGCCTGGAGGCCTTCGCGCGGCTCCGGGAGCGCGAGGCCCCGGCGTTCTTCCCCGAGCTGAAGCTGCCGTTCATCAAGACCGGACCGGGCTACTACGCGCTGGTCCGGCACGCGGACGTGGTGGAGGCCAGCCGGACGCCGGAGATCTTCAGCAGCGAGCCGTGCTCGAACAGCATCGCCGACCTGCCCCGGTACATGGCCCGCTACTTCGGCTCGATGATCAACATGGACGACCCGCGGCACGCCAAGATCCGCCGGATCGTGTCGCGGGCGTTCACCCCCCGCGTCCTCGCCAAGCTCGACGCCGACCTGCAGCGGACGGCGACGCGGATCGTCGACGACCTGCGGCGCAAGGGCTCCGCCGACTTCGTGACCGACGTCGCGGCGCGGCTCCCCGTCCAGGTCATCTGCGACATGATGGGCATCCCCGAGCGGGCCCGGCCGATGGTGTACGACCGGACGAACATCATCCTCGGTCTGGGCGACCCCGAGTACACCGGCGGCAAGGACTTCAACCGCGACGGCATCACCCGGATCGGCGTCCTGTACGGGCTGCTCAAGGCGATGACGGCCGGGTACGAGCTGAACCACCTGGCGATGAAGCTCGCCCGCCGGCGCCGCCGGTACCCCGGCGACGACCTGGTGTCGCGTCTGGTGTCCGCCAACGTGGACGGGGAGTCGCTGACCGACCAGGAGATCGGGTCGTTCTTCATCCTGCTCGTCGTCGCCGGGAACGAGACGACCCGCAACGCCATGACGCACGGGCTGAAATTGTTCACCGACAACCCCGAGCAGCGGGCACTGCTGGCCGAGGACTTCGAGGCGCACATCCCGGGCGCGGTGGAGGAGATCGTCCGGATGGCGACGCCGGTCATCCAGTTCCGCCGGACGGTCACCCGCGACCACGAGATGAACGGCCAGCTGTACAGGGCGGGCGACAAGGTCCTGCTGTTCTACAACTCCGCCAACCGCGACGCCGAGGTGTTCAAGGACCCGGACGTCTTCGACATCACCCGCTCCCCCAACCCGCACGTGGGATTCGGCGGGCCGGGCCCGCACTTCTGCCTCGGCGCCAACCTGGCCCGGCAGGAGATCACGGTGATGTTCCGGGAGCTGTTCACGCGCGTCCCGGAGATCCGGGCCGGCGGCGAGCCGCAGATGCTCTACTCCAACTTCATCAACGGCATCAAGCACCTGCCCTGCACGTTCTGAACGGCCCGGCCCGTCAGGCCCGGTGACCGGCGGCGCGCGCCGCCGGGGAGACGGCCAGGTAGTCGAGGGCCCGCTGCGTCGAGCACTCGCGGGACGGGTGGTGGTCGCGCCGCAGGTAGGCGCGGGCGGCGGCGAGCATGAACCGGTTGCTCGGCAGAAGCCCGCGCCGCACCGCGCGCCGGTAGTCCCGGATCCGCGGCCGGACTCCGTGCAGGGTCGGGTCGGCCCGGCACAGGAACGCCGCCCCCGCGTACACCGTCAGCGGCAGCGCCAGGACGCCGATGAAGAACGCGAGGAACCGCCGCCAGTACAGCCCGGACACGTGCTCGTACACGTCGAACGCGACCGAGCGGTGCTCGACCTCCTCGGCGCCGTGCCAGCGCAGGAGGTCCATCATCGTCGGGTCGGCGCCGGCCTCGTCCAGCTCGCGGGCGTCAAGGATCCACTGGCCGAGCGCCGCGGTGTAGTGCTCGATCCCGGCGATGGTGCCGATCCGGATGATCAGCCAGCGCTTCCTGGACATCAGCGGGAGCGGGGGCCGGTCGCCGAGGATCCGGGTGAACAGCCACTCGATCCGGTCGCTGAGCGGGCGCGGGTCGAGGCCTCGGGCGAGCATCTGCCGGTCCAGCACGCCCTGGTGGGAGTAGGCATGCACGGCCTCCTGCCCCATGAAGCCCTTGACCTCGCGGTAGAGGCGCTCGTCGTCCTCGACCAGCGGCAGCGCCTGCTTGTAGACGCGCACGAACCAGCGTTCGCCGGCGGGCAGCAGCAGGTGCAGCACGTTGATGAAGTGCGTGGCGACCGGCTCGTCCGGGATCCAGTGCAGCGGGGTGTCCACCCAGTCGAACCGCACCCGGCGCGGAGCGATGACGGGGTGCCGCTCGTCGATCTCGCCCATGTCGGCCCCCGCGTGGTCTATGTCGCGGGGGCGAGGACGACGTCGACCGTCAGGTCGGCGGGCGCGTCCTCCAGCGTCAGGTCGGCGATCCGCCCGGCCGCGGCCAGGTCCGGCCGCGCGATCCGCATGACCTCGGCGCCGCGGACGACCGCGCGGGACACGTCGGCGCGCATCGACGCCTTGGCCTCCGACTTGGCCTTGCGGACCTGCCGGAGCGCCTCCCCCGTCGCGGCGAGGACCGCCGGGTCGCCGCCGCGGGGCAGTTCGGCGACCGCGGGCCAGGACGCCCGGTGCACCGACCCGCGCCGCCACCACGACCAGACCTCCTCGGTCACGAACGGCAGGACGGGCGCGAACAGGCGCAGCAGCACCGAGAGCGCCGTGCGCAGCGCGGCGCGCGCCGACCGCGCCTCGGGGCCGTCCCCGTAGGCGCGCGCCTTGACCAGTTCCAGGTAGTCGTCGCAGAACTCCCAGAAGAACCGCTCCGTCCGCTCCAGCGCACGCGCGTAGTCGTAGCCCTCGAACGCGTCCGTCGCGTCCTGGACGACACCCGCCAGCGCCGCCAGCATCGCCCGGTCCAGCGGCTCGGTCACCGTGGCGTCCGGGGCGACCTCGCCGAGCCCGAGCACGAACTTGGACGCGTTGAGGATCTTGATGGCCAGCCGGCGGCCGACCTTGATCTGGCCGGTGTCGAACGCCGTGTCGGTGCCGGGGCGCCCGCCGGCCGCCCAGTAGCGGACGGCGTCGGAGCCGTACTGGACCAGCAGGTCGATCGGCGTGACGACGTTCCCCTTCGACTTGGACATCTTCTTGCGGTCCGGGTCGAGGATCCATCCCGACAGCGCGGCGGCCCTCCACGGCAGCGAGCCGTGCTCCAGATGCGAGCGGACGACGGTGGAGAACAGCCACGTCCGGATGATGTCGTGCGCCTGCGGCCGCAGGTCGTAGGGGAAGACGCGGCCGAACAGGTCGGTGTCGCGCTCCCAGCCGCCCGCGATCTGCGGGGTCAGCGACGACGTCGCCCAGGTGTCCATCACGTCGGGGTCGCCGACGAAGCCGCCAGGCTTGCCGCGCTGGTCCTCGGTGAAGCCCGGCGGGACGTCCGACGACGGGTCGACCGGCAGCGCGTCCTCGGACGGGACGATCGGCTCCCCGTGGACCGGCTCGCCGGAGTCGTCCAGCCGGTACCAGACGGGGATCGGCACGCCGAAGAAGCGCTGGCGCGAGATGAGCCAGTCGCCGTTCAGGCCCTCGACCCAGTTCTCGTAGCGGGCGCGCATGTAGCCGGGGTGCCACTCCAGCTCCCGCCCGCGGGCGAGCATCTCCGCGCGGACGCCCTCGTCGCGGCCCCCGTTGCGGATGTACCACTGCCGGGTCGTGACGATCTCGAGCGGCTTGTTGCCCTTCTCGTAGAACTTCACGGGCCGGCTGATCCTGCGGGGTTCGCCGTCGAGGTCGCCGGACTCGCGCAGCAGCTCGACGACGCGCTCCTTGGCGGAGAACACCGTCTTGCCCGCCAGCTCGTCGTACGGCCGGGCCGGGACGCCCTCCGGCGGGTCGGCGGCGAGGCGCCCGTCCCAGTCGATGACCGCGCGGGTGGGCAGGTTCAGCTCGCGCCACCAGGTGACGTCGGTGACGTCGCCGAACGTGCAGATCATCGCGATGCCGGAGCCCTTGTCGGGCTCGGCGAGCCGGTGCGCGACGACCGGGACGTCGACGCCGAACAGCGGCGTGCGGACGGTCGTCCCGAACAGCTCCTGGTACCGCTCGTCGTCGGGATGCGCGACCAGGGCGACGCACGCGGGGAGCAGTTCCGGCCGCGTGGTCTCGATGTAGACCGGGCGCCGGTCGCCGTGGAACCGGATGCGGTAGAACGCGCCGGGGTACTCGCGGTCCTCCAGCTCGGCCTGAGCGACGGCGGTGCGGAACGTGACGTCCCACAGCGTCGGCGCCTCGGAGACGTACGCCTCGCCGCGGGCGAGGTTGCGCAGGAACGCGCGCTGGGACGCCGTCCGGGCGGTGTCGCCGATGGTGGTGTAGAGGTGGTTCCAGTCGACCGAGAGGCCGACGCGGCGCCACATCTCCTCGAACGCCTTCTCGTCGACCTCGGTCAGCCGCTCGCACAGCTCGATGAAGTTGCGCCGGGAGATCGGCTGCTGCCGTTTCGGATCCGGCTTGGCGGGCGGTTCGAAGTCGGGGTCATAAGGAAGCGACGGATCGCATCTGACACCGAAATGGTTCTGCACGCGGCGTTCGGTCGGAAGCCCGTTATCGTCCCACCCCATGGGGTAGAAGACCGCCCGACCGCGCATGCGGTGGAACCGCGCGACGGTATCGGTGTGGGTGTAGGAGAAGACGTGGCCGACATGGAGGGAACCGCTCACGGTGGGCGGCGGGGTGTCGATCGAGTAGACCTCGGCACGCGGCCGCGTGCGGTCGAAGCGGTGGACGCCCTCCTCCTCCCAGACGCGTACCCACTTGTCCTCCAGGCCGTCCAGGGAGGGCTTCGGAGGAACGTGCGGAGTGCGCGGCTGCTCTGTCATGCGGTCAATGGTATTGACAACGGCCGGGGTCGCGCCCTGATTAACCGCGCAGGCGCGGCGATCACCTCCACCGCCGGGGGCGGGCCGTTCCGGTAGCGTCGGAGACGACAGACGAGTGGAGGACGAATATGGCGGACAAGGGCGACATCGGCTGGCGGGTGATGGCCGGCGCGGCCGCATTCGCGGGCGGCTTCGTCGCGAAGAAAGTGATCACGCTGGCCTGGAAGAAGAGCACCGGCAAGGAGCCGCCGACCAACCCCGAATCCCCCGACGTCGCGCTGACCGAGGCGCTGGGGTGGGCCGTGGTGATGGGGGTGGGCATGGAGATCGCCCGCCTGCTCGCCACCCGTGCCGCCGCCCGCCAGTGGGCCAAGGGCACGGGGGAGCTCCCGTCGCATCTCAAGGCCGAGGTCTGACCCTGCCCGCGGCGGCGTGGGCCGGCGGCGGCGTGGATCGGTGGCGGCGTGGGCCGGCTACTGCGTGAGACCGCGGGTGTCGTCGCCGGGGAGCCTCGGCGGGATGCCGGCGGTCTCGCGCAGATCGTTGCGGACCTTCGTCGCGAGGGCCCTGGTCGCCGAGCGGTTGAGCGCGGCTCCCGCGGCGGCGCCGGTGAGGAAGGGGCCCATCGTGCCGAGGCTGCGGCCGAAGGTGCGGAGCATGCGTTTGCGCAGGGCCGACTTGGCGGCCGTTCCGAGCGCGCTGGTGAGGGAGCCGGTCTCCAGAGGGTTGATTCCGCGCTGCCGCGCCCAGGACGTCACGAAGGCGGCGCCGCGGGCGGTTCCGGTGCCCTGCACGCTGACCCCGTACACCTCGTGCAGCTCGGCGATCATCTTGACCTCGACCGCCGCGACGACGAGCGTCTCGGCGGCGAGCTGCGCCGGCGCCGTCAGCAGCAGCGGCGGGGCGGCGAACTCCACGGCGGCCAGCGCGCCCCCGGCGGCGCCGATCGCGGTCGTGGTGGTGCCCGCCACCTTGACGATCCGGTCGGCGAGCTCCTCGCCCATCAGACCGTGGTGGTGCGCCTGCAGCGTCTCCAGGTCGCGGATCACGATGTGCGGCGCGACCTCCACGAGCAGGTCGGCGAGCCAGCGGCCGCGTCCGACCCCGGCGGCGCCCACCTTGCGGGCGCTCTGGCCGAGCAGCCTGGCCAGCCGTCCGAGGAGGCGGCCGCGGGTCTCGCGGTCCATGTCCTCGTCGGCGGTGAGCCGTCCGATCAGCTCACCCAGTTCAGTGGAGCCGTCGCCGGGCGACGGCTCCACCTCGTCACGTCGTCGTTCCACCTCTCCCGTCACCCGCGGCCACTCCCGGTCAGGCGGCGCACTCGCGGCAGACCGGCCGGCCGTTCTTCTCGGTGGCCAGCTGGCTGCGGTGGTGCACGAGGAAGCAGCGGGTGCAGGTGAACTCGTCGGCCTGACGCGGGACCACCCGGAAGGTGAGCTCCTCGTTCGACAGATCGGCGCCCGGAAGCTCGGCGACCTCACCGGCGTCCAGGTCCTCGTCGATGATGCTGGCGGCCTTGTCGGCGCGCCGGGCCTGGAGCTCCTGGAGGCTGTCCTCGCTCAGGTCGTCATCTGTCTTGCGTGGGCTGTCGTAGTCGGTCGCCATCTTCTATCTCCATCCCCCTCAGGTCTTTATGCGCCCCGTCGCGCGGATCTAACGCTCGGGGGACCGTTCTTGTGCCCGATCCGGGCCGGAAATTCTGTCACGGTTGGTGACCTGCGACACACGAGGCGCGACCGTTCCCACGAGTGACACCCATCACCCGGATCTTTCCTCGTACTGTGTCTTCCGTCACATACCCGGCGAATGCCACGGCCCGGTCCGGAGGGCCGGGACACTTGCCGGGGATCCCGCGGCGGCGGGGATCATATCGGTCCGGGGGGCGTTGCGCGCGCCGACCGGCCCGGCGCCGCGAGATGGCCCGATCCGGCTGGCGGAACTTCGAACCAGACGGTTCGGTGAAACGTCTGAACTAACGCGATATCGTGCCCGCCTGAGATTGGGGGCGGACCCCCGGCGGGGGCCCGGCCCGGCGAATCGCCGGCACGGAACTCCGGAGACGGGTCCGGCGCACAATGTCGCGGACATCACTGCGGGTCACTGGAGGGTCAGATGCCGGATGCCGCTCCGCTGGAGCCGGGCGATCCTAGGGCACTCGGACAGTACGAGGTCGTCGGACGCCTGGGCGCCGGCGGCCAGGGCGCCGTCTTCCTGGGCAAGGCGCCCGGAGGGCAGTACGTCGCGGTCAAGCTGCTGCACGCGCAGATGGCCAACGATCCCGCCGCGCGGGCCCGCTTCACCCGGGAGGTGGCGGCGGCGCAGAAGGTCGAGCCCTTCTGCACGGCGCGCGTGCTGGAGGCCGACGTCCACGGTGACCAGCCGTACGTCGTCAGCGAGTTCATCGACGGCCCGTCACTGCACGACGTCGTCGCGCACGACGGGCCGCGCGGCGCCGCGGAGCTCGAACGGCTCGCGATCGGCACGGTGACCGCGCTCGCGGCCATCCACGAGGCCGGGATCGTGCACCGCGACTTCAAGCCGAACAACGTCATGCTGGCCTCCGACGGCCCGCGCGTCGTCGACTTCGGCATCGCCCGGACGGTGAACTCGCAGGAGAGCGCCGTCACCGCGACCGGCATGGTGGTGGGCACGCCCGGCTACCTGGCGCCCGAGCAGCTCACCGGCGCGCCGCTCACCCCGGCCGTCGACATCTTCGCCTGGGCCGCGACGATGGTCTTCGCCGCGACCGGACAGTCGCCGTTCGAGGCCGACACGCTGCCGGTCATCATCAACCGGATCCTCAACGAGGACCCCGACCTGTCGGCGCTGCCGCCGGGCCCGCTGCGCGACCTGATCGGGCGCTGCCTGTCCAAGGACGCGGGGCTGCGCCCGCCCGCGCCGCAGCTGCTGCTGAACCTTCTCGGCCACGTCGGCGCCGCCCCGGCCGGGCAGGGCGCCGGCCAGGAGGACCTGCTCAACCAGGGCACCCGGATCGCCTCACAGCTTCCGCCGCCGCCCCCGGTGCCGCCCGCGCCGCGGCCTCAGCCGCAGCAGCAGCCGATCACCCCGCCGCCGATGCCGCTGCACCAGGGTGGCCCGGGCGGCAACATGGGCGCTCCGAACACCCCGCCGCCGCAGCCGATCACGCCGCCGCCCATGCCGATGTACCAGGGCGCGCCGATGCCGCCGTCGCCGCCGTCGGGACCACCGATGCAGATGCAGCAGCCCATCCCACCGGGGCCGGGGTACGGGCCGCCGAAGCAGTCCAGCTCCGCCGGCCCGATCATCGCGATCGGCTGCGGCGCGCTGGCGCTCCTCGTGATCCTGGTCGTCGTGGTGCTGGTCATCATCGGCGCCAACAGCGAAGACGACCCGCCCGTGACGACGTACACGCCGCCGACGAACACCTACACCCCGAGCGACAGGCCGACGTCCAGCTCGACCGGCGGGCTGCTCGGCGCGTGGGACGGCAACGGCAGCCAGCCGGGCGCCTCGTCCGGGCACACCACCTTCAAGGTGCGCTTCAGGCTGCTCTACACCAGCGGCACGGCCCGGTACACCTACCCGTCGGGCGGGCACGACGACTGCTACACCATGCTGTCCCTCCTCTCCGACGACGGCGACGGCGGGAAGGTCGAGTACCGCGAGACCCCGATGGCGGGGATGGACCCGAAGGAGTGCGCCTCCGGCTACATCACCTTCATCCCGTCCGGCTCCACCTCGATGCGGTGGGAGTGGCGGCAGCGCCAGTCCTCCCCCGGCCCTGACGCCTACGGGACCGTGAGCAAGTGACGGCGGAGGTCGCCCCGCTCCGCCCGGGTGACCCCTCGCAGCTCGGCTCCTACCGGCTGACCGGCCTCCTCGGGGAGGGCGGCCAGGGCGCCGTCTACCTCGGGGAGGACGAGCCGGGTCACCGGGTCGCCGTGAAGCTGCTGCACGCGCGCTTCAGCGGCGACCCGAAGGCTCGGTCCCGGTTCGCGGCCGAGGTCGCGGTCGCCAAGCGGGTGTCGGCGTTCTGCACGGCCCGCGTCCTGGACTCCGACGTCGAGGGGGACCGCCCCTACATCGTCAGCGAGTACATCGACGGGCCGGCGCTGTCGGAGGTGCTCACGGCGGAGGGGCCGCGGCGCGGCGCCGACCTGGACCGGCTGGCGATCGGGACGATGACCGCGCTCGCCGCCATCCACCAGGCGGGCGTCGTGCACCGCGACTTCAAGCCCGCGAACGTGCTGCTCGCGCCGGACGGCCCGCGGGTGATCGACTTCGGCATCGCGCGGGCGCTGGACGCCACCGGGACGATGTCGAGCACGGCCATCGGCACGCCCGCCTACATGGCGCCCGAGCAGATCTCCGGCGCGCGGGTCGGCCCGCCCGCCGACGTGTTCGCGTGGGCCGCGACGATGGTCTACGCGGCCACGGCGCGCCCGGCGTTCGGTCAGGACTCGATCCCCGCGGTCATGCACCGCATCCTCAACTTGCCGCCCGACCTCGGCGACCTCCAGGACCCGCTGCGCCGCATCGTGGCGGACTGCCTCAGCAAGGACCCGGCGCTGCGTCCGGCGTCCCAGCAGGTCCTCGCGCACCTGCTGGAGCTGGCGGGGAGCCTGCCGCAGCCGGGCGCCCCGCAGGGCGGCGCGGACGCGCTCATGCTCACGCAGGGCGCCCAGACGGCCGCCACCGAGTCCGTGCAGCTGCGCGTCCAGACGCCGCCGCCCTTCGCGCAGCCACCGGTTCCCGGGCCACAGTCACCGGCCCCCGGGCCACAGCCTCCGGTGCCCGGACCGCAGACGCCGCCCCTGCAGGGTCCGATGTGGCCCTCCCCCGCCCCGCCGCCCAACGGGAACGCGCCGAGCACGTGGCCGGCGGCCGGGCACCTCGGGCATCCCGGCGGCGCCGCCAAGCCGTCCGGATCGGGCGGGCGGCGCGGCATCACCGTCCTCGCCAGCGCGGGCGGCGCCGCGCTCGCCGTGCTGGTGCTCGCCGCCGGCATGGCCTACGTCCAGCTCCGCGGAGAACGCGAGGACCCTTCGCCGGCGACCGGGCGGACCGGCGGGACGCTGCCGATCTCGATGTCGTCGCCGACGACGCTCAAGGGCGAGATCGACCCGGCGCACGCCTACAACGGCACCGAGAAGTTCCTCACCAAGCAGCTGTTCACCGGCCTCACCGAGGTCGGCGCCGACGGCGTCGCCCGCAACCGCCTCGCCACGTCGATCCAGCCGGACGCCGAGTGCCGGCAGTGGACGATCACCATCAAGGACGGGACGACGTTCACCAACGGCGAGGCCGTCGACGCGCAGGCGTTCGCCCGCGGCTGGGCGCGCAGCGCGGCGGAGAAGAACGGGCCCGGCGCGTACATGCTGAACGACATCGAGGGGTTCTCCTCCGTCTCGTCCGCGGGGAGCGGGGAGCTGTCCGGGGTCAAGGTGGTGTCGGACACCGCGCTGGCGGTCAAGCTGAGCGATCCCAACTGCGACTTCGGGGCACGGCTGTCCGAGCCGCCCTTCATGCCCGCTCCGCAGGTGGCGGGGAAGCCCGACAACTCCGCGTACAACGAGCGCCCGATCGGCAACGGGCCGTTCCGGCTGGAGGAGTACCGGAAGCAGTCGCGCGTCACGCTCGTCCGCAACACCACGTGGGCGTTCGGCAAGACCAAGCTGGACCGCGTCACCATCATGCTCGGCACCGACCCCGTCAGGGGACGTGCGGCCTACTCGGTGCGCGAGGTCGACTGGTACACGATCGGCACCGAGCAGCTGTCCACGGTCCCGGACACCGGGGTGATCTCCCGTCCCCTGCCGTTCACCAGGATGCTCGTCCCGCTCACGGCCAAGGGCCCGATGAAGTCGAAGGAGGCGCGGGAGGCCGTCTCCTACGCCATCGACCGCGGCAAGCTCAGCCAGGTGCTCGGCGGCTTCTCCAAGCCCGCCCACGGCATCGTCCCGACGCCCGTCCCGGGGTTCGGCAAGCCCGGTGCCTGCCCGTCCTGCGACAAGTACGACCCGGATCGGGCGAAGACGCTCGCCTCCCAGGCGGGGCTGAAGCCGGGCGACACCGTCCCGATCTACTTCCGGGAATCGGCCGTCGACAAGCGGCTGGCCGAGGTCGTCGGCCAGTCGCTGCGGTCGGTGCTCGGCCTGCGGGTCGAGATGAAGCCGTATCCGGTCGCCGAGTTCACGAAGTACCACGAGGCGGTCACCGCCAGGGACGCGTCCGGGCTGGCCTTCCTGGCCTACGGCCCCGACTACGCGGGCGCCTACACGATGCTCTGGCCGCTGCTGGGCGGCGACCTCGTCGCGACCAGCGGCAACGCCTACTACAACCTCGGCAAGTACAAGAACGAGCGCTTCGACAGCCTGATCTCCACCGCGCTCAGGACCGGTCCGGCCCAGAACCGCACCGAGCTGTTCAAGCAGGCCGAAAAGGTCGCGCTGGACGACATGGCGCTGATCCCTCTCGTCAACGACGGGCGCGTCGCCGTCCTCCGGCAGGACAAGTACGTGAAGCTGGCGCTGGACTACGACGGCGACCCGACCGTGGCGACCGCCGCGCTCAAGTAGCCGCCCGCGCGGCCCCTCAGACGGCGGGGGCCGCCGGCGGCAGCCGGACGGTGACGATCAGCCCGCCGCCGGGACGGGGCGCCGCGTACACCGCGCCGCGGTGCGCCAGGACGACCGAGCGGACGATCGACAGCCCGAGGCCCGCGCCCTTGGACGACTCGACGCGGTCGGCGTTCAGCCGCCGGAACGGCTCGAACAGCCGCTCCACCTCGTAGGCGGGCACGACGGGACCGGTGTTCTCGACCTGGACGGTGGCGTACCCCTCCAGCATGCCGGTGCGGATCCACAGCTCGCCGCCGTCCTCCCGGTTGTGCTTGACGGCGTTCTCGACGAGGTTGGACACCAGGTGCTCCAGGAGCACCGGGTCGCCGAGCGCCGCCCCGGACGTCAGCTCCGGGTGCACGGCGACGTCGTTGTCGTGCTCGCGGCGGGCGGAGTGCTCCAGCACGGTCGCCGCCACCTCCGCGAGGTCGACGGGCGTGCGGGCGGTCAGCTCCCGCTCGCTGCGGGCCAGCAGCAGCAGTCCCTCGATGAGCCGCTCGTGCCGGGCGTTGGTCGCCAGCAGCGTCCGGCCGACGGCGCGCAGGTCGTCCGACACCTCGGGATCGCCGAGCGCCACCTCCAGCAGGGTCCGGTTGATCGCGAGGGGGGTGCGCAGCTCGTGCGAGGCGTTCGCGACGAACCGGCGCTGCGAGTCGAACGCCTGCCCGAGCCGCTCCAGCATCGCGTCGAAGGTGTCGGCCAGCTCCTTGATCTCGTCCTCGGGGCCCTCCAGCGCGATCCGCTCGTGCAGGGTGCTTTCCGACAGGCGGCGCGCGGTGGTGGTGACCCGCTGCAAGGGGCTGAGGGCGCGGTCGGCGACGAACCAGCCGAGCACCAGCGTGATCACCCCCACCCCGCCGAGCGCGAGCAGCGACCGCCCGACGAGCTGCTTCATCGTCTGCTCGACGAACTGGCGCTGGAGTTCGGCCGCCTCCGCGTCGGAGATCCCGAAGCCGATCACCTTGACGTTGCCGAGGATGTTGGCCATCAGGACCGACATCACGAAGAGCAGCAGCGCCCCGGCCATGAAGAACAGCAGCCCGTAGAGGAGGGTGAGGCGCAGCCGCACGCTCATCCTGGCGGGCACCACGTTTAGCTGCGGGAACGGCCCGCCGGCCTCGCCGCGCCACATGCCCGCCGCCGGGTGGGGCTGCGGGACCTGCTGCGGGCCGGGGCGGCGCCACCGGCCGCCGCGCCGCGCGCCGCCGGCGTCGCCGTTCGCGGGCTCCGCGCCGGGGACGGCGGCCGGCCCCGGCGCCTGCGCGCCGTTCTCCCGCCAGGCGTCCGTGCGGGTGGCGGAGCCCTGTTCCGGGGGCGCGCCGCCGTTCTCGTCCGGCCGGTTCCGGGGTGCTGGTTCGTCGGTCACAGTCGGTATCCCACTCCGGGCACGGTCTCGATCACCGGGGGGTCGCCGAGCTTCTTGCGCAGCGTCATCATCGTGACCCGCACGACGTTGGTGAAGGGGTCGATGTGCTCGTCCCAGGCCTTCTCCAGGAGGTGCTCGGAGCTGACGACGGCGCCGTCCGCGCTGAGCAGCACCTCCAGGACCGCGAACTCCTTGCGGGTCAGCTCGACCGGGCGGCCGTCCCGCGCGACCTCCCGGCGGGCCGGGTCGAGCGTGATCCCGGAGCGCTCCAGGACGGGCGGCAGCGGCGCCGCGGCGCGCCGGCCGAGGGCGCGCACCCGGGCGATCAGCTCGGCGAACGCGAACGGCTTGGCCAGGTAGTCGTCGGCGCCGATGGACAGCCCTTCGACACGGTCGTCCAGCTCGCCCGCCGCGGTCAGCATGATGATCCGCGCGGGGTAGCGCTGGGCGACGAGCTGCTTGCAGACGTCGTCGCCGTGGACCTTGGGCAGGTCGCGGTCGAGCACGATCACGTCGTACTCGTTGACACCGGCCCGCTCCAGCGCGCCCGCGCCGTCATAGGCCACGTCCACGGCCAGCGTCTCCCTGCGCAGGCCGGTGGCGATGGCGTCGGCGAGCACGCGCTCGTCCTCGACGACTAGAACACGCACGGGTCCCCCTCCTGGCCGGGGCGCGACGGGCCCCGGGTCTGTCGGAACATGCCTGCTTCACATATGCCATGGGAGTCGTAAGACGCCCGTAAGCAGGTGTTCCGCTTCTTGTACTCCACACCGTCTGGTAGCGGACGCAAGAATCCGCGAAACTTGCATCGGTGCGCAGGTTTACCTTCAGCCTAGGCCTGGGTAGACATGGGCACGATCCGGGAGGAGGCCCATGGGCGAGTTGTCACGCATGATCCAGCAGCGGCTCGATGACGCGTACGCGTCGCTGCGGAGCGCCCACGCGGACGGAGACACCTACATGGCGGGCATCCGCCAGGAGGAGATCGACGACCTGCGCCGGATCGCAGCGAACAACGACATCGGCGTCGAACCACCCCGCTGCGACTGAACCGCCGAAACGCGAGGCGCGACCCGAACGGGGAGCCCGGGACCATCCGGCCCGGGCTCCCCGTTTCCGCGCGTCCGTCCCCGTCCCGCGCGTCCGCGTCCCTTCCAGGCCCGGGCCGCTAGTCCCGGGTCGGGTCGAGCGGGGCCAGGAGGGCGTGCAGGGCCTCGAACGTGCCGGGCCCGGCGGCGATGGTCAGCTCCGGCCCGGGGGCCGCTCCGTGCAGCCCCTCGACGCGTCCGCCGGCCTCCTGGACGATCAGCCCGCCCGCCGCGATGTCCCACACGTTGACGCCGCGCTCGTAGTAGGCGTCGGCCCGCCCCGCCGCGAGGGAGCACAGGTCCACGCAGCAGGAGCCGCCCCGGCGGATGTCGCGGATGTTCGGCAGCACCCCGGTGAGCACCTCCGCCTGCCGGGCGCGCCGTCCGGCCTCGTAGCCGAAGCCCGTGGACACCAGGGCCCTGCCCAGCGGCACGTGCGCGTTCACGCGGAGCTCGCGGGTGCCGGACGCGGTGTGCTGGAGGGCGCCGCCGCCGCGCACGGCCGTGTACGCCTCGCCGCGTCGCGGGATCTCGACGGCGCCGGCGACGACGGCGCCGTCCACCTCGGCGGCGATGCTGACCGCCCAGTCGGGCAGGTCGTAGAGGTAGTTCACGGTCCCGTCGATGGGGTCGACGATCCAGCGGACGCCGCTGTCCCCGGCGCGGGTGCCGCCCTCCTCGCCGAGGAACGCGTCGTCGGGGCGGACGGCCCGGATCCGCTCGACGATCAGCTGCTCGGCGGCACGGTCCATCTGGGTGACCACGTCGGTCGGGGACGACTTGGTCTGCACGACGTCCGGGCCGTCCGCCGGGCGCTTGTCGACCAGCATCCGGCCGGCCTCGCGGGCCGTGGCGGCGGCCAGTTCCAGCAGTTCGCCGGCGAGGCTCATCGGCGCTCCTCCAGCAGGAGGCGGGGCAGCCGGGCGAAGCGCGGATCGGTCCCGGGCGTCGCGGCGCGGGCGAACGCGAGCCCGAGCTCGGCGGCCCGTCCCGCGGCCTCGACGTCGAGGTCGTACTTGACCTCCATGTGGTCGGAGACGAAGCCGATCGGCACGACCGCGACGGCGCGGACGCCCTCGCCGTGCAGTTTCTCCAGATGGTCGGTGATCTGCGGCTCCAGCCACGGCTGGCTCGGCGGCCCGCTCCGGCTCTGGTAGACGAGGTCCCACTGACCGCCGGGGGCCGCCGCCTCGGCGACCGTCCGCGCGACCGTGTGCAGTTCGGCTTCGTAGTGTTCCCGGTTGGGCTGGGCCAGGGGAACGCTGTGCGCGGTGAAGACCAGCCGCGCGTCCTGCGGGAGGCGGCGCAGGGCGTCCTTCGCCGCGTCCACGAAGGGGTCGACGAAGCCGGGCCGGTCGCAGTACACGGGCAGCTTGTCGATCTCCGGCGCGTCCGGGACCTCCTCGCGCGCCCGCGCGATGTCGTCGAGGTACTGGTCGTTCGTGGAGAAACCGCTGTAGGCGGACGTGACGAACGCCGCCGCCCGCCGGATCCCGTCCTCCTTCATCCGCCGGACGGTGTCGGCGAGGTACGGGGTCCAGTTCCGGTTGCCCCAGTACACGGGCAGATCCACACCGTGGGCCGCGAAGTCGGCCTCGATCGCGGCCTTCAGGTCGCGGCACAGCCCGTTGATCGGGCTGACCCCGCCGAACAGGTAGTAGTGCTCGCCCACCTTTTCCAGGCGCTCTCTGGGGATGTTGCGGCCGCGGGTGACGTTCTCCAGGAACGGGATCACGTCCTCGGGCCCCTCCGGCCCCCCGAAGGACAGCAGAAGCAACGCGTCGTAGGACGTCATACGTCCATCCAACCAGCCCGTGTCCGATGCCCCTGCCAGGGGCGGTCACTCGTAGCGGGCCGCGTACGCCTTGGCGAGGTTGAGCACCTTCTGGACGTACCAGTGGGCGTGGTTGTAGTGCCACACGGCGTTGTAGAGCTGTTTGCCGCCCCTTCCCGCACCGTTCGCGCACAGGTACTTGGCGGCGCCCGGGATGGCGTCGTAGGGGTTCATGATGTCGGCCTTGCCGTCCCTGTCGCCGTCCACCCCGTACGCCTTCCACGTCGCGGGCATGAACTGCATCGGGCCGAGCGCTCCGGCGCTGGAGCGTCCGGCGTTGCGGCCGTGGTCGCTCTCGACCTGGCCGATCGCGGCCAGGACCGTCCAGGACAGGCCGGGGCAGCTGGTGGCCGCCTGCTTGTACAGGTCGAGGTAGCTGCTCGCGCCGCCGTCGGCCGACGGCGTCCGGTACTTGCTCTCGTGGAGGTTCAGCACGCTCGTCCCGGCTCCGAGGACCTTGGTGACGGCCTGGACGACCTTGGCCGGGCTCACCCCGGGCGCGTTGACGAGGACCGCCACGTTCGGGACGAGCCCCATCTCCCGGCCGGTCTTCTCGCTGACGAGCATGTCGATGCCGGGCAGGCCGAGCGGGCCGGAGCCGCCCATCGTCAGCCTCGGCATCGTCCGGCCCACGACCGGGTACTCGTAGCCCCTGGTGAGCTGGAGCTGCTCGGCGGCGGCCGGCGACACCACGAACCGGTTCCCGGCCAGCGCGCCCCACAGCTCGGTCTTCTTCGCCGTCCCCGGCGGCGTCCAGGACCGGTACGCCGACGGGTCCACGGCGAACGCGTTGACCTGGCGGCCCTGGAGCTGGACGGCACCGCCCGCGACCGCCATCACGTCCTTGACCCGTCCCAGCTCGGCGATCCGCTTGATCTTGGCGGCGGGGATCGAGCCGGTGCCGACGGCGAGCACGTCGGGCGGCACCACGCGGCGCAGCGGAGCGACCTGCCCGCCGGTGGCCACGTTGACCGGGTCGCCCGGCGGCACGTTCGGCGCGGTCCGCCGCGCGGGGCCGGACGCCTCCGCCGTCGTCTCGGTGGTCAGCGCCGCGTAGACGCCGCCGGACGTGCTGGCGACGGCGAGGACCGCGATGGTGCCGATGAGGAACGGCAGCCCTCGGCCGCCCCGCCGCGGCGCCGGCCGCGCGGCGGTCCCCCGCGGAGCGCGCTTCTTCTTCTCGGGACGCGGTTTCTTCTTCCCCGGCCGCGGTCCCGGCGGACGTTCGGCGGTCGCCTCACCACCGCCGGCCGCGCCGGTGCGCGGTGCTGAAGGAGGAGCCACAACTGATCCCAACGCGTGTCGCCACGGACGGTTCCCCTGCGGGCGGTTACCGGATCGTACGTTATCGCCCGATCTGCCCTCGAAGGGCACTCGGAACAAACATGAACTTTCCTCATAATCGATATCTGAGTAGAGTCGCCGCATGTCCCCCGTGACCCATGAGAAGTGGCGGAACTGGGCCGGAAACCAGCAGGCCGCGCCGCGCCGCGTCGCCACGCCCCGCACCGCCGGCGAGGTCGCCGCGGAGGTCCGGTCGGCCGCCGGCGACGGCCTCACGGTCCGCATGACCGGCACAGGACACTCCTTCACCGGCGCGGCCGTCGCCGAGGGCGTCCTGCTCCGGCCGACCGCCCTCACCGCCGTCCGCTCGGTCGACACCGCGAGCGGCCTGGTCACCGTCGAGGCGGGGCTCCCCCTGCACGCGCTCAACCGCGTCCTGGACGAGCACGGCCTCGCGCTGGCCAACATGGGCGACATCCAGGAGCAGACCGTCGCGGGCGCGCTGCAGACCGCCACGCACGGCACCGGCCGCGACGCCGCGGGCCTCGTCTCCCAGGTCGCCGCCCTCGAACTCGTCCTCGCCGACGGCACGACCGTCACCTGCTCGCGGGAGGAGCGTCCCGACCTGTTCGACGCGGCCCGCGCCGGTCTCGGCGCCCTCGGCATCGTCACCGCCATCACCTGGCAGACCGTCCCGGCCTTCCTCCTGCGGGCGCAGGAGGCGCCGATGAAGTGGGACGAGGTCCTCTCCCGCATCGACGAGTTCGACGAGGCCAACGAGCACTTCGAGTTCTACTGGTTCCCGCACACCGAGGGCTGCCTGACCAAGCGCAACAACCGCGTCGAAGGCCCCGCCAAGCCGCTGTCCAAGGCCAAGTACTGGCTGGACGACCAGTTCCTGTCGAACACGGTGTTCGGAGCCATCAACCAGCTCACGCACCTGGCGCCCGCCACGACACCCTTCGTGAACGGCATCTCCGCCAAGGCGCTCGGAGCGCGCACGTACAGCGACACGTCCTACAAGGTCTTCACAAGCCCCCGGACGGTCCGCTTCAAGGAGCAGGAGTACGCGATCCCGCGCGAGGAACTCGTCCCCGCGCTGCGCGAGCTCCGTTCGCTGTTCGCCGAGCGGGACTGGCGGATCAGTTTCCCCATCGAGGTCCGGCTGCTCCCCGCCGAGGACGCCTGGCTCTCGATGGCCCACGGACGGCGGAGCGCCTTCATCGCCGTGCACGTCTTCCACCGCGACCCGCACGAGGACTACTTCGGCGGCATCGAGGAACTCCTCACCGCGCACGGCGGCCGTCCCCACTGGGGCAAGCTCCACACCCGCGACGCCGCCTACCTGGAGAAGGTGTACCCGAGGTTCGGCGACTTCCGCGCCCTGCGGGACGAGCTGGATCCCGACCGCCGCTTCGCCAACCCCTACGCGAGGCAGGTCTTCGGCGACTGACGGGGGCGCGCCGACCGGGTCACCCCGCCGGGGTCGTCTGCTTCGTCACGGTCAGCCCCCGCGTGGCGTTCGGGTCGCCGCCGGGGTCGAGGCCCGCGGCGTTCGGGTCACCGTCGGGCGGCGGGTCGAAGCGCGTCGCGTTCGGAGGATCCGGGTGTTCCCGCCCAAGACGTGACACTCGCAACGTCAAGACGGGCGGCATCGTCCCGGCCCGCCGGGCACGGTGTGGAAAAGGATGCACAAGAATCCGGCAGGGCGACCCCCCGCCGGTCGCGACACCGGCAAGCTTGGGCAGTGCCCTCTTCGACCTCGTGAAGAGGGCTTCGAGAGCGGCGATGTTCGGACATGCCGGGTACGGTGCTGGCAGCAGGTGTGTCCGAAAGAGAGACTCGGGAACCCGGGGGAAGGGCACGCATGCGCCCTCGGTGGGCATCGGACGGCCGACCGGTGAGAGCACGGTCGCGCGGTCCGGCGTCCTCCGTGCCATCAGAACAGGGCAGGAAGGACACGCATGCAGGAGCTGCGCCTCGTCGCGGTCAGCGAGGACGGAACGTACCTCGTCCTGGCCACCGCGGGCCGAGGCACCCGGTTCACCCTGCCCGTCGACGACCGGCTCCGCGCAGCCGTCCGTGGGCACTTCTCCCGCCTCGGCCAGTTCGAGATCGAAGTGGAGAGTCCCTTGCGCCCCAAGGAGATCCAGGCACGCATCCGGTCCGGGGAGACCGCGGAGGAGATCGCCGAGTCGGCGGGCATCCCGGTCGAACGCGTCCGCTGGTTCGAGGGTCCGGTCCTGCAGGAACGCGAGTACATGGCCCAGCAGGCGCAGCGCGTCGCCGTCCGCCGCCCGGGCGAGACCGCACCCGGCCCGCCGCTCGGCGAGACCGTCGAGGAGCGCCTCGGCCGCGGCGGCGTCGACCTGGAGGAGGCCGAGTGGGACTCCTGGAAGTGCGAGGACAGCACCTGGCGCGTCCGGCTGTCGTTCTTCGAGAGCGGCCGCCCGCACGCCGCCGAGTGGACGTTCGACCCGCGCCGCCGGCACGTCACCCCGCTGGACGAGATCGCCGCCCGCCTCACCTCCGTCGAGTGGGACGACGAGACGCTCTCCGACACCGTCACCCCGCTCGTCCCGCGCCGCCCCGCGATGAAGGTCGTCTCCAGCGACCGTGACCTGACCGCTCGCGGCCTGCCCGCCGAGCCGGAGCAGCCCGGCGCCCCCGGGCCCCTGCGGGCCGCCGAGCCCCCCGAGTACGTCCTCGACCACGGCCGGGCGGCCGACCCCCGCGCCGCCTTCCGCGAGACGTCCGAGAGCGCCCCCCTGCGCGAGGCCGCCCGTCCGGTCGAAGCGCCCCGGCCCAGCGAGGCCCCCCGGCCGGTCGAAGCGCCCGGCGCCGGCGAGACGTCCCGGCGCGGCGCGGACGCGGAACCGCCCGAGGACGTCGCCGAGGAGCCCCGCGAAGCCTCCCCCGTCTCCGCGGCGCGCCCGGCGGAAACCGCCGAGGACACCGGCGACGCGGACGCCGCCGCCACCGAGCCCGCCGCCCCCGAAGAAGCACCCCGGGCGGACGGCGGCGACCACGCGAGCACGGCACCCGAGGAGCCGGAAGAGCCCGCGGAGAAGGCGCCGTCCGCCGAGACCCGCCCGGCCGCCGCGGCCGGCGCCGAGGCCGCTCCGTCCGCAGAACGGGACGAGGAGCCGGCCGAGGCGAGCGCCGCGCACGAGGCCCGCGAGCAGGACGAGGCCGTCCACGCCGAGCCGGCCGCCTCCGGCGACGCCGAGCGGCCGCGTGCGGAGGACGTGATCGAGAAGCCCGCGGCCGTCCACGAAGAGCCCGCGGCACCGGCCGCGGAGCCCGAGGCGGAGCCCGAGTCCGGCGGCGAGCCGGAGGCCGCGCCCGCCCCGGACGAATCCCGCTCCGAGCCCCGCGAGCCCGGCCGGGACGCGCGGCGGTCCGCGGAGAGCGCCCAGCCGGCGCCCCAGCGCCGGCAGTCGCCGCGCCCGCCCGCGAAGAAGAAGCCGGCGGGCCGTCCCACGATGCCCGCGGCGCAGGACAAGCCGGCGACCGGCTCCCCCGCCGCCGCGGCCGCCGCCGAGCCGGCGGCGCCTCAGCGCCCGGCACGGCGGCGCAAGTCCAAGGGCAAGCGCGCCTCCGTCCCCTCCTGGGACGAGATCATGTTCGGTGCCCGCCGGCCTGAATGACCGGGGGGCTCGTCAAGGAACGGGACCAGCCAGTCGGGGGTGATGGCGGCGGCCAGGGCGACGGCGTCCGTCTCGGACATGTCCGTCGCGGAGTAGCCGCCGTCGCCGGCGCCCACGGCGGCGAAGAGGGTGGCCAGCCCCAGCCTGCGCTGGAAGAGGGTGCGGCGGATCCGCCAGCCGATGACGGCGGAGTGCTCGACGACCACCTGGCGGCGGCGCAGCGACCCCGAGCGGACCGTGAGGCGCTCGCCGTCGGTGGCGTGGCCGAGCTGGCGGTAGCGGTCCAGCCCGAGGGGGACGGCCGGCACGGCCGCGGCGGCGCACAGGTAGGCGACCCACGGCTGCCCGGCCAGGAGGGCCAGCACCGCGACGCCCGCCGGCGGTGCCACGGCGCGCACGACCCGGCGGCCCCGGGCGGCGCGGGGATGCGCGACCAGCGGCCCGGGGACGGCGCCGACGACGCGGGCGGCCAGGGACTCGGCGACCTCCCGGGGCGCGGCCGGCAGCAGGCGCCCCCGGTGCGCCGCGTCCCCGAGCCCGGTGATGAGGGCGCCGAGGCGGGTCACGCCCGCCACGCGCTCGAACGGGTTGTCGGCGAACTCGACGCCGCGCAGCCGGCGGCGTTCGAGGGAGACGCTGCGGCGGGTGGCCAGGCCGCGTTCGGCGACGAGCGAGCCGTCCCGCTCGCGGACGGTGAAGTCCCAGTTGAACAGGGTGAAGACGATCACCGACATGACCGGCATGGCGATGAGGGTCAGGATGACCAGCGCGAGAACGAGCGCCGTGGGCAGGCCGACCACGTCGTGGCCGACGCGCTCCACGCGCTCCCGCGTGATGAGGCCGAGGTCGTCGCCGAGGTTGTAGACGGTGCCGAGGAGGCTGCCCGCCAGCGCGAAGGGCGTGAACAGGTAGGCGCCGCTCAGCGGGGCGTACACGTACCAGCGGCGCCGCATGCGGGCCAGGACGCGCCGGGGCGGGACCGGGGCGTCGCGGGTGAGCAGCACGCCGCGGAGCCGTTCGGCCTCCTGGCGCGAGACGGCGTTCAGCTCCCCCTCGCCACCGTCCGCCCCCGCGTCGATGTGGACGACCGCCAGGCCGAGCAGGCGGTGCGGCAGGGATGTGCTGATGTCCACGCCCCGGATCCGGTCGCGCGGGATGCTCTTCACCGACCGCCCGATCAGGGCACGCCGCAGTTCGATCCGGTCGTCGTACAGGACGTAGGTGAACGTCACCCAGTTGGCGACGTGGAAGAGGAGCCCGAAGGCCAGGCCCGCCAGCGTGAAGTAGAACGCCGTGGACATCCCGCCCACCAGGAGGCCCGTGGTACCGGCGGCCAGGAGGGCGATGAGTTCGCGGACCGCCCCGACGACGAACGTGAGCGGATGCAGGCGTGCGCTCACGTGGCGTCGTCGCGGAGGTCGTGCGCGCGGTGCGCGAGGTCTTCGGCGAGGCGCGTCGCCACGTCCACGGGCAGGCCGGAGACCTCCGAGGAGCCGGTGTGGGAGGCCGTGTTGACCTCGATGGTGGCGAGGCCCAGGATCCGCTCGATCCAGCCCTGCTTGCTGTCGACGGTCTGGATGCGCCCGACGGGCACCAGCAGCCATTCGCGGCTGAACCAGCCAGTCCGGGTGTAGACGACGTCGGCGCTGACCTCCCAGCGGTGGACGCGGTAGCGCCACACCGGCGCGGCGGTCACCATGAGCAGCCCGGCGATGCCGACGGCGTAGGGCAGCCAGCCGACACGGCCCGTCAGCCACCCCGGCAGCGCGTCCCAGTCGGAGTCCCCCGCCCAGGCGGCCACGCCCAGGGCGAGGCCGAACGCCAGGCCCCACAGGAGGAGGTACTCGATCGCCCAGTGGGCGATGGCGCGGGGCGAGACGCGGTGTGCGGGCGGCCGTAGACGCGGCGGATGCGGGCCCCCGCCGTCCGCCTGGCGACCGTGCCGCACCGACGTCACACCGCGAGTCTAGAACGCCGGGGCCCCTTTCCCGTCGCCCCGGCGGAGCGGAGATCTCGGAACGGGCGGCACGATCGCGGTCGCGTCGTCGTTTTGTCAGTGGCGCATGCGAGGTTGGAAGCGCGTCTCATGCCGCTGACAGCGATGTGCCAGAGGCGGCGGCAAAACTGGATGCGCACCACCCGGACACCGCATATTTTGGCAGGTCCCCTCCGAACGGGACGCAGACGTCCGGCGACGACACCCTAGGAGATCACATGACCTACGCGATCCAGGCCGAGGGTCTGGAGAAGCGGTTCGGTGAGACCCAGGCCCTGGCCGGCGTCTCCCTCACCGCGGAGGCCGGAACGGTCCTCGGCGTCCTCGGCCCGAACGGGGCGGGCAAGACGACCATGACCCGGATCCTCGCCACGCTGATCGAGCCCACCGCCGGCTCCGCCCGGGTCGGCGGGTACGACGTCGTGAAGGACGCGCACAAGGTGCGGCAGCTCATCGGGCTGACCGGCCAGTACGCCGGCGTCGACGAGATGCTCACCGGCACCGAGAACCTCGTCCTGATCGGGCGGCTGCTCGGCATCTCGCGCCGGGCGTCCAAGGCGCGGGCCGCCGAGCTCCTGGAGCGGTTCGAGCTCACCGAGGCCGCCGAACGCGCCGCCAAGACGTACTCGGGCGGGATGCGGCGCCGCCTCGACCTGGCCGCGAGCCTGGTCGGGCAGCCGCAGATCCTCTTCCTGGACGAGCCGACCACCGGCCTTGACCCGCGCAGCCGCAACGGCCTGTGGGACATCGTGCGCGGCCTGACCGACGACGGCGTCACCGTGCTGCTCACCACGCAGTACCTGGAGGAGGCCGACCAGCTGGCCGACGACATCATCGTCATCGACCGCGGCCAGGCCATCGCGCACGGCACGTCCGACGTGCTGAAGGCGCAGGTCGGTGGGCAGGTGCTGGAGGTCCGCCCGGTCGCCGCGGCGGACGTGCAGACCGTCGCGAAGATCGTCGGCGAGCTGGCGGACGCCGTCCCGGAGATCCGCGACGAGCTGGTCAGCGTGCCCATCACCGACCCGCAGCTGATGCCGGCCGTGGTGCGCCGGCTCGACGACGCCGGCGTCACCGTCGGCGAGCTCTCGCTGCGCAAGTCCAGCCTGGACGAGGTGTTCTTCGCCCTCACCGGCCACCACACCGACGACATCGACGCCGAGGCCGGCGAGCTGGAGAAGCAGGCCGCGCGCAAGGAAGGAGCGTCCGCATGACCACCGCGACATTCGCGCCGCAGGACCTGTCCAAGCGGATCGCCCCCGGCACGGCCGTGCGCAACACGGCCACCCTGGCGTGGCGCAACCTCGTGCAGATCAAGCACAACCCGATGGAGCTGCTGGACCTCTCCATCCAGCCCATCATGTTCGTGCTGCTGTTCGCCTACGTGTTCGGTCCCGCGATGGCGGGCAGCGTCGAGGCGTACCTGCCGGTCGTCATCCCCGGCATCATCGCGCAGAACGCCCTGTTCGCCGGGATGAGCACCGGATTCGGGCTGAACACCGACATCACCAAGGGCGTGTTCGACCGGTTCCGCAGCCTCCCCATCGCCCGCAGCGCCCCGCTCGCCGGGCGGATCATCGCCGACACCGCCAAGCAGGCGTGGTCGATGGCGATCCTGCTGCTGGTCGGGTTCGCGATCGGGTTCCGCCTCGGTACGAACGTGCTGGCCCTGTTCACCGCGTTCGTGCTCCTGCTGACCTTCGCCATCCTGTTCTCCTGGACGTCGGTCTACATCGCGATGAAGGTGAACGAGCCGGAGAAGGTGCAGATCTTCGGATTCGTGGTGATCTTCCCGCTGAGCTTCCTCAGCACCGCGTTCATCCCGAACACCGACGGCATCCCCGGCCCGGTCGCGTTCGTCATGGACAACAGCCCGGTGACGAAGCTGGTCGAGGCCATGCGCGGCCTGCTCGTCGGCGGCCCCGTCCTCGAACACGCCTGGGTCGCCCTCGCCTGGGGCGTCGGCATCTCCCTGGTCTTCGCCCCCCTCTCCCTGGCGGCCTTCAAGAAGCGAGCGTGAACTCCCAGGGGGCGACCCCCTGGAACCCCCGTCACGAGCCGGGCGATCCTTGCCTGTGGCGGGGGGTTCTGGGGGGTAGGGCGAAGTCATCGAGGAGGTCGGCGAACGTGCGGGTTCGGCCTCGGGTGTAGGCGGTCTCGAAGGCCGCCTCGCCCAGGTCGGTTCGGGTGGCCTGCTCGATGGCCAGGGCGTCGGCCAGGGAGAGGTCGCGGGCGCCGCGCAGGGCGTCGGCGGTGCCGAGGAGTTCGGCGGCGCGTTCCGGGTCGCCCTGGACGCGGGCCTGCTCGGCGTGGCCGGCCAGGACGTGGGAGATGATCGGGTAGTCCCGCGCCTCGACCGCTCCGCGCAGGGCCTCGTCCAGGCGCGCGGCGGCGGCGTCCAGCGCGCCGAGCGCCAGATCGACCTGGGCGCGCCCGCACAGCACCATGGCACGGAACTGTGGCGGGCCGGGAAGGTCCTCGGTGAGCTCGTCCGCCTGCGAGAAGCGGCGCAGGGCCTCGGCCGTGTCGCCGGAACGGCGGGCGAACTCGCCCAGCTGGTAGTGCAGGGCGGCCTTCTCCTCCGGCCCGCCGACACCGGTCGGTTCCCCCATGGCGTCGCGCAGCAGCGCCTCGGCCCGGTCGCGCTCGCCCAGGAGGTCCAGCCCGTTCGCCAGCTTCATGCGGACGTGCAGGAGCCCGGCGGTGCCGCCGCCGAGCTCGGCGTTCAGCCGCAGCGCCTCCTCGTACAGGGCGACGGAGCCGCGATGGTCGCCGCGACGGCCGAGGATCTCGGCCTGCGCGGTCAGCGTGAACGACAGGCCCCAGCGGTCGCCGGACTCGCGGAACGCGGCGAGCGCCTTGTCGAAGGCGTCCTCGATCTCGTCGATCCTGCCGAAGTTGTGGGCGACCTGGCCGTGGACGAAGGAGGCGAGGCCGCGCACCCACGGGTCGGGGTCGTCCAGCAGGGCCGCGATGCCCGACGAGGGGGCCTCCCAGCCGACGGTGTACATCTGGATGGTCTCCGCCATGATCCGCAGCACCGGATGCAGCGCCGCGCGGTCCTGCGCCGCGCAGATCGCCTCCGCGCGGGCGAGCCATGAGGCGATCTGGTCGCCGCCGTGCTGGTTGTCCAGCGCGGTGAGCGCGCCGAGCGCGAGGGCGCGGGCGGTGATCTGGTCGTCGGGGACGCCGGGCAGGGCCATGACGTCCTGGAGGCTGTCGGCGCCCTCGACGAGCCGGCCGTGCAGGAACCAGTACCAGCCGAGCGCGGCGCAGAACCGCATCGCCAGCGGCGCGTCCCCGGTGGAGATCGCCCAGCGCAGCGCGGCGGAGATGTTGTCGCCCTCCGCGGTGAGGCGCCGCAGCCAGGTCAGCTGGTCGCCCCGGTACAGGTGCGGCTCCGCCTCCTCCGCCAGCCCGACGAAGTACGCGGCGTGCGCCCGCCGGGTCGCGGTCTCCTCCCCCGAGCCGGCGAGGCGTTCGAGGCCGTAGGCGCGGATCGTCTCCAGCATCCGGTAGCGGGGTTCGCCGTCGGTGCCCCCGACCGTCAGGAGCGACTTGTCGACGAGGGCGGTGAGGAGGTCGAGGACGTCGGCGCCGTCCAGCCCCAGGGCCGCGCACACCGACTCGGCGCTCTGCACGGTGGCGCCGCCGGGGAACACGGCGAGACGGCGCCAGAGCGTCCGCTCGGGCTCGTCCAGGAGGTCCCAGCTCCACTCCACGACGGCCCGGAGCGTCTTGTGGCGGGGCAGAGCGGTGCGGCTGCCCGCGTTGAGGAGCCGGAACCTGTCGTCCAGCCGGACGGCGAGCTGCGCCGGCGTCATCGCGCGGAGCCGGGCGGCGGCCAGCTCGATCGCGAGCGGCATCCCGTCGAGGGCGCGGCAGATCCGGACGATCCACCCGGCGTTGTCGGGGGTGACCGCGAACCCGGGCGACACGGCCGCCGCGCGGTCGGCGAACAGCCGGACGGCCGGGGAGAACAGCGCCTCCTCCGGGCCCGCGTCCGCGGGCGGCGGCTCCAGCGGCTCGACGGGGCGGAGCGTCTCCCCGGTGATGCCGAGCGGTTCCCGGCTGGTCGCGAGGATCCGGACGCCCGGGCAGTTCTCCAGGACCTCCTCGGCGAGGCGGGCCGCCGCGTCCAGCAGGTGCTCGCAGTTGTCCAGGAGCAGCAGCAGCCGCCGGCCCGACAGCGCCGTCACGAGCCGGTCCGCCGGGTCGGGCGCCGGGGCCGGCGGGACGGCGGCGATCGTCGCCGGCTCGCGGAGCCCGAGCGCGGTGAGGACGGCGGCGGGGACCTCGGCCGGGTCGCTGACCGGTGCCAGCTCGACCAGCCAGGCGCCGTCGGGCATCCGCCCGGCGACCCGTTCCGCCGACTCGACCGACAGCCGGCTCTTGCCCGCGCCGCCGGGCCCGGTCAGCGTGACCAGCCGGCTGCGCGCCAGCAGATCGCCCACCCGGCCGAGGTCGGCGTCGCGGCCGATGAAGCTGGTCAGCCGGGCCTTGAGGTTGCCTCTGGGCCTGCTCGGGGGCGGTGCGGCGTCCGGCAGGAGGGACGGGTCCTGGCGCAGGACCGCGAGGTGGACGGCCTCCAGTTCGGGCGACGGGTCGACGCCGAGTTCCTCGCCGAGCGCCCGCCTGGCGTCCCGGTACCGGGCCAGCGCCTCGGCCTGCTGCCCGGACGCGTAGAGGGCCCGCACCAGCAGGGCGGCCACGGGTTCGCGGAGCGGGTCGGCGGCGGCGAGCGCCTGCAACTCGGGGACCAGTTCGGCGTGGCGGCCGAGCGCGAGGTCCGCGTCCAGCCGGTCCTCGAGCGCGGTGCGGCGCAGCGCCTCCAGCCGGGCGGCGGGCGCGTCCGCGAACCGCAGCCCGGCGGCGTCGGCGAGCGCCGGGCCGCGCCAGAGCGCGAGCGCTTCGCGGAGGGCGGCCGACCGCTCCCCCGGCTCGGCGGCCGCCCGCGCCGCCCGGACCCGCGCCTCGAAGTCGTGCGCGTCGACGGACCCGGCCGGCAGGACGAGCCGGTACGCGCCGGGCCCCGCCTCGACGGCGTCCCGCCCGATGGCGGCCCGCAGCCGCGACACCAGGGACTGGAGCGCGTTCGGCGCGCCCCGCGGGACGGCGTCCTCCCAGAGCGCGTCGATGATCCGCTCCGCCGGAACGGCCGTGTCCGGGTCGAGGGCGAGCAGCGTCAGCAGCGCCCGCAGCCGGGCGCCCCCGACCGCGATGGGCGCGCCGTCGTCGGCGCGCACGTCGAGAGGGCCCAGGATGCCGATCCGCACGGACCGATTCTCCCCCAGATTCTCCCCCAGAACGGGCGGCGCCCCGGCGGTCGAGACCGCCGGGGCGCCGGATGGAGGGGTCAGGCCGCGGACCCGGTGGTCTTGGCCTTGGTCTTGCTCTCGTCGAGGGCCGCGAGCTCGAAGTCGGCCCGGGGCTGCTCGATGGTGGCGAGCGAGATGGTCTCGCGCTTGAGGAACAGCGCGAGCGTCCAGTCCGCGATGACGCGGATCTTCCGGTTGAACGTCGGGACCATCGCGCCGTGGTAGCTGCGGTGGAAGAACCACGCGGGCCAGCCCTTGAGCTTGATGCCGAGGGGGTTCGCCACGCCCTTGTGCAGGCCGAGGCCGGCGACCGTGCCGAGGTTGCCGTGCACGTACGGCTTGAGCGTCTTGCCGCGCAGCGACCGGACGATGTTGTCGCCGAGGAGCTTGGCCTGCCGGACGGCGTGCTGGGCGTTAGGCGGGCAGTACATCCCGTCCTGGGTGAGGTCCGGGATCGCGGCGTTGTCGCCGGCGGTGAACGCCCGGACGAGGCCCTCGACGGTGAGGTACTCGGTGCCCTTCACCCGGCCGCGCTCGTCCAGCGGCAGGTCGCCGTGCCGGACGACCGGGGACGGCTTGACGCCGGCGTTCCAGACCAGCGTCCCGGCCGGGAAGCTGCTTCCGTCCGACAGCTCGATCTGCCCGTCCACGGCCGACTGGAGGTAGGTCTTCATCTTCACGGCGATGCCGCGGCCGCGCAGCTGCTCGGCGGTCCACCTGCCCATCTCGGGGCCGACCTCCGGCAGGATCCGGTCCGTGGCCTCGACCAGGACGAACCGCAGGTCCTGCGGGGTGACCTTGCGCATGTACCTCGTCGCGTCGCGGGTCATGTCCTCCAGCTCGGCGACCGCCTCCACGCCGGCAAACCCGCCGCCGACGAACACGAAGGTCAGCGCCTTGCGGCGCAGCTCCACGTCGTCGGTCGACTCGGCGATCTCCAGCTGCTCCAGGACGTGGTTGCGCAGGTGGATGGCCTCGCCGACGGTCTTCAGGCTGATGCCGTTCTCGGCGAGCCCGGGGATGGGCAGCAGCCGCGGCACCGCGCCGGCCGCCATGACCAGGTAGTCGTAGGAGATCCGCTCAGGGGGCCCCGCCAGCGGCTGCACGATGGCCCATCGCTCGTCGTGGTTCAGCTCGGTGACGCGCGCCTTGCGGACGGTGCACTTCGGCAGCACCCGGCGCAGCGGGACGACGACGTGCCGCGGGGAGATGTTCCCGGCGGCGGCCTCGGGAAGGAACGGCTGGTACGTCATGTACGAGTTCGGGTCCACGACGGTGACCTTGACCTCGCCCCGCCTGAGCTCGCGCTTCAGCTTCTTCTGCAGGCGCAGGGCGGTGTACATGCCCACATAGCCGCCACCCACGATGAGGATGTGGGGAGCGCCAGGGGTTCCCTCGGCGGTCCTGGCCATTGCGGCCCTCCAATGTCACGGTCGGCTTGTGAAGACATTCACAAGCTACCTGATGGAACGTGCCCGGCACCAATGAATAACCATGGAAGAACCGCAGAACTTCCCGTTCTGGCAAAGCCCGGGGCGCGATCGGATGTGAAACCCGCCACTCCTTCCTAAATTTTCGGATGGATCGGGACAAAACACGCATGACGAAGGTCACAGGACCCGGCTCGCGCCGCCGTCGCCCGGAGCCGGGTGAACGGCCCGTTCCACCCCCGCGGAAGGCCTATCGTTGGGGCGGACGAGGAAGGGGGCGCCGGCGGCGGGACGCGCGGTCAGGGCGGCGGCCGGATGGCGGCGGTCCGGCGCCGCGCGGCGTACGATCTCGCCCGGGAGCGGAGCGTATCGATGATGAGCAGAGACAGGCGTCCGATGCTGGCCGCGGCGGGCGCCCTCGCGCTCGCCGGGACCGTGGGCGGCTGCGGGCTGATCGGCCAGCCGCAGAACAAGAGCGCCGAACTGTCGGAATGGTTCACCGTGACCAGCCCGGTCTTCCGCGATGGCGGCGACTTGCCCCCGCGATACGGCTGCAGGACGTACTCTGGCGGGCAGGATGGCAAGACCCCGCCGCTCCGTTGGTCGGCGCCGGCCGGGACCAAGTCGATCGCGATCGTCATGGACGACCCGGACGCCTCCGGCGGCGCGCGCGTCCACTGGGTGATCGCGGGCATCGACGGAACGGTGAACGAGATCGTCGAGGGTGCCAGGCTTGACAGGACCGTCGAAGGGTTGACCACTGGCAACGAGAAGGCGGGCTACGTGCCGCCGTGCCCGCCCAAGGGAGAACGGCATCGGTACCGGTTCACCATCTACGCGCTGGACGAGCCGGCACCGTTCCGGAACGGCGCCGAACTGAAGGACTCGCTCCCCGCCATCGCCGAGCACACGGTGGGACGCGGACGGATCACCGGGAACTTCGGCGGCGAGCAGGCGCGTTGACCGTGGAGCCTGTGAGCACAGGGTCAGGGCGGACCCCTCGGGGGGCTGAAGCTGACAGGGGTGTGCGGGTCGGCGAAGTTGGCCGATCGGTACGCGCCGTGTGAGGGTAAATGTGCGCGAAGGGTGTGACAACGGTCATAGCGGTCGGAGAGAATCGGGGGACGCCGGGACGGCGGAAGCCCATGACATTCCGGACGCTGGCGACAATCGGGACGGACCCGCGGTCCGCGCCGGCAACTCTCGCCGGGCCTAGGCATTGGGTGGTGGCATGACTTCTTACATCGTGGTCTTCGGCCTCATTGTGGTCGTGGTCCTCGTGGTCGTCCTCGTGGCCCTCGGCCTGCGGGCCAGCAGGGCGGGACGCGACGACGACGACTGGATGGACGACGAGCCGCAGAAGCAGCCGCGCGGCCGCCGCGGAGCCCCGCCGCAGGAGCCGATGGCCGGCCCCGACGAGTACGGGCCCGGCTACAACGACGGCTACGACAACGGCTATGACGAGGGCTACGACGGCGGCTACGACCGCGCGCCCGAGCCCGTCCCCGACCGCCGCGTCGCGGGCGGCGGTCCGCTCGCCGCCCCCACCGCCGCCCCGGCTCCGCCGCCCCCGCCGCCGGGCCCCGCGTCCGACGAGATGGAGGACGACGACTACTGGGCGACGATCACCTTCGACAAGCCCAAGTTCCCGTGGCAGCACGACCACGACGGCGACCGCTCCGAGCCCGACCCCGCCGCGGACCCGCTGAACGCGCAGGCTCCCCCGCCCGAGCAGCCGCCCGCCGAACCGCCCAACCTCACCCAGCCCGTCTCGATGGGCGCCGACGGCACCGTCCTCAACGGCCTCGGCACCGGGACCGGCCCGCAGCAGATGCCCGCGGGCCCCGGCGGGTTCCAGGGCGGCCCCGCCTTCCCGAACAACGACCCGGGCGCGACGTCGCTCGACCCGATCCCGGCCGACCTCGCCGGGTCGGGGGTGGCGGGCGGCCCGCAGGCCCCCTACGGCGTCCCCGACCAGCCGGCGTACGGCGGGCACGAACCGCAGCCCGCCTACGGCGCGGCCGACTACGGCCCCGGCGAGCCGTCCTACGGCGGCCAGGACCAGTACGGCTCCCCCGAATACGGCTCCCCCGAGCCGTCCTACGGCGACTACGGCGCCGAGCCGCTGGGCGGCCGCCCCGCCGCGGGCCCGCCTCCCGGCGGCCGTACCGACTTCGACCGGCCGGGCGCCCCGCCCGCCCCCGGCGGCCCGCTCGGCGGCGACCCGCGGGTGTCCGACCCGCTGGGCCTGCCGCTCGGACGTCCCGAGGAGCCGGCCGCCCCGCCCGCTCCCCCGGCGCCCGCTCCTCCCGCCCCTCCGGCGCCCTCGGTCCCCGCCGCCCCGGCGGCGTCGCTCGGCGGCACCGGCGGCGGGTCCGACACCGACGGGCACAAACTCCCGACCGTGGACGAGCTGCTCCAGCGCATCCAGTCCGACCGGCAGCGGTCGGCAGGAGGCGCTCCGGCCGAGTCGGGCGGCTCCTACGGCGGCGACTCCCTGAACGACCCGCTGGGCGACCCGCTCAGCACCGGGTCCTTCGGGACGACCTCCTCCGCCCCGCCGAGCCCGCCCAACACCGGGAACACCGGCCCGTGGCCGTCGCCGTCCGGCGGCCAGGGCGGCGGCTACGACTCCGGGCTCGGAGGCGGCTCCGGCTACGACTCCGGGCTCGGCGCGCCGTCCGGGTACGGGCAGGGCCAGCAGAGCGACGGCTACCCGACGGCCCCCGCCTACGGCGAGTCGCCGCGCTACGACGACCCCCTGGGCGGCGGCCGGGAGCCCTTCGGCGCCTTCGGCGGGACGGCGGAGGGCGGCGCCCCCGGTTCCGGCGGAGCCGGCAACTACGGCGACTTCAGCGGCAGCAGCTACAACGGCGGCGACCCGCTGGCCGCTCCGCACGACCCGGGCGCCTCCGGCGGGTACCAGGACCCGAACGCCACCCAGGCGTACGGCTCCGGCTACTACGGCGGCTCGCAGCAGCAGGGCGGCTACCCGCAGGGCGGGCAGCAGAACGAGCCCGGCCAGTACGGTTCCCGCCAGCCCGCCGGGGACGACTGGGAGAACTACCGCCGCTGAGGCACGCGCGCAGGGCCGAGGGCCGCCGGATCCGTCCGGCGGCCCTCGGCGCGTCCGGGCCGGCCGTGTCCAGGAGTGAAGCACCAGGAATCCTGGTTATATACATAGAGTGACTATCAAGCCACTCAACGTATCCAGGTTCCGACAGGACCTGCTCGCTTCGTTCGTCGTCTTCCTGGTCTCGATCCCGCTGTCGCTGGGGATCGCGGTGGCGTCCGGGGCGCCGGTCGCCGCCGGACTGATCGCCGCGGTCGCCGGCGGCATCGTCGCCGGGCTGATCGGCGGCTCGCCCCTCCAGGTCAGCGGCCCCGCGGCGGGCCTGACCGTGATCGTCGCCGAGCTCATCCAGACCTACGGCTGGCGCGCCACCTGCATGATCACCATGCTGGGCGGGCTGCTGCAGCTCGCCCTCGGCGCCGTCCGGGTCGCCCGGGCCGCGTTCGCCGTCTCCCCCGCCGTCGTGCACGGGATGCTCGCCGGCGTCGGCGCCGTCCTCGTCCTCGCGCAGGTGCACGTGGTGCTCGGCGGCAGCCCGGAGGGGTCGGCCGTCACCAACCTGCGGGAGCTGCCCGGCCAGCTCGCGCACCCGCACACGCATCCGGCGCTGCTCGGCGGGCTGACGATCCTCGTCCTGCTGATCTGGTCGCGGCTGCCCCGCGGCGGATGGCTGCGCCTCGTCCCCGGTCCGCTGCCCGCGATCGCCCTCGCGACCCTCGCCGTCTGGGCGCTCGGCTGGAACGCGCGGCGGGTGAACCTTCCGGACACCCTCTTCGGCGACTGGCACGCCCCCGTCCTGCCGCAGGGCGATCTGCCGGGCGTCGTGGGCGCCGTCCTGTCCGTCGCGCTCGTGGCCGCCGTCGAGTCGCTCCTGTGCGGCGTGGCGATCGACCGCGCCCGGCCCGCCGGCGTCCGGCCCGCCGACCTCGACCGGGAGCTCATCGGCCAGGGCGCCGGCAACACGGTGTCGGGCCTGCTCGGCGGCCTCCCGATCGCGGGCGTGATCGTCCGTAGCACGGCCAACCTGGAGGCGGGCGCGCGCTCCCGGACGTCCTCGGTGCTGCACGGCGTGTGGGTGTTCGTCCTCGCGCTGTCGTGCGGCCCGCTGATCGAGCAGGTCCCGCTCCCGGCCCTCGCAGCCCTGCTGATCGTGCTGGGCGTCAAGCTGATGGACAGCGCCCGCGTCCGTGACCTGCGCCACCACCGCGAGGCACCCGCGTACTACGTCACCTTCGCCGGTGTGGTCCTCCTCGGGCTCGGCGAGGGCGTGCTGCTCGGCATCGCCGTGATGGCGCTGCTGGCGCTGCGGCGGCTGACCCGGCTGACGGTCCGCGCCGAGCACCTCGTCCCGGAACCGGGCGACGCCCCCGGCCCCGCCCGGGTCCACGTGGTGGTGGAGGGCACCCTGACCTTCCTCGGCGTCCCGAAGGCGACCCGGGTGCTCCAGGACGTCCCGGCCGGCTCCAGCGTCGACCTCGACCTCAACGTCGACTTCATGGACCACGCCGCCTTCGACGCGATCCACCAGTGGCGGCTCGCCCACGAACGCCAAGGGGGGAGGGTCGACATCGACGAGATTCATGAGGCTTGGTATGAAAGAGCTGTGACAGGCGAAATGTCCCAGCCGCGGAAGAGGCCCCCGCACAGCCGCTGGTGGGCGCCCTGGGGGAACAGGCGGCGGCGCTCCGAGGCCGAACTGGACGCGCCTGACATGTCCCCGTCGGACGTGCTGCTGAACGGCGTCCGCGAGTACCACGGCCGCACGGCCCGGCTCGTCCGGCCGATCATGGCCGAGCTGGCGATGGAGCAGAAGCCCGAGCACCTGTTCATCACCTGCGTGGACTCGCGCGTCGTGCCCAACATCATCACCGCGAGCGGCCCCGGCGACCTGTTCATCAACCGCAACGTCGGCGCCCTCGTCCCCCGGCACGGCACCCGGACCCCGGACGACTCGGTCGCCGCCACCGTCGAGTACGCGACCAGCGTCCTGGACGTCCGGACGATCACGGTCTGCGGCCACTCCAACTGCGGCGCGATGGCCGCGCTGCTGGCCGGCGGCACCGAGGTCGAGCATCTGGAGGGCCTCTCCCGCTGGCTGAAGCACGGCAACCACAGCCTGGCCCGCTTCCTCGCCGAGGAGCCGTCCGAGGACGAGCCGCCCCTGGCCCGCCTCTGCAAGATCAATGTGATGCAGCAGCTCGACAACCTGCTGACCTACCCCTGGCTCCGGGAGCGGGTCGAGTCCGGCGAGATCGAGCTGGTCGGCCTCTACCTGGACCTCCAGTCCGCCACCGTGGAGATCCTGGACCGCCCCACGGGCACCTTCGTCCGCGTCCCCGACGAGGTCCCCGAGTCCCGGCCGCTCACCTGAGGGCGCGGGCCGCCCCCGCCCCGGGCGGCCCGCCTCCGACCGCGCTCACCAGCGCCCGACGAGCTGGTCGTCGCGGCGCGTGTAGTCGCGTACGTACATCCCCGACACCCGGCGCGCGCGCTGCGCGCTCCGGTCGGACGCCGGAAGGAACAGCGCGTCGCGCCGGCTGGCGCGCGAGAAGTCCCACAGGTACACCAGGCCCCCCAGCATCCCGGCGAGGACGAGGGCCATGAACACGATGACGAACATCAGCGCTCCTCTCGGCGGAACCCAGCACCCGGCCCCGCCGCCGCCACCGATCAGGGTGATCAGCTCTTACCAGGACGGTAAGCGCCTTGTTTCTAGCCCTCTGTGTCGTATGACCCGTTTCTCCCGAGTCGCACGGCGCACCCCGCGCCGCCAGAGAAGTGGGGCGGACGAGCCGGCCTGTAAGCCGGGTTCTGTGCCCGCCGGCCCTTGCGGGGCGGCGGGTGACGGCCATCCATCTCGGACCGCCGTTGCCGGCGGCCTCCAGCGGTCTACCCGCAGGCTCGGGCGGGCCGCCCTCAGGCACCTGCGCGGGGCCTCTTGCGGGGCCCCTTCTTGACCTTGCTCCGGGTGGGGTTTACCGAGCCGCCCACGTCACCGTGGGCGCTGGTGAGCTCTTACCTCACCGTTTCACCCTTACCACCGGCGGACCGGTGGCGGTCTGCTTTCTGTGGCACTGTCCCGCGGGTCACCCCGGGTCGGCGTTACCGACCACCCTGCCCTGTGGAGCCCGGACTTTCCTCGACGGGGATCGCTCCCCGACGCGGCCGTCCGGCCGGCTCGTCCGCCGTACGTCAAGGTTAGCGGGTGGCTCCGCCGGTGACCTAACGAAGCTTTAGGGAAGTGTGGTCAGGGCCTGGTCCAGGCGGGACTGCGGGAGGGCGTGGTCCTCCATCCGGCCGGACAGGAAGCGGTCGTAGGCGGCCATGTCGAGGTGGCCGTGGCCGCGGGTGAAGGACGGGCACGCGGCCGGTTCCACGGCGCGGACGACCGGGTCCACCAGGTGGGAAGGCCGGTCGCGGTCAGGCGGGCAGGTGGTGGGTGTCGTTGTAGGTGCGCAGGGTCGCGGGGCCGTCGGCGTACCAGTCGATGGACGAGAGCGACGCGACGTCCAGGTGCATCCGGTACAGGGCCGACATGGGCGCGCCCAGGGCGTCCTTCACGAGGAGCTTGATGGGCGTGACGTGGGAGACGACCAGCACCGTCTGCTCGCGGTAGCGGACCTTCAGCTTGTCCAGGGACGTGCGGACGCGGCGGGACACCCGGGCGAAGCTCTCCCCGCCGGGCGGCGCGGCCTCCGGGTCGGACAGCCACGCCTTGAACTCGTCCGGCCACCCCCGGCTCGCCTCGGCGAACGTGAGGCCCTCCCACTCGCCGAAGTCGGTCTCCCGCAGGCCGTCCTCGACGCGGACGTCCAGGCCGGTGACGGCGGCGACCTCGGCGGCCGTGTCGCGGCAGCGGGCCAGGGGCGAGGTGACGATCGCGTCCAGGCCGCGGTCCTTGAGGGCGAGGGCGGCGTAGCGGGCCTGGGCGACGCCGTTGGCGGTGAGCGGGACGTGGCCGATCCCCGCGAAGCGCTTCTCGATCGACAGCGGCGTCTCGCCGTGCCGCAGCAGCAGCGTGGCCATCGGCGTGCCCGAGACGGGACGCGGCGGCGGCTCGGGCTCCCCGGGCGTCTCCTCGACCTTGCGGGTCCAGTGCTCCCCGCGGGCCGCGGCGTCCATGGCCTCGTTGGCGAGCCGGTCGGCGTGCGCGTTCCGGTTGCGCGGGATCCAGCCGTAGGACACCGAGCCGAGCGCGGCGGCGACCTCCCGGGCCTCCAGCGCCAGCGGCACCATGTCCGGATGCTTGATCTTCCAGCGGCCGGACATCTGCTCCACGACGAGCTTGGAGTCCATCCGGACCTCGACCCGCGCGGACGGGTCGACCGCGGCGGCGGCCCGCAGCCCGGCGATCAGGCCCCGGTACTCGGCGACGTTGTTGGTGGCGTGCCCGATCGACTCGGCGACCTCGGCCAGCACCTCGCCGGTCAGCGCGTCCCGCACCAGCGCCCCGTACCCGGCCGGGCCGGGGTTGCCGCGCGATCCCCCGTCCGCCTCGACGACCAGCCTGCGAGAGCTCACAGGCCCGACTCGGGCGTGCGGACGAGGATGCGGCGGCACTCCTCGCAGCGGATGACCTCGTCCTCGGCGGCGCTGCGGATCCGGTTGAGGTCGACGGTGTTCAGGGCCAGGTGGCAGCCCTGGCAGGCGCCGCGGAACAGCTTCGCGGCGCCGACGCCGCCGAACTGGCCGCGCAGCTTCTCGTAGAGCCCGAGCAGGTCGTCCGGGACGTCCTTGGCGACCGCGGTGCGCGCGGTGCTGGTCGTCCCCGCCTCATCGTCGATCTCGCGCTGCGCCTCGTCGCGCCGCGCGACGAGGCCCTGGAGCTCCTCCTGCGCCGCGGACTGCTCGGCGCGCAGCGCGCCGACCCTGCTCTCCGCCTCCTCGGCCCGCTCCATGATCTCCAGCACGACCTCCTCCAGGTCGGACTGGCGGCGCTGCAGCGACTCGATCTCCGCCTGGAGGCTGCCGAGGTCCTTCGCCGAGGTCACCTGCCCCGAGTCGAGCCGTTGCCGGTCGCGGTCGGCGCGGGTGCGGACCTGGTCGACGTCCTGCTCGGCCTTCTTCTGCTCCCGCTGCAGGTCGCCGACCTCGGTCTCGGCCGCCACGATCGCGTCGCGCAGCTCGGTGAGGCGTGCCTCCAGCCGCTCGATCTCCGCCAGCTCGGGCAGCGTCCGGCGGCGGTGCGCCAGCCGGTCCAGCGAGCTGTCGAGATCCTGCAGGTCGATCAGGCGAAGCTGGGCTTGCGGTGCGGCTTTCACTGTGCTCCTTCTTCGTGAAGGCGCCACGCGTCGGTGACGAGCGTGGACACCCGTGTCTCCAACTTGCCCGCTTCGGGGGAGGACGCCGCCAGGCGCCGTTCGGCGTCGGCGAGCCACGGCCACTCGGTCGCCCAGTGCGCGGCGTCCACCAGCGCCGGCCCGCCGTCCTCGGCGAACTCCGACGCGGGATGGTGCCGCAGGTCGGCGGTGAGGTAGGCGTCGACACCGGCGGCCCGCGCGGTGCCGAGCAGGGAGTCGCCCGCGCCGCCGCACACCGCGACGGTGCGGACGGGACGGTCCGGATCGCCCGCCGCGCGGACGCCCCACGCGGTCGCCGGCAGCCGGGCCGCGACCCGGCGGGTGAACTCCCGCAGGGGGACCGGCTCGTCCAGCTCCCCGATCCGGCCGAGGCCGCGGCGTGGATCGTCGTCGGCGGGGACCATCGGGCGCAGCGCGCCGGTGAGGCCGACGGCCCGCGCCAGCGCGTCCGACACGCCCGGGTCGGCGCGGTCGGCGTTGGTGTGCGCGGTGTGCAGCGCGATCCCGTTCCTGATCATGCGGTGGACGAGCCGTCCCTTCGGCGTGGTCGCGGCGACCGAGTGCACCCCGCGCAGCAGCAGCGGATGGTGCGTCACCACGAGGGCGGCCCCCCACTCCAGCGCCTCGTCGATCACCGCGGCCACCGGGTCGACCGCGAACAGCACCCGGTCCACGGACTGGTCCGGGTCGCCGCAGACGAGGCCGACGGCGTCCCAGGACTCCGCCCACGCGGGCGGATAGAGCTCTTCCAGAGCCGTGATGACATGGGATAGGCGCACGTCCCGCAGGCTACCGCGCCGAGCCGCTCCCAACGAGCCACCGAGCGTCACCAAGAGACGCCGGCGTCTGTAACGATATGGACGGGACAGTGCACGACCGAGGGAGGAACGCCATGTCGGCTTCCGGAGCCGCCGCGGAACCGGAGCCCATCACGCCCGCCGAGCCTGTAGCGGAACGCCCGTACATGCCCGGCTATGGCATCCAGGGACCTGACGAGGGAAGCGGCCTGCTGCCGTGGTCCTGGGCCGTGGAACGGTTGCAGGCGGCCCGCAACTTCTGGGTGTGCACGGTCCGGCCGGACGGCCGCCCGCACGCCATGCCCGTGTGGGGCGCCTGGTCGGGAGAGGCGCTGCTGTTCAGCAGCTCCGTCCCGTCCCGCAAGATGGTGAACCTGCGGCTGAACCCGCAGGTCGTGGTCACCACCGAGGAGGCCGAGAATCCGGTGGTCATCGAGGGACGCGCCCACGTCCTCACCGAACAGCGGGACTTGCAGCGGTTCATCGACCTGGTCAACTCCAAGTACGCCACGCGATATCGTGTGGACTTCCTGGACCCCGAGGTGAACGCGACCGTCGCGGTGCGTCCGCAGTCGGTGTTCGGGCTCCGCCAGGGAGACTTCACCGGTTCTCCCACTCGGTGGTCGTTCGCCACCTGAACGTCCGCCGGGATCAATCTGGAGACTCATCACGTTGGAGTCTGTGTGAAGTCACCCTTTCGCCGGCGCAAGCGCCTCAAGGGCCGCCCGATGGGCAACCGTCCGGAAACGGCCGAGCCGGAGACCGTCGAGTGGCCCCGCGAGGGTACGGGCAGGTCGTCCCTGATGGGCGCCATCCGCGGCACCGGGGAGACCGGCGCAGGTTTCGGCGGCGGCATGTTCGAGGACCTCGCGTCCGCGTTCGAAGGCTCCAAGAAGATCAAGCAGGAGGAGCAGGAGCGGCAGAAGATCCTGCGCCAGGACGACCACGAGCAGGCCGGCGACGGCAAGGCCCGCGACGACCTGGACTCCGGCAAGATCCGCATCCGCCGCACCCCACCGGCCGAGTGACAGTCTTCGAACCCTATCGAACATAGGTTCGAATCGAGGTTATCCTGCCCTCGTGAGCACCTACGTTCCGCCCGGCTGGCCCTCGCAGGTGCACCCACCGGGCACCGACCGTTTCGAGGACACCGCCCTCGCCTGGCTGCTGGAGCTCGTCCCGCCCGAGTACCGGCGCTACGGCGTCCTGCGCCGCTACCCCATCGCCCTGGCACGGATGGCACGCCACCACGTCAGCGCGTCCGTCGAGGCGGCCCGCGAGGGCTTCCGGACGGCCCGCGTCGACCTCGGCGACACCGTCCCGCCGCACGGCATCGAATCCGTCCTGGACACCTACCGCCGGGAAGGCGCCCGCCTCGTCGCCCTCCTCCAGGCCATCGAGCTGGTCGAGACGGCCCTGCGCGGCCTCGCCGACCCGGACGACCCCGCCCATCGCCGTCCCTTCACCCCCAAGCTGTGACCACCGTGTTGACGCTGTGTCGTGGCGTGCGCAAGCCTTGATCTGTTCCTGACGGGAGGCGGGGTTCCGGTGAGCGCACCACCTGGGTGGTACCCAGATCCAGAGTGGATGGGCCGCGAACGCTACTGGGACGGACAAACCTGGACCGACCAGTCACGCCCCTACGCCTCCCGAGCCCGCCGCCGCGCATCAAAGCGACCACCCCGGCCCACAGGCCCCCCAGGAACCGAACACCCCCGACCAACGGCTCCCCCACCCCGCTTCGCCACCCCACCCACAACGCCCGCTAAGGGATCCCTCGCGCCCCCTGCGGAGACGATGCCTGAAGGTGCCGCGGCGTCCCAGGAGCCTCCTGACGGCTCGGCACGAGCGCCCAGGACGCCCGCGCAGGAACCGACCGTGCCCCCTGCTGAGGCGAGACCTCGCGGCACGACAGCGCGCCAAGAGCCTCCAAGCCCCGGGACGCCTCCGCCCAGATCAGACGCGCCGCCTGCAGCGCCGTCCCGGGACGCGACGCCCGCACAGGGACCAGTCGCTCCACCCGCAGAGCCGCGTGGGGATGCGGCCCTGCATCAGGGACCTCCTGGCGGCTCGGCACACGCGCCCGGGGACGCTGCAGGCGCGCCGTCTGTAGAGGCGCGTGGGGGCGCGGCGGGCTACCAGGTGCCTCCTGGCGGTGCGGCGCACGCGTCTGGGGCGCCTGGGCCAGGATCGGTTGCGTCGCCTGCGGGAGGTGCTGGGGGGACCGGTGCTTCGTCGGGGGTGCCGTTCGTGCCGCCTTCGCGGGCTTCTGGTGAAGAGGCCGCTCGGTTCGAGACTTCGGCGCCGCCTCATGTCGGGGGGCGGATGAGTCGGGGCGCCGGGGCGCAGCCGCCGCGGATGGCGGGTGGTCAGGCGCCGCCGCTGGGTACTCAGGGGACGGCGTTGCCTCGGCCGGGCGCGCCCGTTCCGGGAGCGCGGCCGGACGCGCCGCCGATGGAAGCGTCGCGACCTTCCGTGGAAGCGGTTCCGGGGGGTGCTGTCGCTCCGCGTGGTGGTGAATCGGTGGGGCGGTACCTGCCTCCGGGGCGGGCGTCTGAGCCTGCCGGGGGCGCTGGGGGCGCGGTTGTGGCCACCGTGGCCGCCGAAGGGGTGGCGGTCGCGGCCGTGGCGGTCGGGCTGCAGGTTCTGTGGCCGGTGTGGGGTCCGGCCGTGGTGGTCGTGGTGTGGGCGGTGCTGCTGCTCGCGCCGTTCACCGCGCGGCTCGCCTACGGCTACCGGGAGCCGGACGCCACCGAGCGCGTCAGGTTGGGGCAGCCGTGGCGGGACGTGCGGCAGCGTGCCGGTGCGGGCGCCTACCGGCTCGTGGTCGTCGAGTCGGACGAGCTGAACGCGTGCAGGCCGTTCGGGCGGACGGTCGCGGTCACGTCCCGGTCGGCGCGTGAGCTGCCGCCCGGACGGCTGGAGGCCGTCCTCGCGCATGAGCTCGGGCATCTGCTCGGGTGGCGGGCGTTCCCCGCGTTCGTCCACGCGCAGGTGACGTTGCCGGGGCGCGCGCTGGTGTGGGCGCTGCGCAGGCCGTGGGCCCCGGTCGTGCCGATGTGGAAGCGGGCGGTGGAGTGGCACCGGCCGATCGGCTTCCTGCTGGTGTTCGTGCTGGCCGTCCTCGCGGCGGCGGTCTCGGTCGTGGTGGCGCTGCCCGCGGCGGTCGCCTACGGGGTCGCGCTGGGTGCGCGGCTGCTCAGCGCCCGCGGCGAGGCGCGGGCGGACGCGGCGGCGGTGCGGCTGGGGTTCGGCGCCGAGCTGGTCGCGGCCGTGGAGGAACGCATCGAGCATCAGCCCCACGGGCTGCCGCTCCCCCTCGTGCGGCGGGCGCAGGCGCTGCGGCGCCGGCTCGGCTAGCCCTTGCCGCCGAACAGCGGCGGCGGCCCCTGGCGCGGGGTGCCGGGTGGGCGCGGGCCGGTCTGCCCGCCGGGCGGCGGGCCCGGGTCGACCGCGAGCGGTGCCCGTGGCGGGGGCGGCGACGGCGGCGCGGCCCACTGGGGAGCGGCCGGTGTCGACCACTGCTGCGGCGGGGTGGCGGGCGCGGGGATCGCCTGCTGCGGGGCGGGCGGGTCCGGGAGGGGGCCGGTGGTGACGCGGTCCAGGGTGATGATGGCCGGGTCGCACTCGACGGGGGTGATCGTGCGGCCTCCGCCGGGCGCCGACTCGACGAGCAGGAGCGCGTGGTCCGGCAGGTGCTGGAGGGTGACGGGCTCGACGGCGTACTCGTACACGCGCTGCGTCGTGTCGGCGTCGCTCCAGTTCGTCCCCTCGGCGTAGGAGTAGGCGGCCGACCAGTTCCGGGACGTGGACGTGGTGGTGCCGACGGTGTCGCTGGTGCTGGTGGAGCCGCCGCGGTTGCTGCCGCGCTGGTAGTTGGTCGACCGGTCGGGGAACAGGCCGAACATCTCACCGCCCGAGTAGGTGGTGCCGGACGAGCGGCTCGTCCCCCAGCTGCGGGACGTCCCCGTCGTGCGGCTCGTGCTGGTGGACTCCGAGTCGCCCGCGCCCTCGGTGTCGGTGGACGTGTGGGACTCGTTCCCGCCGACGTTCTTGGTGATCTGCGACAGGACGAACCGGTGGTCCCGCCCGATGAAGTCGGCGGCGCGGGTGGCGTCCTCGTGGTTGCCGAGCCGCATGAACGCGACGGCGCCGCCGCCGATCATCTCCGCGGACGTCTCCCGCAGCCGCCGGAACAGCAGGGTCAGCGGGACGCCGCGCCGCTCGCAGGCGTCCGAGAGGCGTTCCAGGTGGCGGCGGGCCAGCTCGTCCGCGCCGGCGACGATGAGCGCGGGGGTCGAGTCCTGCGAGGCGGTGATCCGGTGGGTGACCCACTGGACGACCAGGTCGGTGAGCAGCTCGGACCGGACGTTGCGGGCCTGGCTGTCCAGCGCCATGCACGTCAGGTAGCCGGCGCCCTCCTCCTTGGGGGGTTCCGTGCCGAGTTCCTCCAGTGGATGGATGTAGGACTCGATGCGGGACAGGCTCGCGTGGGCCTGCCGCCGGTACTCCACGGTGAACAGCTCGTTCGCGATGTGCCGGCGCTCGTCGCGGGTCAGGGCGCCGCCGTCGTCGGGTTCGCCCATCAGGGCGCGGAGGGCGGCCGCGATCCGGCCGAGCGTGAGGTCGTCGCCGAGCGCGCGGCAGATCTTGGTCAGGATGCGGTCGTCCATGCTGCGGTCGGCGCGGGCGGCGTCGGGGGTGCCGCCGTGCATGGACTCGACGATCGCGTCCACGAGGTCCTGCGGCGGCATGTCGGCGAGCAGCTTGGACGAGGCCAGGCGGCTCGGCAGCAGTTGGACGTCCACGCCCGTCCAGGCGGCCTGGGACAGCTCGACCAGCTCCCGGCTGACGACCTCCCGGGACAGGTCGAGCACCAGCAGCGGCTGGACGGCGAGGGTGGACGTGCCGTAGGTGGTGAGCAGCGCCTCCCAGGCCCACAGCGTCCCGCCGAACACGTCGAGCCGGCGGCCGGGGCGCGGGGCGGAGCCCCATTCGGGCAGGCCGTCGAGCCGTGCGCGCTCCGCGGCGTCGTGGGCCTGCTTGCGCGCCTGCCACTGCCGGGCCTGCTCGTGGTAGCCGCCCGTGATCTGCTGCTGCGCCAGCTCGTAGGCCTGCCGGGCGGCCTGGCGCTGCCGGACGGCCCACCACGTCAGCACCGCGCCCGGCGCCACGGCGATCACCGCGAGCAGGAGCATGCCGGTGGGGACGGGCGTCTTCACCATCTGGGAGTCGCTGGCCGAGCAGGCGGCGAACAGCACGAGGAGCGCCGCGATGGCGGCGCTGACCGGAAGCGTCCGGCTCAGCCTGCGCTGCGCGAGCTGCTCGGTCTCGGTGACGCGGCGGGCCAGGTAGTCCGGAAGCGCCTGCTGCTGGGGCGGGGGCTCGGGGAACGGCCTGAGGAACCACCAGCGGTCGCGGAACACCCAGCCGAGGCGGGGATCAGGGCTGAACAGCCGCTCCCGGCGTGCCAGCAATCCCCCAGGATCGACCGGTCTGCCCCTCACGATGCTGAACCCCCGTTCCGTCCGGGTGCCGACTCGATCGTCACGCCTGTCGGGATCATGCGCGGCGATGCCGCAAACAACCCAAGCAGATTGACACGTGACTTGTCAGGCCCTCTGCCGGGAATCGGCCTTCCCAATGGCGCCCTTGCTCAATAACCTGACTGTCCATGGCGCTGGACAGGGACGGATTCAGGGAGAGGACCGACCGTCCGCCACCGGTCGCCGAGCCGCCGCCTCCACCGGAGCGTCCGGGGCGCGCCCGGAACTCCCTCGCGGGCGGCCAGCCGCGCGGCCGCTCAGGTCCCCGACCGCCCGCGTCCTACCGACGTCGACGAGACAGACGACGAGCCGGGCCCGGAATCGGACGACCCTCCCGGCGACGACTCCGACGACGACTCCGACGACCACGAAGCCGTGCCGGAGGAAGACACGGCGCCGACCCCTGAACCTGAGAGGCCCGAGGAGCCTGCGGCCCGGCGGGAGGCCCCCGGCGACGACGGCCGGAGCCGGGAGCCCGATCCACCGCGTCCCGCCGATGAGAGCGGTGAGCCGGTCCCCGCGGAGAAGCCTGCGGCCGACCGGTCGAAGGCGGCGTACCCGCACGTGACGGATCAGTCCGGCTACGTCTTCACCGACCGCGAGTACGATCTCGCCGGCGTTTCTCCGGACGACGTCTGGAACATGAAGAACCGGCGCGCTCCCCTCGGAATACGTCCTGAGCAATGGGACGAGTGCGTCGCCGAACTGCATGACGCGTTGGCCACCGACGGCCTCACTGACGTGGCCGTCCGGCTGGGAGGCCCGAGCGTGCGGTTCTCCTCGGACGGCCAGGGGAAATGGTTCCCGCAGAGCGAGCACGACGTCCGGATCAAGGTGGCCGAACGCAACCGGAACGCCTCCGAGCAAGAGCGCGCCCAGCGAGCCGATAAGGCCGCCGCGAAATACCGCTCCGCCGGCTTCTCCCGCGATAGACCCAGACCTTTTGCGCCGTTCTTCGACAGCCTGTACCGGCTCGGCGTCGCCGATGCCCCGGACGGCTACGACTTCCAGTTCGACGGCGACGGGATCGCCGAGTCCGAGGCCTTGCGCGCCTGGGCTCGGCGCTGGGAGGACGAACTCGGCCGCGAGGTGACCCTGACCGAGACGGGCGTGAGGGAACCGGAACTGCGCGAGGATGGCTGGACGGTGATCGATCCCGAGGACGGCGCGGAGAGCGAAGATGGCGAGAACTGAGGCGTACTTCTCGGTGGACATCGAGGCGGACGGGCCGATTCCCGGTCCGTACTCGATGCTCAGTTTCGGCATCGCCGCCTGCGGAACCTTCGACGGCGCGACCTTCGAACCGTCCGACCCGTCGAAGCGCACCTTCTACGCGGAACTGAAGCCGATCAGCGACGATTTCGTGCCCGAGGCCCTGGCGGTGAGCGGACTCGACCGCGAGAAGCTCGCCGCCGAAGGGCGCCGCCCGGAAGAGGCGATGCACGCGGCGTCCGGCTGGATCGAGCGAACCGCGGGCGATGCCACGCCGGTCCTCGTCGCCTATCCGTTGGCCTTCGACTGGATGTGGCTGTACTGGTACTGGATCCGGTTCACGTCCTCGTCGCCGTTCGGCCATTCACGCCACCTCGACATCAAGAGCCTGTACGCGGCCAAGGCGAACGCGATGGTCGTCCGGTCGACGAAGCGGCAGATGCCCGCCGCGCTGCTGCCGGACCGCCCGCACACCCACAACGCGCTGGACGACGCCGTGGAGCAGGCCGAGCTGTTCCAGAACCTCGTCCGCTGGGACGGCTGAGCATGTGGGACGTGGTGCGGGGCCTGCCGGTGTGCCGGCTGCTGGAGGTCCCCCGCCCGGACGAGCACGACGGGCGGGACGAGTGGCGCGACCAGCGGCTCGCGGCGCTGGTGTCGGCGTACCACGCGGGCGGCGATCCGGTGCTGGTCGGGTGGCGGCGCGCCGAGGCGTTCGGCCCGACGGAGGTGTTCGTCGGCGGGAACGGGCTCCTCGCCGACCGCGACGGGCAGGACGCGACGCTGAGCCTGCCCGCCGGCGGGCGCGGGGTCATGCTCCCCGGAGGCCTCGCCGAGGACGCGATGGCGCACTGGGTGAGCATCGGCGGCATCGCCGACGGCCTGCTCATCGACGACCCGGCGCCGGAGGACCCCGCGCGGCCGTCGCTGGAGGACGGCCTGCTGTCGGTGTGGATGCAGCCGTTCGCGTGGATGCTGGTCGCCGAGCCCGTCGATCCCGCGGAGGCGCGGCACCTCGCCGACGATCTGGCGGACCGGCAGCAGCGCGCCCAGTCGATGGCGGAGATGTCGCCCGAGGAGTCGGTGGCGGCCCTCCGGATGGACAAGCGGCACCGCGAGCTGCGCCAGGCCGCGACGTCCGGCCTGTGGCGGGTGCATCTGATGGCCGGGGCGGCGACGCCGCAGGCCGCCGCCCGGGTCGCCGCGCTCGTGTGCGCGTCGGCGGATCTGAGCCGTCTGCCGTACGCGCTGGTCCCGGGCGCGGCGGGGCCGTTCGAGGCCAGCACGCAGCTGGTGGCGGCGCTGGCCCGCCCGCCCGTCCGGGAGGTCGCGGGCGTCCGGTTCGTGATGCGGCCGGAGTTCGACGTGACGCCCGAGTCGGCGGACACCGGCGTCCGGCTCGGCCGGGTTCTGGACCGCAACCGCCGGGACGTGGGCGAGCTGTCGCTGCCGCTGTCCAGCCTGAACCGGCACACGTTCGTGTGCGGCGCGACCGGCGCGGGCAAGTCGCAGACCGTCCGGTCGCTGCTGACGGCGGCGTCGGAGGCGGGGCTCCCGTGGATGGTCGTCGAGCCGGCCAAGGCCGAGTACCGGCTGATGGCCGCGCGGCTCCCGGACGCGGAGGTCGTCACGATCCGGCCGGGGGACGCCGAGGCGGTCGCCGCCGGGATCAACCCCCTCGAACCGGCCATGGGACCGGACGGGCGGCCGTTCTCGCTGCAGACCCACGCCGACCTCGTCCGCGCCCTGTTCCTCGCCGCGTTCGAGGCCGAGGAGCCGTTCCCGCAGGTCCTCGCGGCGGCGCTGACCCGCTGCTACGAGCGGCTCGGCTGGGATCTCGCGCTCGGCGAGCCCACCAACGCGGTTGCCGGGGGGCGTGGGGGGTCGTCCCCCCACAGGGCCAACGCGGTTGCCGGGGGGCGTGGGGGGTCGTCCCCCCACAGGGCCAACGCGGTTGCCGGGGGGCGTGGGGGGTCGTCGCCGCGCTACCCGACGCTCGCCGACCTGCAGGCCACCGCCGAGCAGGTCGTGGACGACATCGGCTACAGCCAGGAGATCACCGACAACGTCCGCGGCTTCATCCGGGTCCGGCTGTCCAGCCTCCGGCTCGGCACCACCGGACGGTTCTTCGAGGGCGGCCACCCGATCGACTTCGACGCGCTGCTGTCGCGCAACGTGGTCCTGGAGATCGAGGACGTCGGGGACGACCGCGACAAGGCGTTCCTGATGGGCACCGTCCTGGTCCGCCTGGTGGAGCACCTGCGGCTGCGGCAGCGGCACGACGCCACGACCGGGCTGCGCCACCTGAGCGTGTTCGAGGAGGCGCACCGGCTGCTGCGCCGCAGCGAGCAGGCGGGCGCGGCGGCCCACGCGGTGGAGACGTTCGCGAGCCTCCTCGCGGAGATCCGCGCGTACGGGGAGGGGCTGATCGTGGCGGAGCAGATCCCGTCCAAGCTCGTCCCGGACGTCATCAAGAACACCGCCGTCAAGATCGTCCACCGGCTGCCGGCGAAGGACGACCGGGACGCGGTCGGCGCGACCATGAACATCACCGACGCGCAGTCGCAGTTCCTGGTCACGCTCACGCCGGGCGAGGGCGCGGTGTTCACCGACGGCATGGACTTCCCGCACCTGGTCCGCATGCCGGACGGCTCCCACCTGGAGAAGGCCGTGCCGACGGCGTCCCCGAGCGTGCTGGTGAGCCCGCGCAGCAGCACCTGCGGCGCGGACTGCCGCGACGTTCCCTGCACGCTTCGCGACATGCGCACCGCCCAGCGCGCCGTGGCGGACCGTCCCGAGCTGGTGGTGTGGGCCGAGCTGGCGGCGGCCGCCCACCTCACCGGCTGGGGCACGCCGCGGCTGGACCCGTCCGTCCTGGACGGGCTGCCGGCGCGGCTGCGCGACTGCACCGTGTCCCACGCCGTCGACGCGGCCGTCGCGTCCCGCGCCGCCCCGCCCGGGTTGGCGGACCACCTGGTGGACGTCCTGCGCGGCGACGCGTGCTCGACCGACGAGACGTCCTACTTCGCGGCCCCCTACCGCTGGTGCCTCGTCGTGGAGGAGCTGGAGCGGGCGAACCAGGAGACGCCCGGCGGGGGACGCCACCCGTCGAGCGGCGAATGGGAAGAGCTCTACGAGCGGGCGATCCCCGGCGACACCCTCACCGAGCAGCTCCGCACCGTGAACGCGTGGTGGGAGCGCGACCAGCGCGACCTGGACGCCCGCAACCTCGCTCTTTGGGGCTCCGGCAGGACCCTCGAAACCGCCGTCGGGGCGCTGCGCTCCGACCCCGAATGGCCCGGCCGCTTCCGCGAGGCCACGTCCGCGCTGCGCAATTTCGGCGGGCTGCTCGGGTCGTATGTCGCCGAATGAGCGTGCACTATAGGTCCATGGGGGTACTGGAGCAGGTAGCACCGAATCTGGTCGGCGTGGTTCGCCGTGACATCTGGTGGATGGGCTGGAACACACTTCTCGCGTGGATCCCGGTGGGCCTCGCCTTTGTGCTATTCCGCGGCGACCGGCTCTCCCGGTCGCCGTTCTGGTGGACGGGACTGGTGCTCTTTGTCCTGTTCCTGCCGAATGCCCCGTATGTCGTCACCGACCTGGTCCACCTGCGTGGCGACATCCTGATGTCCGACCGCGGCGGTCCGGTCGTCACCGCCGTCCTTCCCGTCTACGCGCTGCTCATCGGCTCGGGTTTCCTGGCCTACTACCTCGCCCTCTCGGCGGCGCTCCGCCACCTGGTACGCCTCGGCCTGGGCGCCTGGCAGGGGCGCGTCACCATCGCCGCGCACGCGCTCTGCGCCATCGGCGTGTTCCTCGGACGCTGGGCGCGCCTGAACAGCTGGGAACCCGTCGTCGACCCGCACGCCACGCTGGAAAGGATCGTCGTCCACCTGACCTGGGAGTGGGCGCCCGTCCTGATCATGGCCACATTCCTGGTCACCTGGGCCTGCCATTTCATGACGAAGGCCATAGCCGAGGCCTCCTATGCGGCCACGCTGAGAAGCGCCCGCCATTTCCGCACGATTCTTCCCTCCTGACCAGGGATCTCGCGGTTCACAAGGAAGCGGCGGTCAGGCTTTGCGGGCGTCGACCTCTATCTCGATTTTCATCCGGGGGTCGGCGAGGCCGCAGACGAGCATGGTGGCGGCGGGGCGGACGTCGCCGAAGCGGCGGCGCAAGGTAGGCCAGCACGGCTCGAAGTCCGCCCGGTCGGGCAGCAGGTACCGGACGCGCACGACGTCGGCGAAGGTGCACCCCGCCTCTTTGAGCGCCGCCTCGATGTTGCGCAGGCACCGCTCGGCCTGCTCCACCACGTCGTCCGAGATCGTCATGGTCGTGTAGTCGAACCCGGTCGTGCCCGAGACATGCACCCGGTCGCCGTCGACCACGGCGCGGGCGTAGCCGATCTGCTCCTCGAACGTCGAGCCGCTGAGGATCGCGCGTCGCTCCGTCATGCCACGAAAGCTAGATGACCAGCGGAGATACGTCTAATACTCCTGTGAGGATCAGGTGATATCTGTAGGCGTATGGAGCGTCCCGAACTCCCGCTGCCGCAACTGCACGCGTTCGTCGTCCTGGCGGAGGAGCTGCACTTCGGCCATGCCGCCGACCGGCTCGGCATCGCGCAGCCGCCGCTGAGCCAGCAGATCCGGCGCCTGGAGGGCAAGGTCGGGCACGCGCTGTTCACCCGCGGCCCTGGGCGCGTCGCCCTCACCCCGGCCGGGCGGGAGCTGCTGCCCGCCGCGCGGCGGGCCCTCGGCGACCTGGCGGCGGGGCTGGCGGCGGCCCGCGCCGCCGGCGACGGCCGGACGGGACGCCTGCGGATCGGCTTCGCCGCGTCGCTCGCCCTGACCGTCCTGCCCGGCCTGCTGCGCACCTTCCGGCGGCGGTTCCCCGGCGTCGACCTGGACATCCGGGAGATGACCACCGCACCCCAGCTCACGGCCCTGCGCGACAGGACGATCGACATCGGGCTGCTGCGCGAACCACCGGACGAAGCGGGGCTGGTCTTCGAGACCGTCGTGACCGAGCCCTTCGTGGCCGTGCTGCCGGCCGCGCATCCGCTGGCCGCGCAACGGACCGTACGGGTGGCCGACCTCGCCGGATCACCGTTCGTGCTGTTGCCCCGCACGGCCGGACCCGGGCTGTACGACCGGATCACCGGGCTGTGCGCCGCGGCGGGCTTCGCGCCGCGGGTGGTCCAGGACGCGGTGGAGTGGCAGACGGTCTGCGCGCTGGTGGAAGCGGGGCTGGGCGTCTCGCTGGCTCCGGCGGGCATCCGGCGCATCCGGCTCAGGGGCGTCGCGTTCCGCCGGATCGAGCCCGGGGACGCCCGGACGCGCGTCGCCGCGGCGTGGCGGCCCGGCGATCCGGGCCCGCTGGTCGCGAACCTGCTGGCGGTCGTCCGCGCCGGTCAGGCGGCGTAGTTGCGCAGGACGCGGAGCGCGTCGGCGGCGTGCGGCCCTTCGGCGGTGAGAGCGGTCCGTCCCGGCGGGAGGCGGCGGGCGCCGACCCGGCAGAAGTCCGAGGCCGGGCCCGTGATGCGGGACGGGGCGGCGGGGTCGCCGAACGTCCAGTGCGTCCCGTCCGGGCCGGTGAGGTCGCAGAACACCGGGGCGTCCGGGAGGCCTTCGACGGAGAAGGCGTACGGCAGCGTGCGGTGGGCGAGCCAGGCGATGTGGCGGATCCGGTCCGTGTCCGGGTACGGGATGCCGAGCGGGACGGTGATGTCCAGCGCGTGGGCCCAGTGCTCGGCGAGCCGCGTCGTCGCCAGCGTCCGCGGGGACAGGGACGTGCGCACCCAGGAGAGGCGCGCGCCCGGCGGGTGGGCGCGCAGGGCTCCGGGAGTGGCGAAGGCGGCCTTGCACCAGCGCGCGAGGAGGTCGGCGGGGGCGAGGCCCTGCTCGGCGGCGACCATGTCGGCGGCCATGCCGTCCACGGTCGTCTCGGTGGAGGACAGGAAGGGCGTCCCGTCCCCGATGGCCGGACTGGTGATCACTTCCTCGGTCTGCACCAGGTGCAGGACGACGTCGGAGACGGTCCAGCCCTCGGCGTCGGACGGATGGGACCACTGCTCCGGGGTGAGCGATTCCAGCACCGCCGCCAGACGGCGGTACTCCGCGGCCAGATCATCGAATATGTCCGCCATTCCGGCACCATACCGAATCTAATTCGGTATGTCGGTCTCATCCCAGTTTCTCCAGCCGGTCTGCGGCCTCGGCGGCGCCGCCGGACGAGCCGATCGCGTCCCGCACGCGCCCCGCGGCGGCGCGGTGCGGGCCGTCCTCCAGGACGGTCGCGAGGGCGCCGCGCAGCTCGTCCGGACCGGCCTCGGCGAACGGGACGCGGACCCCGGCGCCGGCGGCCTCCACCCGACCGGCGATGACCGGCTGGTCGCCCCGAACGGGTGCCACGACCAGCGGGCGGCCGTGGGCGAGGGACTCGCAGACCGTGCCGTGGTCGCCGTGGCACACGACCGCGGCGACGCGATCGAGCAGCTTGTGCGCCGGGACGGCCTCGCGGACGAGGACGTTCGGCGGCGGCTCCCCCACCGCTCCGGGAGGCGCCACGAAGACCGCCTGGACGTCCATGTCCCGGACGGCATCGAAGGCGGCCTGAAGGAACCCCTCGCAGGGCGCGCCGCCGTCCATGCCCGCCGAGACGAGGACCGCGGGGCGGCCGTCCAGCCACTCCCACGGGAACGCGGCGGGCGCGGACCGTCCCGGGATCGGCCCGACGAACGCGAAATGGTCGGGGAAGAACGAGACGTCGCCGACCAGCGCGCCGGTCGAGAAGCACAGCACCAGGTGGTCGGAGAAGCGGAGGTCGAGCAGGTCGTCGATGCCGTGGTCGAGCTGGAAGTCGCCGATGCGGTCGCGCACCCACTGCTCGACCTCGGGCATGCCCGCGAGCGGCCGGGTGAACTCGGCCGGCGACGCCGCGGCGGTCGCCCAGGGGATCTCCCGCAGCCGCGCCGCGACCGGGGCGGCGAGGACGAGCTGGTCGCAGACCACGGCGTCCGGGCGGAACCGGTCGATCGCCCGCTCCACCCCGGGCATCATCGCCTGGCCGAGCGGGACGAGGAACTCCTCCCAGAAGAAGCGCAGGGCGGGGACGTCGCGGAGCCCCTCCCAGCGCGCCAGCACGGCTTCCGCGCGGGCGCCGAACTCGTCGGCGGCGCCGAAGACGCGGGAGCCCGGACGCAGCAGGGGCTCCAGGGACGGCCGGTGCCCCGTCCAGGCGATCTTGTGGCCCCGGCGGGCGAGCTCGGCCGCGACCGCGGCGACCGGGGCGACGTTCCCGGCGAGCGGCGGGACGGCGAACAGGAAGCGGCGCTCCGGTGCGCCCGCCCGCCGGATCCCGGGGTCGCCGAGCAGGGACGGGACCCGGACGCGGCGGGCGCTCATCGGACGGCCCCCGCGGGCGCGGCGGCGCGGTCCAGCTCGGCGTTCATGTTCGGCTCTCCTCCATGTCCGGGCCACCGGACTCCGCCGTCCAGGCGACGACGTGCCCGTCGACTTCGCGTGTCTCCACGGTGGTGACCGTGCCGCCGGCCGCGATCAGCAGCCGTTCGGCGTCGGCGACGGTCACGACCAGCTCGGGGCGGTCCGCTCCGGCGCCCAGCGCCCGCAGCACCGCCTGCTTGGCCGCGCGGACCCGCGCGTTCCTCTCGTCCTGCACGAGGGCGATGCCGGCCGGCACCCGGCCCGGTCGCACCAGGGCCGCGCCCAGCTCGTCGTCCGAGGCGACGGCGACCGTCAGCGGCTCGTCGAACGGTCCCGTCACCTGCGGGCCGAGGGGGCCGTCCCGGACGGTGAGCTCCGCCGCGAACAGGGGCCCGTGGCCGTCGCTCCACAGGTGGTGCCGGACGGCGTCCTTGGCCGCCATCCGTCCGAGGAGCCACGGCCCCTGCGCGTAGGACGGGAGCGCCTCGTACTCGGCTCGTTCGCTCGCGCACAGGTACTGGCGCATCAGCAGGTCACGGGACGCGCTGCCGTCCCAGCGCCGGCGGGCCAGGCACCAGCCGCCCGGTTGCGGTTCCCCCGTTCCCGACACCTCGGGGGTGAACTTCATCCGCCAGAGGGCTTCGTCGGTGTAGAAGCGGTGCGTCGTCCATCCGTCGATGCGGGCCCACACCGTGCCGTTGTCCCGGACCAGTTCCGCAGAGCAACGCATGGTCGTATCGGTCAGGGACTGGTTCCAGACCGTCGCCTCCAGGTGTTCACCCGGGGGCGGCAGCGGCCCGTAGAGGGAGAGCCGTTCGATCCCTACCGGGAACACCGTCTGGTTGGTGTCGCCGTAGACCTGGAGCCAATGGGCGCACAGTTGCCCCGCGCTGTCTATGAGCGCGCCCGGCGTGGGCAGAGAGGTCAGGACGGCGCGCACGCCGTCCTCCGCGAGCGCGGTGATCTCGCTGATGCCGCGGAAGAGCGGCCCCTGGAACATCCAGCGTTCCTCGTAGAGCCGTTCGGCGGTGACGATGGGCGGCCCTTCGATGGTGAGCGAGGTGTGGTCGGGTGCGGGCGGCATCGGGTAGTGCCCGGCGAGCAGGACCGTCCCGTCGGCGTGGCCCTCGACGACGACCTTCACCTTGCGCGGCCGGCCGCCCTCGCCGACGACATGGGCGCGGACGCGCGCCGCTGTCGGCGGGGCCGCGACGATCCAGCGGACCGCGCGGACGTCCTCGAACCCGGCGACCACCAGGTCCGGGACAAGTTCGCGCGCGGCGCCCGCCATGGTCTCCAGCAGCGTGGCCAGCGGGACGATGGGGAACCGGTCCGACATGTCCGGCCAGTTCGGCGGCTGGGGGACGACGCAATGGTGGGCCAGGTAGGGCATCGCGTCGAGCGAGAAGACGCGGGAGGCGTCCAGCTCCGCCGCCACCGGGGATCCGCCCGTCTGCGGCACCCGCGCTCCAGGCGGGTCCGTCTCCGGCGGGTCCGGCTCGGGTGCGCCCGCCGGCGCCGTCCGGCCGCCGTACGCCTCCACCACGGACTGCGCCCCGCTCGCGGCGTCGTCGAGCAGCGCCTCCAGCTCCGCGAGGACGGGATCACCGGGCGGCAGCGTCGGCTCCCCGGGCGTGAGCCGGATCGGCGGCACCGCCCCGTCCAGCGTGACCAGCGGCGTGCCGAGGTCGAGGCGCATCCCCGCGACCGGCGGCGGGGACGGCGGGGCCGCGCCGTAGCCCTCCGCCCAGAGCGCGGCGACGACGCGGCGGAGCTGGGCCATCCCGTCGCGTTTCGGTACGTTGACGGCCATCGCGAGGTGCTCGCGGCCGCCGAGCCGGTCGGCGACGAACCCGGTCAGGCTCCCCGGTCCCACCTGCACGAACGCGCGCACGTGCGCCGCGCCGTACAGCTCCTCGACCAGCTCGCCGAACCGGACCGGTTCGAGCAGGTGGCGGACGGCGAGGTCCCGCGCGTCGGGCGCGGACCGCGGGAACGGCGCGACCGCCGTCGCCGACCACACCGGGACGCGGGGCTCGTGGACCGCCAGTGCCTCGAAGGCGTGCCTCACCTGCTTCTCGAAGGCTTCGGCGAGCGGGGTGTGGAAGCCCGTCGCGAACGGGAGCTCCTGCCCGAGCACCCCCTCCGACGCCAGCCGGGCGAGGATCTCGCGGATCTCGCCGCGCCCGCCGCAGATCACCGACTGGTGCGGGCAGTTGTCGTGGCTGACGAAGACGCCGGGCCGCCCGCCGGCCGCCTCCCGCGCCTGCGCCGCGCCGCAGCCGAGCGCCGCGTACACGATGTCGGGGACGTCCGGGACCTCGCCGTCGAGCGCCTCGATGAGCGCGGCGGCCTGTTCCGGCTCGTACAGCCCCGCGACGGTCGCCGCCGTCCACTCGCCGAGGCTGTGGCCCGCCACGGCGTCCGGCTCCACGCCCAGCTCGGCGAGCGCCGCGGCGAGCAGGCTCCCGGTCCGGATCGCGTCGCCGGCGTGCCCGATGAGGTCGGTGCGGCCGGTGAGCCGGGCCTTCGGGAGCCCGAAATGCTCGGCGACGTCGTCCACCCGCGGGTCGAAGGCGGGCTCGAAGCCGGGGAAGAGGAACGCGAGCCGCCCGCCGTCCGCCAGCAGCGGGCGGGGCGAGAACCACACGTCGCTCCGGCCGCGCCAGGCGCTCCCGCGTTGGACGACCGCCCGTGCCAGGTCCAGCCTGCGCGGCGTGGGGCCGACGATGGCGAGACGGCACGGCAGGTCCGGGACGTCGCCGGCGACCTGCGCGAGCAGGTCCTCGTCGGGGACGGCCAGCGCCTCGGCCAGCTCGTCGGTCGTGCGTGCCGCCAGCCTCAGCACGCCCTCCTCCGAGGGCGGCGTGTCGAGCCTGCGCCGCCGGGCCCGGCGGGCGGGGGGCGGCTCCCGGAGGATCACGTGGGCGTTGGCGCCGCCGAACCCGAACGCGTTGACCGCGGCCTGCCTCGGCCCGCCGTCCCGGGGCCACTCCGCGGCCTCCCGGACGAGCCGCAGGCGGCCGTCCTCCAGCGCCGGATGCGGCTCGTCCGCGTGCAGCGTCGGCGGCAGCACGCCGTCGCGCAGCGCGAACGCCGCCTTGATCAGCCCGGCCATCCCGGCGGCCGGCATCGCGTGCCCGATCATCGACTTGACCGTGCCGAGCCCGACCGGCGGGCCGGCCGTGCCGAAGACGCGGCGCAGCGTCGCGAGCTCCGCCTCGTCGCCCGCGGGGGTGCCGGTGCCGTGCGCCTCGATCAGCCCCACCGCGCCGGGCGCGGCCGGGTCGAGTCCCGCGTCCCGCCAGGCCCGCTCGAGCGCGAGGACCTGCCCGTCCACCAGCGGGCTCAGCAGGCTCGCGGCCCGTCCGTCGCTGGACGACCCGGCCCCGACGATCACCGCGATGACCGGGTCCCCGGCCCGCTGGGCGTCCCGCAGCCGCTTCAGCAGGACGACGCCCGTCCCCTCCGCGAGGAGCGTCCCGTCCGCGGACCGGTCGAACGGCCGGATCGTCTCGCTCGGGCTCAGCGCGCGCAGCCGGCTGAAGACGCTCCAGACGGTGGCGTGCTGGGCGTGGTGGACGGCCCCGGCCAGCATCGCGTCGGCCTGCCCGCTCCGCAGCGCCCGGACGGCGTGCTCGACCGCGAGCAGCGACGAGGCGCACGCCGCGTCCAGCGTGTACGCGGGACCGCGCAGGTCGAAGGCGTGGGCGATGCGGGACGCGGTGAAGCTCGGCACGAGTCCGGCCGAGGCCTCCGGGGCGTCCGGGCCCAGCCGGTCACAGAACGCCCGGCGGATCTCCGCCAGCCGCCGCTCCCCGAGCTCCGGCACCAGCTCGGCGAGGATCCCGGCGACCTGGTGCGACGTCCTGACCCGCTGGTCGAACCGCGCCACACCCGGTGTGATGTAGCCGCCGCGCCCGATGACCACGCCGATCCGGGCCCGGTCGGGCAGCCGCTCGTCGCCGCCCGCGGCGGCGATCGCGTCGCCGGCGGCGCGCAGCGCGAGGAGCTGGTCGGGCTCCATCCCGGTGACCGCCGCGGGCGTGATCCCGAACCGGGCCGGATCGAAGGTCGCCTGCTCGTCGACGAACCCGCCGCGCCGGCAGTAGAACCGGTCGCTCTCCGGTTCCCGCCCGTACGCGCCGGGGTCGTAGTAGAGCGCGGGGTCCCACCGGCCGGGCGGCACGTCGGTGATCGCGTCGAATCCGGCGAGGACGTTGCGCCACAGCTCGGCCGCCGATCCCGCGCCGGGGAACACGGCCCCCGCGCCGACGATCGCGATCGGCTCCCGGGCGTCGTTCACCGGACGGCCCCCGTGAACACGACGTGCGTCTCGTCCCCGTGCGCGATCTCCGTGAGCAGCGCGGCGGCCGCGGCGTCCGGATCGACCGGCCCGAACCCCGGGTCCGGCGCCGCGGAGCCCGGCCACGGACCGCAGTCGGCGGCGAGCACCCGGCCGCGCAGCCGGGTCCGCCACACGTGCGCGAGCGTGCCGCACGCCTCGGCCGCGGCGGCGGGCCCGGCCTGCCCCCGCCCGCCGTGCGCGCCGTTGGTGCCGCCGAGGACGACGAAGAACTCCAGGTCGGACCGGACCGCCTGGACGAGCGCGGCGGCGCCGTCCACCCTGGTCCGGTACGCCTGCTCGAACGCCCCGGGCGCCGTGTCGCGGACGGGCCGGCCCGCGGCGCGCCCGGCGCCGTGGATCACCCCGTCCAGCCGCTCGTGGCGCTGGTAGACGGCGCCGACGACGTTCCGCACGGCGTAGGGGTCCCGCACGTCACCGGAGTGGTACCGGACGGAGGCCGCGTGCTCCCGCAGCGCCGCCAGGTTCCGGCGCGTCTCCCGTCCCGCCAGCACCCGGCGGATCGTCGTCTCGATCTCCTCCGGGCCGGCCTCGCCGCGCGCCACCAGCGCCCGGCGCAGGGCGGCCTCGTCCCCGGCCTCGGGGAACTCCGGCTCCCCGGCGGGTTCCGGGGCGCGTCCCATGATCTCGATGTGGCACCCGCTGGTCCGGGCCAGCTCCAGCGCGACGCGGGCGGTCATGCCGCGCGCTCCCCCGGTCAGCAGGACGACGCCGTCCGGCCCGAGGTCCAGGCCGCCCTCCGCGTGCAGGTCGGCGGGCACCGGCCCCAGCCCGTGCCGGAGGTCGCCCTCGTGGCCGACGGCGACCGGCCCGTCCGGGGTCAGCAGCTCGGCGAGGATCTGCCGGGCGATCTCGCGCGGGGTGTTCTTGGTGTCGGTGTCCAGCGCGCGGACGAGCACCTCGGGGTACTCGTGCGCGATCACCGTCGCCAGCCCGCGGAGCCCGGCCCCCGGCGCGGGGTCCCCCGCGCCGCGGCCCTCGAACCGCCGGCCGAACGTGCCGCCGGCCCCGCCGGCGAAGACGAGCCAGCGCAGCCCGCCGTCCAGCGCCCGCCGGACGCCCGCGAACGCCTCCGGCAGCACGCCCGCCGCCCCGGGACGCAGCGCCGCCAGATGGACGAGGCCGTCGCAGGGCTCGTCGACGTCCGTCGGGGTCCGCACCTGCGCGCCGTGCCTCTCCAGCATGCCCGCCAGTTCCAACGCGATGCCGCATCCGTCGTCCACGACGAGGAAGCGCCTCCCGGCGAAGGACGTCCCCGAGTCGGGCGGCGCCGGGAGCGGGTCCAGGTCGGCGAACCGCATGACGTGCCGCACGAGGCCGAGCGGGACGGGCTCTTCCTCCAGGACGCCGGTCACGCCGCCCGCCGCGGTCTCCGGGGGCATGGACGGAGACGGGGACGGAGACGGGGACGGGCCGCCGGACAGCGCCGCGCTCGTCACGTGGGCGGCGGACCGTGCCTGCGGCGGGACGGCCGGAAGCGCCGGTACGGCCGGCGCGCCGAGGCGGCCCTCCAGCCAGGAGACGATCTCCCCGACGGTGGTCACGCCGGTGAGGTGATCGGGATCGGGGAGGGCGACGCCGGTGCGGTGGGCCAGCTCCCCGGCGATCACCGTGCGCCCGGCGGAGTCGATGGCCAGGTCGGCCTCCAGGTCCAGGCCGTCGCCCAGCAGGGATTCGGGGCGCCCTGTCCGGGCGCTGAGCACGGCGAGCACGGTGGCGCGGACGTCGAGCGCGGCCCCGGGCTCCTCCCCCGCCGCGGCCTCCCCCGACAAGACCTCCCCCGACAAGGCCTCACCGGCCAGAGCCTCCTCGGTCACGACAGGACGTGGCGCGGGGACGGACGGCGCCGGATCGGCCGGAGCCGGGGCGGGTGCGGGCGAGCGCCGGTCCGCCAGGTGCCGCAGGACCACCTCCCGCTGGGCGGCGATCATCTCGCGGCCCGCGCGCAGGTACTCCAGGACGGCGGCCTCGGCGGCGTCCGCGCCGGGCATGCCGATCTGCTCGGCGGGCCGCAGCGCGCCCGGCGGGTGGCCGCCGTCCGCGGTGCGGATGAGGTGGCCGCCGACCAGCCAGCCGGGCGCGGCCGCGGGAGGTCCGTCGAGCGCGCGGGCGCCGCGCCCGGCGAACAGGGGCAGCGGGTCGACCGGGACGCCGGCGGCGGCCAGCTCGGCGAGCGCGGTCAGCAGTCCGGCCAGGTCGTTCTCGCCGGGGGCGTCGCAGCTCACGGCGATGTGGGGGCGGCCGCCGAGGATCCCGCCGACGAGGCCGGTGAGGGCCCGTCCCGGACCCGCCTCAACGAAGACGCGGGCGCCCGCGTCGTACATCGCCTCGATCTGCTTTGTGAACCGGACGGGCGCGGCGAACTGCCCGGCGAGGGTGGCGGCGAGCTCGTCCGGGGCGGTGCCGTACGGGGCGGCGTTCAGGTTCGACCAGACGGGGAACGCCGGCGATCTCAGGTCGTGGCCGAGCAGGTCGGCGCGCAGGGCGTCGGACGCGCCGGCGGCGGGCGGCACGCCCTCGACAGGTGACTCGGCCGCGGCGTGGGCGGCGCTCAGCTCGACCAGGCCGGCGTCGTCGACGACCCCGGCGGCGCAGAGCGCGGTCAGCTCGCCGGCGCCGTGCCCGGCGGCGAGATCCGGGTGGACGCCGACGGCCGTGAGCAGCCGGTGGACGGCCAGCCCGGCGAGGCCGGCGGCGGGCCGGCCGACCCGCGGGTCGGCGAGCCCGGCCCGGTGCCCGCGGGAGTCCGAGCGCGTGAACGCCGCGGGCGGGTACATCGCCGCCGCGTACCGCCCGCACGCCACGCGCAGGAGGCGCTGGAGCCGCGGGAACGCGACGAACAGTCCGGCGAGCATGCCGGGCCGCGCGCCGCCCTCGCCGGGGAAGAGGAACGCGACCTGCCCCGGCTCCCGGCCGGACGCGGTGAACACGCCGGGCGCCGCGCGGAACTCCGCCGCGAGGGCGAGCTTGGCGCGCAGGTCGTCCGGTCCGGAGGCGACCAGCGCGACCTGCACCGGCCCCTCGGACGAGGCGGCGGTGCGGGCGAGGTCGCGCAGCCGGGGCCGCCCCGCGAGCAGCTCGGTGAGCCGGTCGATCTCGGCACGGGCGGCGGACCGGTCGGCCCCGCGGATCAGGAACAGCTCGGCCGGCCATTCCGCCAGCCCGGACACCGGTTCGGGCACCCCCTCGTACCCGGCGAGGACGGCGTGGAAGTCCGCGCCGCCGAGGCCGGAGGCGCTCACCCCCGCGTACCGCCCGCCCGGACGGAGGGCCCAGGGCCGGGCGGACGCGGCGAAGGCGAACGGGCCGTCCGGCGTCCACTCGGGAGCGGGGCGGGTCAGGTGCAGCGTCCCCGGCAGCACCCCGGCGTGCAGGGCGTGCGCGGTCTTGATGACCCCGGCGAGCCCCGCGGCGCTCCGCGTGTGGCCGATCTGCGACTTCACCGAGCCGAGCGTGACGGCGCCCGGCGCGGCCGGCGAGAACACCGAGGCCAGCGCGGCCAGCTCCGCCCTGTCCCCGGCCTCGGTCCCGGTGCCGTCCGCCTCGACGAGCCCGACGGCGTCGGGTGCGACACGCGCGCGCTCGTAGGCGCGTTCGAGGGCGCGCCGCCGTCCGTGCGAGCCGGGCGCGGTGAGGCCGCCGCTCGCTCCGGCGACCGCCTTGACGACCGCGTAGATCCGGTCGCCGTCGCGTTCGGCGTCCGCGAGGCGCTTGAGCACGACGCACGCGACGCCCTCGCCCGGCGCGACGCCGTCGGCGGCGGCGTCGAACGCGGCGCAGCGCCCGGACGGCGACAGGGCGCCCGCCGAGGCGAGCAGCAGGTAGTCCTGGATGCCGGTGCGCAGGTCGGCGCCGCCGCACAGCACCATGTCGCTGGTGCCGGCGGCGAGGTCCTTGCAGGCGGCGTCGAGGGCGGCGAGAGAGGACGCGCCGGCGGCGTCCACCGTGTGACCGGGCCCGCCGAGGTCGAGGCGGTCGGCGATCCGCCCGGCGATCGCGCTGGTGAGCACCCCCGGGAGGGAGCCGCCGGACGGGCGCGGCAGCCGCTCGTCCAGGCCCTGCGGGACCTCGCCGTAGTAGGACGGGAGCGTCGCCCGCACCCCGTACGCGGTGCCGAGGTCGCCGCCGCCCTCCGCGCCGAAGACCACCGATGTGCGGGACCGGTCGAACGGGCGGTCGCCGTATCCCGCGTCCGCCAGGGCCCGGGACGCGACCTCCAGGGAGAGCAGCTGCACCGGGTCGATGCCGCCGAGGACATGGGGCGGGATCCCGTACGCGGAGGCGTCGAACGGGATCTCGGGGATGAACCCGCCCCACTTCGACGGCGTCCTGCCCTCCTCGTCCGGGGAGTAATGGACCTCGGGGTCCCACCGGGTGACCTCGGTGACCGCGTCGACACCGCCGACGATGTTCGCCCAGTACTCCTCGGCGTCGCGCGCGCCCGGGAAGACGCACCCCATGCCGATGATCGCGATGTCGGCCGCGGGCCCGGCGGCCGGCGCCGCGTCCGGTCCGGCGATGCCCAGCTCGGCGGCGCGGTCGGCCAGGAAGGCCGTCGCGCCGGAGGTGATCTGGTCGTGCAGGGCGACGATGGTGGTCGTGGACGAGCGGAGGGCGGCGGCCTGCCCGAGCGGGAACATGCCCTCCGCCCGCTGGACGGCGGCGTCCACCGGCGTGCTGCGGCGCATGCCCTTGCTCGCGACGCGCAGGCGGCCGAGGTTCAGCTTCTCCAGGCGGCGCCACACCTCCGGCGTGGGCGTCCCGACCTGCTCCAGCTCGCGGCGGGTCTCCTCGAACGTCCGGACGTAGGGGGTGCGGGCGCAGCGGGTCGCGTGCCCGGGGAACGTCTCCAGCAGGACCGTCGCGCCGCAGCCGAGCGCGACCTCCTGGAAGCACGGCGGGATCGCTCCGGCCGCGACCGCCTCCGTGGTGAACAGGTACGCGGTGCCCATCAGGACGCGGACGCCGGCGCCGCGCTCGGCGAGCGGCCCGGCGAGCGCGGCGACCATCGCGGCGGACCGCTCGTCGTGGACGCCGCCCGCGAACATCACCGACAGCTCCGCCGCGTCCCCGTCGAACGCCATCAGCCGCTCGACCTGCGCCTCCCACAGCGGGAAGCTCGCGCGCCGCCCGGCGTGGCCGCCGCACTCGGCGCCCTCGAACACGAACCTGCGCGCACCCTCGGCGAGGAACCGGTCGAGCAGCTCCGGGGACGGGACGTGCAGGTACGCGCCGATCCCGTCGGCCTCCAGCGGCGCGGCCTGCGCCGGGCTCCCGCCGGCGATGATCGCGTACGCCGGCCCGGCCTCCCGGACGGCCGCGATCTGCGCGTCCAGCAGCTCCGGCGGCGCGAACCCGAGGAGCCCGGCGCCCCAGGGCCGTCCACCGAGCCGGTCGGCGGTGTCGCGCAGCAGCTCCCGCGCCCGGTCGCCGTCCATCAGGCCGAGCGCGAGGAACGGCAGCCCGCCGTCCTGCGCGACCGCGCCCGCGAACGCGGAGCCGTCGCTGATGTGGATCATCGGCTTCTGCGCGGCGACCGGTTCCCCGCGCGCCGCGAGCGGCTCGGCCGCGACGGCGGCGCGCAGGTGCGTCTCGATGTGCTCCCGGACGGCCCGCACCACTCCCCCGGCCGTCCGGTACCGTCCGGCGAGCGCGGCGGCGAGCGGCGCGTCCTGCCCCACGGGCAGCGGCCCCCGCCCGGCGGCGCGGCTCGGCTCGTGCGGGCCGGTGCGGTGGCCGTCCACGACGGCGGTCTCGGTGCCGTCCATCGCCGTCAGCGCGGCCGCGACCCCGGCGGGCAGGTCCGTCTCGCGGACGAGCGCGAGCTGCACGTCGAGGACGACCCCGGACGCGCCCCCGGCCACCGCCGCCGCGGCGGTGTGCGGGCCGATCCCGCCCGCCGCGAACACCGGGACGTCCAGCTCGGCCAGCAACTCCTGGAGCAGCACGAACGTGGTCGGCTCGCCGACCCGCCCGCCGGCCTCGGCGCCCCGCGCGATGATCCCCACATCGCCGGTGAGGGCGCCGGCCGCGGTGATCGCCGTGCGCGCCTCGTCCAGGCCGACCGCCTCGACCAGGAGGCGGCGCCCGCGGGCGAACCCGGCGACGTCCAGGGAACCGTCCGCGTCCAGGCAAGGCGCGTCGAGCAGGACGGTGCCGACCGCGGGCGGCAGGTCATCGGGCCGGACCCGGCACCCGGCCGGCACGCGGACCCCGAACGGGCCCGTCCACCAGCGGCGCGCGTCGTCGAGCGCGGCGCCCCCGGCCGCGCGGTCGGTGCCGAGGTCGAGGACCCCGGTGCCGCCCGCGCGCGCGACGGCCACCGCGAGATGCGGCGCGGGACGGCCGAACGGGGTGACCCCGATGATCTCGGCTCGGGACCGGCCGCCGTGCGCGGTACCGCCCCCCGTCATGTCCCGCCCGCCGTCCTGCCCTCGTGCGCCGCCATGCCTGCCCCCCGACGTCCCGCGCGGCCCGGCCGTGGCCGGCGCGGTTCCGCAACAACGGTGCGCCACACTACGGTCGGCGACGGCCCGATCACCGGGGCGACACACCCGGGGGCGCGTTGATGGCGGCCCGGCGAAGGAGTCTGGAACGTCTTTTGACGTGCGGGAGGGCCCGGCCGGGGTCAGAGGGTGGCGGCGGCGCGCTGCGCGCGGATGCCGTGCCTGACGATGCCCTCGTCGAGCCACCGGTCCAGGTGCCGCCAGGTGGTCGCCTTGGCGGAGCGCCCGGTCAGCACGTCAAGGTGGCCGCCGCTCGCGATCTCGAACCGCACCTGCGGCGCCCCGCGCAGCAGCCGGACGAGCGGCCGGACGGCCCGTACCGGCGCGAGCGGGTCGCCGCGCCCGGCGATGGCCAGAACCGGCACGCCCACCCTGCCGAGATCGACCGTCCGCCCATTGATCTCGATGCCGCCCGCCAGCAGCGCGCCGTCCCGGGAAAGGGCATGGTAAATCTGCCGTGCGGCGCGTCCCGGATAGGACAGCAACGCGCCGGCGAAATGATCGAGCGCCTCAATCTGTGCGAGAAAGTCGGCATTGTCGAGGTTGATTATCGTCCGGTAGGGGCGCAGCAGGTAGGTGTCGATGCCGGCGAGCCCGGGGGCCCGCTCGCGCAGCGGCGGCGCCGCGGCCCGCACCGCGCGGGCGTCGGCCGGCGCGGCGATCGCGGCGACGGACGCGATCGGCAGCCCCGGATCGGCCGCGGCGGTCAGCAACGCGAAGATCCCGCCGAGGCACCAGCCGACGAGCTGGACCGGCTGCCCGCCCGCGTCCGCGCTGACCGCCCGGACCGCGCGCGGCAGCACGTCCTGGACCCACTCCCCGATGCCCAGGTCAGGGCCGCTCTCCCGGGCCGGCCCCGGGTCGAGCAGGTAGCTGCGCCGCCCGGCCCGGACGACGTGCTCGGCGAGGCTGCACCCCCGGCGCAGATCGAAGCAGCGCGCCGGGGCCGCGGGCGGCGGGACGAACAGCACCGGCGGGCCGGCCGGCACCAGCCCGTCCGGCGGCCGGTAGCGGTACACCGACCCCCCGGGGCCGTCGCCGACCATCTCCGCCGGCATCGGCCGCAGGTCGGCGATGTGGCCGTACAGCGCGAGCTGGAGAAGATTGGACGTGGCGGCTCGCAGGCCTCGCGGGGTGAGGATCATTTCGCCATTATCCATCCGCATTAGACGACCGCACCGGGCGCGCAATGGCCTAAGGCGGCCCCCACGCACTCCCGTATTCCTACCCTGGTCGCGGTACGGCCGAAATCGACCGCTTGTGAAGCCTTCGTTAAATCGGATTGACAGCGCGGGCCGGACGTGGACCGGCGCGGGTCTCGCGCACGCCCGGCCACGTCGCGCATAATGATGATCACAGTCCGTGGCGGCCGTGCCGCGGGCAGGCGTCCAGGCGGTGCGTGATGGCGACGCTCAACCCGGCGAGGGGGCGGTTCCGGATCCCCCCGCTCCGCTGGGGCTCCGCCACGCGCACCGGACCGGAGCCCGTGCGCGACGCCCTCGCGCCCCTGCTCGCCGCCCACCGCGCCGCCTACCCGGGCGCCGCCCTCCCCGGCACCGCCGAGGCCGGCCTGCTGCGCGGCTACACGGTCGCCGAGCGCATGCACCGGGGCCAGCTCCGCAAGTCCGGCGCCCCGTACATCACCCATCCGCTGGCCGTCGCGATGATCCTCGCCGGGATGGGCCTGGACACCACGACGCTCGTCGCGGCGCTCCTGCACGACACCGTCGAGGACACCCCGTACACGCTCGGCGAGGTCCGCGCCGACTTCGGCGACGAGATCGCCGTGCTCGTCGACGGCGTCACCAAGCTGGACGGCAGGCGCTGGGGCGACCGCGCCGAGGCCGAGACGTTCCGCAAGATCGTGCTGTCCGCGGCGGCCGACCTGCGCGTCCTGGTGATCAAGCTGGCGGACCGGCTGCACAACCTGCGGACGCTGCGGTACCAGCCGGAGCACAAGCGGGCCCGCTACGCCCAGGCGTCCCACGAGCTGCTGGTCCCGTTCGCCGACCGGCTCGGCATCCACGTCCTCAAGCGGGAGATGGACGATCTCGCGTTCGCAGCCCGCGACCCGCGCGCGCACGCCGCGACGCGCGCCGCCGTCCGGGACACGCTGGGCCGGGCCGGCCGGACGTTCGGGCCCGCGGCGACCCGGCTGCGGGCCTCGCTCGCCGAGCACGGCGTCCCGGCCCGCGTGCTGGTCAGGCCGTCCCATCTGTACGCGGTCCACCAGTCGTGCGGCGGCGACCTGGCCGGGCTGCGGCCGGGCGAGGCGGCGCGGGTCCTGGTGCTGGTCGACGGCGCCGAGGCCGACTGCTACATCGCGCTCGGCGCCGTCCACGCGGCGCTGCACCCCGTCGCGGGGCAGGTCCGCGACTTCATCGCGATGCCGAAGGACAACCTGTACCGGTCGCTGCACACCCGGGTGATCGGTCCGGACGGCGACCCGTTCGAGGTGATCATCCGAACCGGCGCGATGCACCCGGTCGCCGAGTACGGCATCGTCGCGCACATCAGGGACGCGGGCGGCGACACCGCCACCACCGTCGCGGGCCGCCGCGACCTGGTCTGGCTGAGCCGGCTGCTGGCCTGGCAGTCCGACGCGCCGTCCGCGGAGTTCCTCGACCGGCTGCGCGCCGACCTCGCCGCCGGCCACGTCGCCGCGTTCACCACCCGCGGCGACATCGTCGCCCTGCCCGCCGGCGCGACCGCGCTCGACTTCGCCTACGCGCTCGGCCCCGGCACCGGCGACCGCTGCATCGGCGCCGTCGTCAACGGGCGGCTCGCGCCGATGTCGGTGCAGATCCGCAGCGGCAACGTCGTGGAGATCCTCACCGACCCGGCGGGCGCGCCGTCGGAGGACTGGCTGGGCTTCGCGGTGTCGGTGCCCGCCCGCGTCCGCATCCAGCAGCGGCTCGCGCTGCGGCGCGCCGAGGAGGCCGCCGCCGCCGGACGGCGCCGCCTCGCCCTGGCACTCGCCGGGCGGGAGGTCGACCTGCTCGCGGCGGAGGCGCGCGGCGACTCCCTCGCCGTCGCCCGCGACCTCGGCTTCCCCGAGGTCGACCAGATGTACGCGGCGCTGAGCACCGGCGCGCTCGGCCTCGACGACCTGCTGGCCCGGTTCGCCCGCCCCTGACCCGGCGGTTACGCTGGCCGCGAGGTGATCGCATGGCACCGTTCGAGTACGGCGTCGACGGCCCGAAGGTGATCGTGGCCGGGGTGGACGGGTCCGAGACGTCGCTGCGCGCCGGCGCCTACGCGTGGGGCCTCGCGCGCCGCGGCGGCGCCCGGCTCGTCGTCGTGCACGTGGCGCCGGTCGCCTCGCTGAGCACCCTCACCCCGGGCGGCGCGTCCGCCCTGCGCGAGACCGCCGACGAGATCGCCGCGGAGATCCGCCGGGAGCTGGAGGCGGCCGGCGAGCGGATGCGCGTGGCCTACGAGTTCGTCGCCGAGCAGGGCGACCCGTACGGCGTCCTCGCCCGCGTCGCCGACGAGGTCCGCGCGGACGCCGTGATCGTCGGCGCGTCGACCCAGGCGGGGCACCGGCTCGTCGGGTCCGTCGCGGTCCGGCTCGTCCGGACGGGACGCTGGCCGGTGACCGTGGTGCCCTGACCGGGCCGGCCCCTCAGCGGCGGGTGCGTCTGGGCGGGCCCTCCCAGGGGGACTGCCGCGAACACGCCACCACCGCGGACAGCAGCACGACCACGCCCGTCCCGCCCGCCAGGTTGACGGCGGACGTCGCGAGGGCCGCGTCGAGGGGGCCGCGCAGCACCAGCGGCAGGACGGTCAGCAGCGCGACCGCGATGCCGCCGATCCACGCGAACGCGCGGACGGGCCGCGCCGCCGACGACAGCAGCAGGTGCATCAGCGCGGTCGCCTGCACCGTCGCCGCCATCGCGCACAGCGCGTAGCTGGTCGCGGCGGACGCGGTGCCGGCGTTGTCGCCCGCGAACACCGGAACCTCGACGCCGAACATCGCCCGCAGCGCGACCACCGCGACGAACGCCAGGCCCGCGCCGACCAGCGCGGCGGAGATCCCGGCCCACCACAGCGCCCGGAACGGCCGGCGCGCATCACCGGACATCTCCTCGTGCAGGGCGACGAAGTCCTCGTACCGCCGCGCCGGCGCCTCCTGCAGACGCCGCCGCACCGTGGAGGGGCAGCGGAACGAACGTTCCAACGCCCGTGACACAGGACGGCCGGCGTGCCTGCCGGGCAGGTCGCCGGAGTACCGCCCGAACGGTGAATCGGGCATCTTCCCTCCCCCGGTGCGAACGTAGACGTGCTACCCGGCACCGATGGGCGGAACTCACCCATGCCCACCATTTTGCAGATGTTTGGCTACGTTCCCGGCTCCGGACAGCGAGAATCCCCGGGGAACGCGGGCGTTCCCCGGGGATCGTCCGGTCGTCCGTCAGACCTGGCCGGCCTTCTCCAGCGCGGCGCAGCAGGTGCCCGTGATCAGGCGGGCCACCACGTACGGGTCGACGTTGGCGTTCGGGCGGCGGTCCTCGATGTAGCCCTTCTTCTCCACCTCGACCTGCCACGGGATCCGCACCGAGGCGCCCCGGTTCGACACGCCGTAGCTGAACTCGCTCCACGGGGCCGTCTCGTGCATGCCGGTCAGCCGCCGCTCGATGTCGGCGCCGTACCCGGCGACGTGCTCCTGCGCCTTCTCGGCGAGCGCCTCGCACGCCGTGATGACCGCGTCGTAGCCCTCGCGCATGGCCTTGGTCGAGAAGTTGGTGTGCGCGCCGGCGCCGTTCCAGTCGCCCTCGACCGGCTTCGGGTCGAGCGTGGCGGCGACGTCGTGCTCCTCGGCGATGCGGTACAGCAGCCACCGGGCGATCCACATGTGGTCGCCGACCTCGATCGGCCCGGCCGGGCCGATCTGGAACTCCCACTGCCCCGGCATGACCTCGGCGTTGATGCCGGAGATCTTCAGGCCGGCCTCCAGGCAGGCGTCCAGGTGCCGCTCGACGATCTCGCGCCCGAACACCTCGTCGGCGCCCACGCCGCAGTAGTAGAAGCCCTGCGGGGCCGGGAAGCCGCGCTCGGGGAAGCCGAGGGGGCGCCCGTCCTTGAAGAACGTGTACTCCTGCTCGATCCCGTACCAGGAGTCCTGCGCCTCGTACTGCTCGGCGACCGGACGGAGCAGGGCCCGCGTGTTGGTCTCGTGCGGCGTCCCGTCCACGAGGTACACCTCGCACAGGACCAGCTTGTTGTCGCCGCCGCGGATCGGGTCGGGGCAGGAGAAGACCGGCTTCAGGACGCAGTCGGACCGGTCGCCGGGCGCCTGGTTCGTGCTGGACCCGTCGAAACCCCAGTCCGGCAGGGCGGCACCGTCCGCGAGGATCCGCGTCTTCGACCGCAGCCGCGCGGTCGGCTCGGTGCCGTCGATCCAGATGTACTCGGCCTTATAGCTCAACGTCGATCCCCTTCGTGTCCGCCGGCCGTGGGTGGTTTCGGCTCCACAGAACGTGCCAACCAGGCATTTCGCATCTGTTGCCCTTATGTGAACGCCATGTAACACGCGAGGCGACCTGCTGAGATTCTGCTCACACCCGTTCGGGCGGCCGGGGACGCGCCGTCGCCCGGCTCGCCGGGCTCGCACCACCCCGTCCCACCGTCCAGACACGAGAATCCGGCGGTCAAGGAAACCCTGGACTTCCTCAAGCGGTGATAAACACCCATCGGCTTCCCTTAAAGCCTCCGAACGTTTACGTCCATGGCAATGACGCAATGGGCCGGCCACTCCAAGATGATCGAGGAACCGTCGGCGCCACGGCGCGCTTTCGGCTCCCCATCACAGTGAACAGATTCGGGGGAATGGGATGAAGCGAATTCTCGGCGCCTCGCTCGGCACGGTCGTCGCGCTGGGCGGGCTGGCCTCCTTCGCGCCGGCCGGCCAGGCGGCGACCGCCGGCGGGAAGGGCGGGCGGACCCATGTCGTGCGGCCGGGCCACTCGATCCAGAAGGCCGTCGACCGCGCGAGGCCGGGCGACGTCATCAAGCTCAAGGCCGGCCGCTACGACGGGGGCGTCCTGATCCGCAAGCGCCTGACGATCCGCGGCGCGGGCGACAGGACCGTCGTCCGGCCGGGCCGCAAGGACCACTGCAGGAAGGCCGGGGTGCCGGGCAACGGCTTCTGCGTGGTCGGGCGGGCCAAGCACCCGGTCAGGGGCGTCACGATCAAGAGCCTGAAGGTCGAGAGGTTCAAGGACACCGGGGTCTTCGGCACCTACACCGACCGGCTGACCGTCACGCACGTCCTCGCCGCGCGGAACGGCGAGTACGGCATCGCCGAGTTCAACTCGACCCGCGGTGCGTTCGTCCACAACCGCGCGATCGACAACCGCCTCGACGCCGGCCTCTACGTCGGCGACATCAGGAACGCGCGCGGCACCGTCGTCGCCCACAATCACGCTTCGGGCAACGCGATCGGCGTGCTGGTCCGGCACGCCCGGCACGTCAAGGTCTACGGCAACAAGCTCGTCGGCAACTGCACCGGCGTCGTCCTGGCCGACGACGGCCAGAAGGGCGGCCAGGGCCACACGAAGGTCTGGAAGAACCAGGTCGAGAAGAACAACCGGTTCTGCCCGGGCCAGGGCCCGGTCCCGCCGCTCGGCGGCACCGGCATCCTGCTCTTCGGCGGCGACCACAATTCGATCGAGAAGAACACCGTGAAGGGGAACCGCGGCAAGCTGCCCTACTCCGGCGGGATCGTCCTGTTCCCGAGCCCGGCCCAGCGCCCCGCGAAGCACAACCTGATCAAGTTCAACCTCGTCCGCGGCAATGCGCCGTTCGACCTGGTCGACAACAGCGGCAGCGGCACCAACCGCTTCCGCCACAACTCCTGCGGTACCTCCAGGCCGAACGGCCTGTGCCACCGCTGACGGCACGGAACCCCCTGTTCCCGCCGGGAACAGGGGGTTCCGCCGGGCTCACTTCTTGATCAAGCTGGGCTCCGCGGCCTCGGCGGCAGGACGCGACGCCCTCCGACCAGCCCCCGAAGTGACCAGCAGCGAAGCCGCCGTCAGCGCGACACCGAGCCAGACGACGCTGGTGACGCCCAGATGGTCGGCGAACAGTCCGCCGAAGAGCGCCCCGAGCGCGATGGACGTGTTGTACGCCATGGTGTTGAGCGACATCGCGGCTTCGAACGTCTCGGGTGCGGCGGCCAGCGTCATGTTGACCTGGGACAACTGCACGACGCCGAACGACAGCCCCCACAGCACCAGCGCGACGACCGCACCGACCTGGCTACCCCCGACCGTGAGCAGCAACAACAGGGACACCACAAGCCCCACGCCCCCCACCACGAAGCTGCCCTTGAGGCTCCTGTTCACCGTGTATCCGGCGACGAAGTTCCCGACCGCACCCCCGACACCGAAGACGATCAGCACCATGGTGATGAAGAGAGCCCCGGCGGACGCCTTCTCCTCCAGGAACGGCCGCACGAACGTGTACGCCCCGAAGTGGCCGAGCACGAACAGCACGACGGTGAACAGCACCGACCGGAGCGGCACGTTCTTCAGCGGAAGGCCGAAGACCTCGCGCACCGACACGGCGTTCGCCGACGGCAGCGACGGCACCATCACGGCGACCGCGAGGAGGACCGCCAGGCTGAGGCCGGCCCAGATCAGGAACGTGGTCCGCCAGCCGGTGAGGTCTTCCAGGACCGTCCCCAGCGGTATGCCCACCACCGTGGCGATCGAGATGCCGGACATCACGACCGCGGACGCCCTGCTCGCCTGACGCTCCGGGACGAGCCGCATCGCCATGCTCACGCCGATGGCCCAGAACACCCCGCTGGCGAACCCCATGACGAGCCGCGTCGCCAAGACCAGCGGATAGTTCGGCGACACAGCCGTGACCAGGTTCCCCACGGCCAGGATGGCCAGCAGCGTGGCGAGCAGCACCCTTCGGTTGACGCGCCTCGTCCACGCCACGATGAACGTCACGCCCAGCCCGGCCGAGACGCCGTACAGCGTGACCATGAGCGCGGCGACCCCGACCGAAATGTCCAGGCTCCCGCTCAGCGGAGTGAGGAGCCCGACGGGCATCAGCTCTGTGGTGAGGAAGACGAACAGGCTCGCCGTGATGGCGGCGACCCCTCCCCAGCCCCGCAGGGCCGGACGCGAAGGTACAGTCATCAGAACCTCTCAACGTTGAAATCTTCAACGCCGAGACGTTAACAAGCTGATACCTTGACGTCAAACAGTTCAACGCTAAGGAGTTCAGGTGACCCGTGACGCCGTCGACGTCGTCCTGGAACAGTGGGCCCGCGCCCGCCCGGACCTCGACGCGTCCCCCATGGGCGTCCTCGGCCGCCTCTCCCGGCTGACCCGCATCGTCGAACGCGACCTCAAGGCCCTCTTCGACGAGTTCGGCCTGGAACGGGGCGAGTTCGACGTCCTCGCCACCCTCCGGCGCGCCGGCTCGTCCGAGGGCATGACCGCGGGCGCGCTGGCCCGCTCCTCGATGGTCACCTCGGGCGCCGTCACGAACCGCCTCGACCGGCTCGTCGCCAAGGGCTACGTCACCCGCGACGTCGACCCCGCCAACCGCCGCACGGTGATCGTCGCCCTCACCCCCAAGGGCCGCGAGCTCATCGACCGAGCCGTGGCCGCCCACGTCGAGAACGAACACCGCCTCCTGGCCGCCCTGGACGACCACCAGCAGAACGACCTGGCCGCTACTCTCCGCACCCTCCTCCTGAGCCTCGGCGACAAACCCCCGTCCGGGGACCGATGAATCCGACGAACGGACGTGGTCCACATAAAGACCACAAGCTTCGGAGGAACAGATGAAGGCCCTACCGACCGTCGTGGACACCGAGACCTGGCAACGCCACCTCGACGAACTCCGCGCCCGGGAGAAGGCCGCGACCCGCGAACTCGACGCGATCGCCGCCCAGCGCCGCCGCATGCCCGCGGTCGAGATGCCCGACTACACCCTGGAGGGCGAGGACGGCCCGGTCTCCCTGGCCGACGTCTTCGACGGCAAGTCGCAACTGATCGTCTACAACCACATGTGGTTCCCGGGCGAGACCTGGCAGTGCCCGGGCTGCACGGGCCTCACGTCGCAGTTCACGCGGCTGGAGTTCCTGGACGCCTACGACGCCAGGTTCGTCATCGTCACCCAGGGCCCGATCGACGAGGCCCTCGCCTACAAGCGCCGCGTGGGCAACAAGATGACCTGGTACTCCACCGCCAACAGCACCTTCGGCACCGACGTGGGCGCACCCCCTGGCGGCGGCTTCGCGGTCAACGTCTTCCTGCGCGACGGCGACACCGTCTACCGCACCTGGCACACCAACGGCCGCGGCACCGAGCAGCTCACCCACACCTTCGCCCTGATCGACATCCTGCCCTACGGCCGCCAGGAGGAATGGCAGGACTCCCCAGAGGGCTGGCCCCAGTCCCCCACCTACAGCCGCTGGCCAGGCTCCGAAACGATAGCCGCAGCCTACGGCCCGGACGCCAATGGGCGCTGCCGGGTCGACCGCTGCTGACCGCTGGTAAGGGAGGACGGCAATGGCCGGCGACGCGGCGCCGCGCAGGGCCGCGGCCAAGCAGGCGTTCGCCGAGCACCGCAACCTGCTGCACGCCGTAGCCTACCGAGTATTGGGCAGTGTCACCGAAGCGGAGGACGTGGTCCAGGACGCCTGGCTTCGGTGGAGCCGCGTCGAGATCGGCACCGTCGCCGATCCCGAGGGTTACCTGGTGCGGGTGGTCACGCGGCTGGCGATCGACCACCTGCGCAGTGCACGCGTGCGGCGGGAAACCTATGTCGGGCCTTGGCTGCCCGAACCGCTGCTGACTCTTCCGGATGTCGCAGACAACGTGGTGAGCGCCGATTCGGTATCGACCGCGATGCTCCTCGTCCTGGAGGCCCTGACCCCGATGGAGCGCGCCGTCTTCGTGCTGAACGAGGCGTTCGGCTACAAACACGGCGAGATCGCCGCGTTCGTCGGGCGCAGTGAGGCGAGCGTCCGGCAGATCGCGCATCGCGCCAGGAAGGCGGTCGAGGCACGCCGCCGGCGCTACGACGCTGACCCCGCGACCAGGCGGCGGGTCACCGAGCGCTTCCTGGCAGCCTGCAACGGCGGTGATCTGGAGGCTCTGCTGGAGATCCTGGCGCCGGACGTGACCATGGTCAGCGACGGCGGCGGCCTCACCGGCGCGCCACGCAAGCCGGTCCACGGGCACCGGTACGTGGCCCACGCACTGATCGTCCTCTACCAGCGCAGGCCGGGCGACGCTCGGGCTCGGGTGCTCCCGGTCAACGACGGCCCGGGAATCGTCCTGTACTCACAACGCACACCCGTGCTGACGGTCACGTTGCACCTGGTCGACGGCATGATCGACACAATTCACGTGGTCAGCAACCCAGAGAAGCTGTCGGGCGTCCACCACGCAGATCTGTCACAGATCGGAGAGTCACCTCGTCCGTGAGGCGAACAACCGCCGTCCTCACGGAAAGGACACCTTTCGTGTTCGCGACCTACGTCCTGGTCACTGTGCTCGCCGCGGCCGTCAACGGCCTGGCCGCCATCGCCAACTTCATCGGCCACCCGTACCCGCAGAGCCAGGCGGACAAATTGCGCGTGCCCCGGACCTGGATGCTCCCACTGGGCACCCTACTGGCGGCGGGGGCGCTCGGGCTGGTGACCGGGTTCGCCGTACCGCCGCTGGGCACGCTCGCGGCCACCGGCCTGGTGCTGTACTTCCTCGGCGCGTTCGTGGTCCACCTGCGGGCCCGCGACTACCATCTCGGCGCTTGGTCCGTGTTCTTCTCCCTAGATGTGGCAGCCCTAACCCTCAACGCGACCCACCACGGCCTCTAAACCCCGCAGAGAGCCTTAACAATCCCGCCCCAAGAGGCGCGACCGCTCATGGCACGAACCCCCTGTTCCGGTGATCGGGAACAGGGGGTTTTCGCTGGTGGGCGCGGCAGGTTTCGAACCTGCGACTCCTCGCTTGTAAGGCGAGTGCTCTACCCCTGAGCTACGCGCCCTGGTGCCGGGAAAGCGTACCTGGTTCTGGAGGGGCTTCGCGAAACGGTCAGGGGAGGGCGCCGAGGGTCTTGAGGGCCAGGCGCATCAGGGGCGGGTGGGCGAGGCCGTGGCGGGTGGCCAGGCGCATGGCGCGGGGGTCGTCGATGGCGCGGGTGAAGGCGCGGCCGAGAGTCGGGGTGGTCGGTGCGGAGGAGGGCCACGCCGGGCGTTGCAGGTGCCGTCGCCCATGCCGAAAATCTCGCGGACGGCGCGGGGCGTGAGGCCGTCGCCGCAGATCTTCTCGCGGGGGAAGGACGTCTTCTCCAGGACGAGGACGTCCAGGCCCGAGCGGGCGAGGTGGGTCGCGGCGGCGGATCCGGCCGGGCCCGCGCCGACCACGATGACGTCGTGCATCACAGGTGTCGGTTGAACCAGTCGGCGGCCTGCGTGGTGACCTCTTCGAGCGCGCCCGGCTCCTCGAAGAGGTGGCCCGCGCCGGAGACGACGTGTATCTCGGAGTTCTCCAGGCTCTGGGCCGCCCCCCGGTTCAGCTCCAGGACCTCGGTGTCCCGGCTGCCGACGATCAGCAGGACGGGGGCCCGGACACGGGGCAGGGACGGGCCCGCGAGGTCGGGGCGCCCGCCGCGGGAGACCACCGCGCCGATCTGAGGGCGGGCCGCGGCGGCGGCGAGGGCGGCGGCGGCGCCGGTGCTCGCGCCGAACAGGCCGATGCGGAGCCCCGCGGTGTGGGGGGCGGATTCGAGGCCGTCCGCGAGCGCGTCGATCGCGCCGATGAGGCGGAGGGTGAGCATTTCGATGTCGAAGCGGAGGGCGGCCGTGACGCGGTCGATCTCGTCCTCGTGCTCGGTGAGGAGGTCGATGAGGAGGGTGCCGATGCCGGCGGCGTTGAGGCCCTGGGCGACCGCGCGGTTGCGGGGGCTGTGCCGGGAGCTGCCGCTGCCGTGAGCGAAGAGGACGGCGCCCGTCGCGGCGTCCGGGATGGTGAGGTCGCCTCCGAGCTCGGCGTCCGGCAGCTTCAGCGTGATCATGTGTTGGGCGGTTCGGCGCTGATGTCGGCGAGGGCGGAGCGCTCGTCGCGCTGGACGGCGAGGTCGCCGATCGAGACCATGCCGATCGGGCGGTCGCCGTCGACGACCGGGAGGCGGCGGACGGCGTGCCGCCGCATGAGGCGGACGGCGGCGTCGGCGTCCTCCCCGGGCGTGATCGTGATCATGTTGGTGGAGCAGATCTCGGCGACCTTGGTGGCGGCCATGTCGCGCTGGGCGGCGACGGCGCGGACGACGATGTCGCGGTCGGTGACCAGGCCCCGGAGGCGGCCCTCGTGGACGACCAGGACGTCGCCGATGCCGTGCCGGCGCATCAGGTCGCCGACCTCCACCAGGCTGGTGTCCGGGGACACCGCCACCGGCACCGGCGTCATCACTTCGTTCACCTTCTGGGCCATGCGGACCTCCCCTCTCGGGGCGTCGCCTACCCACCGGCGGACGGGATATGTCTACCCGGCCGTGTCCGGGCCGTCCTGCTCGGCGAGGAAGCGCTCGAACTGGGCGCCGAGCTCCTCGGCGGTGGGCATGTCCTGCGATTCGGCGAGCAGGTTGTCGCGCTCGGCGGCGCCGGCGAACGCGTCGTACTGCTGCTCCAGGGCCCGTACGACCTTCTCGACCTCGTCGTTGCCGTCCACCTGCTCGGCGATGTCGGCGTCGGTGGCGGCGGCGGCCTCCCGGAGCCGCTCGACGGGCAGCACGAGCCCGGTGACGGAGACGATCGCGTCCAGGGCGGCGACGGCGGCGGCCGGGTAGGCGGACTGCGCCAGGTAGTGCGGGACGTGGACGGCGAACCCGACGGCGTCGTGGCCGGCCTCGCCGAGCCGCAGCTCCAGCAGCCCGGCGGCGCTGCCGGGCACCTGGACCTTGTCGAACCAGGAGTTGCGGGTGATCAGCTCGGGCCGGGTGGCGTGCGCGGTGGTGCCGACGGGGCGGGTGTGCGGGACGCCCATCGGGATGCCGTGGAAGCCGACGACCAGCCCGACGTCGAGCCGTTTCACCAGGTGCAGGATGGACGCGGTGAAGCCCTCCCACAGCCGGTCGGGCTCGGGGCCGGACAGCATCAGGAACGGGCTGCCGACATCGTCGCGGAGCAGCCGCACGACCAGCTCGGGCGCCTCGTAGGAGGCCCAGTGGTCGCGGTCGAAGGTCATCGGCGGCCGGCGGGCGCGGTAGTCGATCAGGGAGTCGACGTCGAAGCGGGCGATGACGCGGTGCTCCAGCGCCTCCAGGAGGTGCTCCCGCACGAGCTGGCCGGTGGACCCGGCGTCCACGAAACCGTCGAGGCTGTGCAGCAGCACCGGACCCGTCATCTCCGGCAGGTCGCCGTCAAGCTCGTACAGATCCTCAGGGTTCAGCAACTTCTCCCCCACCTCCACGTGTCCTGCGCACAACACTAGGACATCTGGAGGCTCATCCCCGGTTCGGACGTGACGCCGGTCACGTGCCGGGCCGGGCGGCGTCGCCCTGGAAGACGCGGCTGGGGAGGAAGTCGTCCGGGTGGAGGGTGGTGAGGTCGTCGCGGCCCACCTCGCCGGCGGCGAGGAGGCGGCCGGCGTGGCGGAGGCGGGCGCGTTCGATGGCGTTGCGGACGGAGCGGGCGTTGGCGAAGCGGGGCTGCTCGCGGCGGCGGGCGAGGTAGTCGCGGAAGACCGGTTCGGCCTCGGGGGCGAGGGTGTAGCCATCGCGGGCCATCATCAGCCGGCCGATGGCCTCCAGCTCCTCCGGTTCGTAGTCGGGGAAGTCGATGTGGTGGGCGATGCGGGAGCTCATGCCGGGGTTGGACGCGAAGAAGGAGTCCATGCGGTCCTTGTAGCCGGCGAGGACGACGACGAGGTCGTCCCGCTGGTTCTCCATGACCTGGAGGAGGGTCTCGATGGCCTCCTGCCCGTAGTCGCGCTCGTTCTCGGCCCTGTAGAGGTAGTAGGCCTCGTCGATGAACAGGACGCCGCCCATGGCCCGTTTCAGGACCTCCTTGGTCTTGGGGGCGGTGTGGCCGACGTACTGGCCGACGAGGTCGTCGCGGGTAACGGAGACGAGGTGGCCGCGGCGGACGTAGCCGAGGCGGTGCAGCAGTTCGGCGAGCCGGACGGCGACGGTGGTCTTGCCCGTCCCGGGGCTGCCGGTGAAGCACATGTGCAGGCTGGGACGTCCCGAGTCGATGCCGAACCGGGCCCGGACGCGGTCGACGAGCAGCAGCGCGGCGATCTCGCGGATGCGGGTCTTGACCGGGGCGAGGCCGACGAGGTCGGCGTCGAGGGCGTCCAGGACGGCTCCGGCCTGCGAGTCGTCGCGTTCCCTGGCGAGGTCGACCCGGGCGCCGGGCGGGAGCGGCTCCCCGGCGTCCTCCACCGGGGAGCCGTTCCGGCGCATCCCGAAGCCGGGCCGCTCGGTCAACGTCCCGCCCCGTAGCGGTCGCCTTCGGGACGGTCGAGCGCGTAGGGGTGCAGCGTGTACCGGACGCGCCGGTCGGACGTCTCGGTCCGGTCGAGCCGGAAGCCGGGCTCCTCGGCCGGGCGCTGGACGATGAACTGCAACGCGGTGGTCTGCCGTCCGTAGCGGGCGTCGTAGGCGCTCAGCCGGATGTAGTGGTGCGGGTACGCCGTGCGGCACTCGTTGATCTCGTAGAGGACGCCGGCCGGGTCGGCGAGGTCGAACATCGGCAGCCCCCACATCTCCCAGTAGGGGTTGCGCGGGTGCGGGTCGTCGGTGAACTCGACCGAGCACGGCCAGCCCTGGCCGAGCGCGTAGGCGATCTGCGCGGCGATGTCCTCGTCGGTGAGGTCGGGCAGGTAGGAGAAGGTGCCTTGGGTGATCCGCATCAGATGCTCACCGGGGTTTCGACGACGTCGGGGGTGTCGGTGGACTCGTAGGTGAAGGTGATGTCGCCCCAGGTGGACAGGGCGATGTCGAGCTCGCGGCTGTGCTTGGCGGCGGCGCGCAGGATGTCGGGGCCCTCGGCGAGGTAGTCGCGGCCCTCGTTCCGGGCCTTGATCATCGCTTCGAGCGCGACGCGGTTGGCGGTGGCGCCGGCGGCGATGCCCATGGGGTGGCCGATCGTCCCGCCGCCGAACTGGAGGATCGAGTCCTCGCCCAGGTAGTGCAGGAGCTGGTGCATCTGCCCGGCGTGGATGCCGCCGGAGGCGACGGGCATCGTCCCGGGCATCGACGCCCATTCCTGGTCGAAGTACAGGCCCTTCACCGGATCGGCCTCGACCTTGTTCAGGCGGAGCGTGTCGTAGTAGCCGCGGACGCTGTTCGGGTCGCCTTCCAGCTTGCCGACGACCGTCCCGGCGTGGATGTGGTCGACGCCCGCCAGGCGCATCCACTTGGCGATGACGCGGAAGTTCACGCCGTGCGTTTTTTGCCGCGTGTAAGTGGAGTGCCCCGCGCGGTGCAGGTGCAGAAGGACGCCGTTCCTGCGCGCCCATGCGGCCATCGACTGGATCGCCGTGTAGCCGATCGTGAGGTCGATCATCACGACGACGCTGCCGAGCTCCTTCGCGAACTCGGCGCGCTCGTACATGTCCTCCATCGTCGCGGCGGTGACGTTGAGGTAGTGGCCCTTGACCTCACCGGTCGCGGCCTGGGCCCGGTTGACGCCCTCCATGCAGTAGAGGAATCGGTCCCGCCACCGCATGAACGGCTGGGAGTTGATGTTCTCGTCGTCCTTGGTGAAGTCGAGGCCGCCGCGGAGCGCCTCGTAGACGACGCGTCCGTAATTACGCGCGGACAGGCCGAGCTTGGGCTTGACGGTCGCTCCCAGTAGCGGACGGCCGAACTTGCCGAGGTACTCGCGTTCCATGACGATGCCGTGGGCCGGCCCCTGGAACGTCTTCACGTAGTGGGGCGGGATTCGCATGTCCTCCAGGCGCAGCGCCTTGAGCGCCTTGAATCCGAAGACGTTCCCGATGATGGACGACGTCAGGTTCGCGATCGACCCTTCCTCGAACAGGTCGAGGTCGTAGGCGATGTGGGCGATGAACTGGTCGCCCTGCCCCGGGACGGGTTCCACCTTGTAGCACTTGCCCTGGTAGTTCTCGTAGGACGTGAGCCGGTCCGTCCACACGACCGTCCAGGTCGCGGTGGACGACTCGCCCGCGACGGCCGCGCCGGCCTCCTCCGGCGGCACGCCCCGCTGGGGGGTGATCCGGAAGGCGGCGAGGATGTCGCTGTCCTTCGGCTCGTAGTCCGGACGCCAGTAGCCCATCTCCGCGTAGGGGATCACGCCCGCCGACCATCTGCCCGAGCTCATCGCCGCTCTCCTTCAGCCTGGAGCCTCGTGGAACCGTGACGGGTCGAGCTTCGCGGCCCGACACTTGCGCTGTCCATCAAGTGTTCTACGGTGACCATCAAGCATTCGCTTGACCATGCTGCCTGTGGGAGGCGACCCCCCACGCCCCGAGCCGACTTCGTCGGGATTAGGAGGCCGGAAGCGTGACGGAAGCACGGCTGCGGACGTTCGTCGCGCTCGCCGACACCGGGTCCGTGCGGGCGGCGGCGCGGCGGCTGTACGTGACCGAGTCCGCGGTGTCGGCGGCGGTGGCCGCGCTGACCCGCGATCTCGGCGTCCCGCTCGTCCGCAAGCAGGGGCGCGGCATCGGCCTGACCGCGGCGGGCACCGCCTACGCCGGGTACGCGCGGCAGGTGCTCGGGCTGCTGGAGGAGGGGCGGGCCGCGGCGCGCGGCGCGGCCGATCCCGGCCGCGGGACGCTGCGGCTGGCGGCGGTCACGACGGCCGCCGACCAGCTCCTTCCCGAGCTGCTGGCCTCGTTCCGGGAACGGTGGCCCGAGGTCGAGCTGACGCTGGAGGTGGGGCCGCGCCGCCAGGTCTGGAGCAGCCTCGCCGCGCACGAGGCCGACCTCGTGCTGGCCGGCCGTCCCCCGGCGGGGGCCGCGGCGACCGTGCTGGCGAGGCGCCCGAACGAGCTGGTCGTGGTCGGCGCGCCGGACGTCGCGGCCGGGTTCGACCTCGCGCGCACGCCGTGGGTGATGCGCGAGCCGGGCTCGGGGACGCGGGCCAGCGCGGACGCCTACCTGGCCGAGCGGGAGACCGCGCCGCCGCGGCTCGTGCTCGGCTCGAACGGCGCGGTGGTCGCGGGCGCGGCGGCGGGGCTGGGGGTGGCCCTGGTGTCGCGGGACGCGGTCGGCGCCGAGCTGGAGGCGGGGCGGCTCGTGGTGGTCGGCGCGCCGGGAATGCCGCTCGACCGGCCGTGGCACGCGGCCTCCGGGGCCGCGCCGACGCCGACGACGCTGCTGTTCGTCCGGCACCTGCTGGACGCGCCGGGCTGGACCCCCGCTAGGGCAGGCTCCACAGCGACACCGACAGCAGCCCCAGGCTGACCGCGATGAGGACCATCGCGACGGACCGGCCGCCCTCGTCGCCGGGCACGCCCCTCCTGCGGGTCACCAGCACCAGGAACCACGCGAAGAACCCCGCGGCGACGACGTCCATCGCCACGGCGAGCCCGGTCACCACGCCACCATCCGCATCACCGGAGCAACCCTAGAGGAGTGCGGTCCCTCACATCGGCGTGCCCGTGCACACGCCGAGGCCCGAAAACGACAGAATCGGGTTCGGAACCGTGAAAGGGGCCCTCATGACCGCCGAACGCCCGTACGACGTCGTCCTGTTCGGCGCCACCGGCTTCACCGGCGCCCTCACCGCCGAGTACCTGGCCCGGCACGCCGGTCCGGGCACGCGCTGGGCGCTCGCCGGCCGCAACCGGGCGAAGCTGACCGCCGTCCGCGACCGGCTGGCGAAGCTGAACCCCGCGTGCGCCGACCTTCCGCTGCTGCACGCCGACACCACCGACGCCGCCTCCATCGAGGACGTCGCGACGTCGGCGCGTGTCGTCATCACGACGGTCGGACCCTACGTCCGGTACGGGGAGCCGCTGGTGGCGGCATGTGCGCGCGCGGGCACGGACTACGTCGACCTCACCGGCGAGCCGACGTTCGTCGACCGGATGTACGTCGAGTACCACCGGGAGGCCGTGCGCAGCGGCGCCCGGATCGTGCACGCCTGCGGGTTCGACTCGATCCCGCACGACCTCGGCGCCTACTTCACGGTCAAGCAGCTCCCGGAAGGCGTCCCGCTGCATGTGGAGGGGTTCCTGCGCGTGCGCGGGGACGCGTCCGGCGGCACCCTGCACTCGGCGGTCGGCATCTTCGCGGACGCCGCGGGCATGGTGCGCGCCGAGCGCGAACGCCGCAAGGTGGAGGAGCCGCCCGCGGGCCGCAGGGTCCGCATCTCGCGGCGCCCGGCGCCGAAGGCCCGCATCGGCGGCGGCTGGACGCTGCCGCTTCCGACCATCGACCCGCAGATCGTCGTCCGGTCGGCGGCCTCGCTCGACCGGTACGGGCCCGACTTCTCCTACGGCCACTACATCGCGGTCCGGCGCCTCGCCACGGCCGCCGGGATGGCGGCGGGCTCCGGCGCCCTCCTCGCGCTCGCCGCGCTCCCGCCCACCCGCAACCTGCTGCTGCGGCTCCGCACGCCGGGGGACGGGCCGTCCGAGGAGCAGCGCGCACGCCACTGGTTCCGCATGACGTTCGTCGGCGAGGGCGGCGGCGAGCGCGTCGTCACCGAGGTCGCGGGCGGCGATCCGGGCTACGGCGAGACGGCGAAGATGCTCGCCGAGTCGGCGCTGTGCCTCGCCCACGACGACCTGCCCGCGACGTCCGGCCAGGTCACGACCGCCGCCGCGATGGGCGACGCGCTGACCGACCGGCTGGTGAAGGCCGGGATCACCTTCCGGGTGCTGGATCCGGCGTGACCCGGCGGCGGCCGGGGATCGGGACGACCGCCTCCACGGTCGTGCCGGCGCCCGGACGGCTCGTCACCGTGAACCGCCCGCCGAGCAGCTCGGCGCGCTCCCGCATGCCGCGCAGCCCGTAGGAGTCGGGACGGCGGCCCCGGCCTCCCTGCGCGAGCACGTCCCGGATGGAGAAGCCGGCCCCGTCGTCGGCGACCTTCAGCCGGACCCGGTCGCGGGAGTGCTCCAGCAGCAGGTCGACGCGGGTCGCGTCCGCGTGCCGCAGGCTGTTGCCCACCGCCTCCTGCGCGATCCGGTACAGGGCGGTCTGGACGTGGTCGGGCAGCTCGTCCTCCAGCTCGCCCTCGACGGTGACCGTCACGTCGAGCGGGCCGGACGGGGCGCCCGGCCCGTCCCCGGCCTCCCGGGCTAGCGTGGCGAGCGCCGCCGACAGGCCGAGATCGTCCAGGACGGGCGGGCGCAGGCCCCCGATCGCCGCGCGGGTCTCGGCCGCGGCCAGCTCGCAGAGCCGCCGCGCCATCATGATCTGCGCGAGCCCCTCGGGATGGTGCTCGGGGATCGCGCGCTCGGCCGCCGACAGGTGGAAGCCGAGGCTGGCGAGCCGCTGCGCGACGCCGTCGTGGATCTCGCGGCTCAGCCGCGACCACTCGGCCTCCTGCGCCTCGACGGCCCGTTCGGCGAACCGCTCGGCCGCGTGCTCGCGCTCCCGGGCGGCGCGCAGCCGCCGGCACGAGGACAGCACCGGCGCGAACAGCCCGGCGAGCGCGGCGGCGAGCGCCAGGTCGCCCGGCGGGCACGGGCCCGCGGACCGGACGTCCACGACCGCGATCACGGCGCCCTCGTCGTGCACGGGGATCGCGGCGCCGCGCCCGTCCCGATGGGCGCGGACCCGGCCGTGCGCGGCGGCCCGGCCGGCGTCCCCCTCCCCCAGCGGGACGGCCGCGCCCGGCCGTTCGAGGACGCGCCCGTCGTCGTCCAGCACGTAGACGTCGCAGAACGTGAGCGCCTCCGCGGACCGGACGACCAGCTCGGCCAGCCGCTCGGCCATCCCCGGCAGCTCGCGGCCGGAACAGGCCACCCCCGCGACGCGGACCAGGAGGTCGCCGCCGCGCCCGGCGAGCAGCTCCAGCGGGGCCGTCACCGGAACAGCCCCTCCCGCAGCGCGACCGCGATCGCCGCCGACCGGTCGGTCACCTCCAGCTTGCGGTACAGGGCGCGCAGGTGGCTCTTCACGGTCTCCTCGCTCAGCACCAGCCGCGCCGCGATCGCCTTGTTCGACAGGCCGCCGACGAGCAGCGACAGCACCTCGCTCTCGCGCTGGGTGAGGCCCCGGTTCGCGCCGGGCCAGAACTCGCCGCGGGTGAGGCGCGCCGCGGTCACCGCCATCCGGCCCGCGAGCGTCGGGTCGACGACCGTCTCGCCCTGCGCGACCTCCTCCAGCCGCCGGACGAGCTCCGGGCCGTCCACCCGCTTGAGCAGGTAACCGCCCGCCCCGGCCCGCAGCGCCTCGAAGACGTACTGCTCGTCGTCGTACACCGACAGGAACACCACCCGCGACTCCGGCACCCGGCCCGTGATCAGCCGGCACAGGTCGAGGCCGCTCTCGGGGCCGAGCCGCACGTCCAGCAGGACGACGTCCGGGCGCAGGGCGGTGACCAGCCGGGCCGCCTCCTCCCCCGTCCCCGCCTGCCCGACGACGCGCACCCGGCCGGAGAACCCGGCCAGCATCGCGGTCAGCCCGGCGAGGATCATCTCGTGGTCGTCCACCAGGACGACGCGTACGGGGGCGCCCATCCCGGCACGATAACAACCGGAAGCTACTCATCAGTAGCCGTGCCGGGGAAGGCGTCCCGCGGGTTCACCCCCGCTCTCCCCTGTTTGGGGGAAGAACGGCCCGGCGCCCCCGCCTACGCTGCACCACGAAAACTGAATTCCGCAGGACGGAGGAGCCAGGTGCCCCATCGGATCGTGCATATGCTCCGGGCGCGCGGGTCGGGCCGCCGCCCCGTCATGCTCGCCATCGCGGGGGACAGCGCGGCGGGCAAGACCACGCTGACCAGGGGGCTTGTGCGGTGTCTGGGGGCCGACCGGATGACCGCGGTGTGCGTGGACGACTACCACCGCTACGACCGCGCCGAACGGGCCGGCAGGCCGTTCACGGCGCTGCACCCCGACTGCAACCACATCGACGTCATGGAGCAGCACCTGCAGCTGCTGTCCATGGGCGAGCCGATCCTCAAGCCGGTGTACGACCACGCGACCGGGAAGCTCGTCCGGCCGGAACTGGTCGAGCCCCGCGACTTCGTGATCGTCGAGGGGCTGCTCCCGCTGCACACCCGGCTCGCGCGGGCCTGCTTCGACATCACCGTCTACCTCGACCCGCCCGAGCCGCTGCGGCACTCCTGGAAGGTCCGCCGCGACTGCGAGAAGCGCGGCTACAGCCCCGAGCAGGTCATGGCGGAGCTGGCCCGGCGCGAACCGGACAGCGCCGCCTACGTCCGGCCCCAGCGCAAGCACGCCGACATCGTCGTCCGGTTCGCGCCGGTCGCCGGCCGCCTCGACCCGCCGGGGACGCCCCTGTCGGCGGAGCTGCTGCTGCGTCCGACCATCGACCACCCCGAGCTGGCGGACGTCCTGGACGGCGGCGCCGGCGACACCGGGACCGCCATGCACCTGCGGCTGCACCGCGACACCGACGGCCGTCCCGTCGACGCCCTGCACGTGCACGGATACGTCTCGCCCGAGGAGTCGCAGGTGGTCAAGAAGGCCATCTGGGAGCGTCTCGGCCCCCGCGCCGGCACCGGTCTCCCCGACCCCGGCGCGCTCGGCCGCCTCGGCGACTCCGGAACCAGCGACCCCCTCGCCATCACCCAGCTGCTCCTGCTGTACCACCTGCTCGACGCAGACCACCGGCAAGCAGCTTGAGCGAAGCGAACCGGGGGGTGTGGGGGGTCGCCCCCCCACAAAGCACACGCTTGAGCGAAGCGAACCGAAGGGCGTGGGGGGGCGCCCCCACAGAGAACACGCATAACGCGCTTGGCTCCGCGTGTGCGCGGGGAGGCCCCGGGGCTTCGGACCTGTGCCCCGGGCCGCGCGCTCGCGGCCACCGGGAGAGCGCCCATGCGGGCGCGCGGGGCGCTCTCCCGGTCCCTCACAGCTCGTGCCAGGGGATCTCCGGGCGGTCGGGGGCGACCACGGCGAGGGACTGGCCGCCGCGGATGCGCTCGTCCGGGAGGGCGGTGAGCCGGAACCGGGCGTTCGGTCCGTGCGATTCGCCGACCGCGAGCAGCGTGCTCCCCCGGTGCAGGAGGAAGACCGCGACGTCGAGGCGCGACCACTCGCCGGCGTCCTCGGGGACGTCGACGCGGTAGAGCGTCCCGTCGCTGTCGAGCGTGCTCGCGAGGTTGTGGTAGATCGCCGCGACGCCCGGGTTGCGGATGGCGACGGCGACCACGGCGGGGTCGTCGATGTCCACCGGCTCGATGTCGGTGCTGATCAGCTCCAGCGCCTCGGTGATCTCCGCGCGGCGGCCGCCGTCGCGCACCCCCGCCAGCAGGTGGACCGGAGGCGCGCCCTTCCGCCGCAGGTAGGCCGCGACGCCGAGCATCACCCGGACGGTCTCGTCGTCGGAGTGCCCCACGACCACGGCCGTGCGCGCGTGCTCCATGCACGCCCTCTCGTAGGCGGTCTCGTCGAACGCGACGACGTCGTACAGGTCGGGATCGGGGTTCTCGCCCGCCAGCTGCCCCGGCCAGAAGACCGTGACGACGGGCGTCCGCGCGAAGTCGGGGTCGGCGCGGAGCTGGCCGATGACGGCGCGCAGGGCGTCCCGCTCGTATCCGACGATCACGACGTGCCGCCGCCTGTGCAGCCGCGCCTGCCCGCTCGCCTTCATGGTCCTGCCCTTCGCCATCCAGAGCGTCAGCTCGGCGAACAGCACGAGCCCCGCGGTGAGACCGGCCACGATGATCAGCACGCCGCCGATCCGGCCGCCGACCGTCTCCGGCGCGAGATCGCCGTACCCGGTGGTGGTGCCGCTGACCAGGAAGTACCAGATGTACTGGGACGGGTTCTTGAGATCCGCGCCCGGCTTCTCGAACACCGCGATCAGCAGCCAGCCCAGCAGGAACGCGCCCGCGAGGACGAGCGCGGGCACGCGCCAGGACCGCCCGGTGATCCGGTTGACCAGGCGTAGCAGGACGATCGGCACCCGCGAAGCGTCGCAGCAGGCGAAACACCCCGTCAAGACCGGACGAGGCGTACGAATCGGACGCCGCCCTCGGCGCCCGGATCAGCCGGCCGGGCCCCGTTTCAGGACGCGCGACAGCGCCGCCGCGACCTCCTCCGACAGGCCCCCGTCGGCGGGAGGCTGCGCGCCCGAGTGCACCAGGTCGGCGTCGCCGAGATCATCCCGGACGGCGTCGCGGGTGTGCCCGCAGTCGCGGCACTCCACCTCTCCGAGCCGGCAGACCAGGGCGGCCGAGCCGCACGCCGCGCAGCGGTCCAGGGCGTCCGCCCAGTCGTGGACGGCCTGGCAGGCCGGGCAGACCAGTACCTGGTGGTCGGCCCGCACCCCGCGCTTCCACGGGCTCGCGCCGCGCACGGGGTCGGTCTGCCGCGCCCCGCAGCGGAAGCAGGGCATCACACCTCCAAGGGTGCGGGGGACCGGTTCCGGCCATCCGTTCCGGATGGTCTCGGACGGCACCGGAACCGGTCCGTTTCGCTCAGAGTTCGGCGAGCGCCTTGCGGTACTCGCCGATGTCGCGTGCGTCCGGAATGGCGTTCACGACCTTCCAGCGCACCACGCCCTCGGTGTCGATGACGAAGGTGCCGCGCAACGCCAGCCCCTTCTCCTCGTCGAACACTCCGTAGTCTCGTGCCGTCCCGCCGTGCGGCCAGAAGTCCGACAGCAGCGGGAAATCGAATCTCTCCTGGTCGGACCAGGCCCGCAGCGCGAACATCGAGTCGACCGAGACCGCGAGCACCTGCACGTCGTCCGGATCGCCCAGGCTGGGCAGTTCGTCCCGGATCGTGCACAGCTCGCCCGTGCACACGCCGCTGAAGGCCAGCGGGTAGAACACCAGGACGACGTTCCTGTCACCGCGGAAGCCCGACAGCCTCACCGGGGCGCCGTGCTGGTCCCTCAGCTCGAAGTCCGGCGCGGCATCGCCTACGTCGACGGCCAAGAGTGGCTCCAGCCCCGCCGCTACTTGCGGACCTTGGGCGCGACCAGCCGCGTGCCGGACCATTCCTTGGCGGCACTGACGCTGCTGGTCTGCGACAGGCCGGCGGTCTGCGCCGCCTCGCCGATGTCGCTCGGCTCCACATGCCCGTCCCGGCCCGCCTTCGGCGTCAGCAGCCAGATGTTGCCGCCCCCGGTGAGCGGGATCATCGCGTCGGTCAGGCCCTCGAACAGATCGCCGTCATCCTCGCGCCACCACAGCAGCACGATGTCGACCACGTCCTCGTAGTCCTCGTCGACCAGCTCGTTCCCCGTGAGTTCCTCGACGGAGCGACGAAGCTCCTCGTCGACGTCGTCGTCGTAGCCGATCTCCTGCACCACCTGGCCCGCCTTGAGGCCGAGCCGTTCGGCCAGGCTGCGCTCAGACTGCGCCTGACCCGCGGTCGCGCTCACGAAAGTCCTCCCATTGTCGTCAGTCCGCACGGTGCCGTGCTCGTGTCCTTCCGACCCCCCGAGACGGGTGGCCCGTCCGCACCTGCGCGGTGTTTGCGGGACAGTTCACACAAGTGAGGCCCCGTTGCGCAAGTGTCTTCCCGGCATTTGGTGGCCTCATCGACCCGAATACGGAGATCGCCGTCACCGCACGTCCACGGAGGGTGATAGGCCTCAACTCATCCTTTGACGAAAGACAACCGAACCTGGCGCTCCGCATTGTCCACGTTGAGGTCGACCAGGGCCACCGACTGCCACGTGCCGAGCGCGAGGCGCCCGCCGACGACCGGCAGCGTCGCGAACGGCGGGACGATCGCGGGCATCACGTGCGCCCGCCCGTGCCCCCGCGACCCGTGCGCGTGGCGCCACCGGTCGTCCGCGGGCAGCAGGTCGCCCAGGGCCGCCAGCAGGTCGTCGTCGCTGCCCGACCCCAGTTCGATGATCGCCACGCCGGCGGTGGCGTGCGGGACGAAGACGTGCAGCAACCCGTCGCCGCCCGCCGACGCGGCGAACCGCTCGCATTCGGCCGTGATGTCGTGCACGGCCTCGCTGGTACCGGTGGACACCCGGACCACGGTGCTCTCCATGATCCCCGGTGTACCCGATCGGCGCCGCGGAACGCGTCCGCGGCGGCGCGATCTCCGGCCGCCCGTCTGCTCAGCGCGAAACCTGCTCGCGGGGCTCGATGACGGCGTCCGGCCCCGGGTAGACCAGGGTCTCGTGGCCGTCGTCGAACCGGACCAGGTACGGCGGGCCGCCGTCCTCTCCGCGTACCTCGATGATCTCGCCCGTGCGGTCCGGCTGCCCGACGACGTTGCCGTGGACGTGCAGCCGGTCTCCGATCCGTCCGTTCATCATTACTCCCCATGTCGCCGGAAAAACGACTCTCCACAGGGTGGGTACCCCGGTTGACCGGGGAGAATGGTTACCGGTTGGTAGAGATGCGTTAGCCGTCGTAAACGGCGACGATGGATCACGAACCGAGGCGACAACAGTCTGCCGGGGACCGACCGCCTCCCGCTCGGTGGCGCGCAGGTCTCACCAGCAAGGACGGTAAGGACAGAGGGGACCCCGTGGCTTCCGGACGTCAACGCTTTTCGATCATCAGCGACGGGCTGCCGAGCCAGCTGCCCGACATCAACCCGGACGAAACCCGGGAATGGCTGGAGTCGCTGGACACGGTCATCAAGACAGAAGGCCGCGGCAGGGCGCGCTACGTGATGCTGCGGCTCCTGGAGCGGGCGCGCGAGCAGCAGGTCGGGGTGCCCGGCCTGCGCAGCACCGACTTCATCAACACCATCCCGCCGGAGTCCGAACCCTGGTTCCCCGGCGACGAGCACGTCGAGCGGCGCATCCGCGCCTACATCCGCTGGAACGCGGCGATCATGGTGTCCCGGGCGAACCGGCCCGAGCTCGGCGTCGGCGGCCACATCGCCACCTACGCCTCCGCCGCGTCCCTGTACGAGGTGGGGTTCAACCACTTCTTCCGCGGCAAGGACCACGGCGAGTCCGGCGACCAGGTCTTCATCCAGGGCCACGCCGCCCCCGGCATCTACGCCCGCGCGTTCCTGGAGGGCCGGCTGCCCGAGGACAAGCTCGACGGGTTCCGGCAGGAGCACTCGCACCCGGGCGGCGGCCTGTCGTCCTACCCGCACCCGCGGCTCATGCCGGACTTCTGGGAGTTCCCCACGGTGTCCATGGGCCTCACCGCGATCGACTCGGTGTACCAGGCGCGCTTCAACCGCTACCTGTACAGCCGCAAGATCAAGGACACGTCCCGGTCGCACGTGTGGGCGTTCCTCGGCGACGGCGAGATGGGCGAGCCGGAGTCGCTCGGCGCGATCGGCCTCGCCGCCCGCGAGGAGCTCGACAACCTCACCTTCGTCGTCAACTGCAACCTGCAGCAGCTCGACGGCCCGGTGCGCGGCAACGGCAAGATCATCCAGGAGCTGGAGTCGTTCTTCCGCGGCGCCGGCTGGAACGTCATCAAGGTCATCTGGGGCCGCGACTGGGACCCGCTGCTCGCGCAGGACGTCGACGGCGTGCTGGTCAACCAGATGAACACCACTCCCGACGGGCAGTTCCAGACGTTCAGCGTCGAGTCCGGCGAGTACATCCGGGAGAAGTTCTTCGGCGCCGACCCGCGGCTGCGCAGGATCGTCCAGCATCTGTCGGACGACGACCTGCGCAAGCTGTCCCGCGGCGGGCACGACTACCGCAAGGTGTACGCGGCGTTCAAGTCGGCCCGCGAGCACGTCGGCCAGCCGACCGTCATCCTGGCGCACACCATCAAGGGCTGGACGCTCGGCTCCGACTTCGAGGCCCGCAACGCCACCCACCAGATGAAGAAGCTCACCAAGGCGGAGCTGAAGGAGTTCCGGGACCGGCTCTACCTGGACATCCCCGACTCGGCGCTGGAGGCCCCGCTGCCTCCCTACTACCACCCGGGCGAGGACTCCGACGAGATCCAGTACATGCGCGAGCGCCGCGCCGCCCTCGGCGGGTTCCTGCCGAAGCGGGTCGTGCGGGCCAAGCCGCTCAAGCTGCCGGGCGACCCCGTCTACAGCGAGATGAAGAAGGGGTCCGGCAAGCAGAACGTCGCGACGACCATGGCGTTCGTCCGGCTGCTCAAGGATCTGATCAAGGACGAGAACATCGGCGCCCGGTTCGTGCCGATCGCCCCGGACGAGTACCGCACGTTCGGCATGGACTCGCTCTTCCCCACGTCCAAGATCTACTCGCCGCAGGGGCAGACCTACGACGCGGTGGACCGCAAGCTGCTGCTGTCGTACAAGGAGTCCGAGAGCGGCCAGATGCTGCACGAGGGCATCAGCGAGGCCGGCTCGATGGCGTCCACCATGGCCGCGGGCACCGCGTACGCCACGCACGGCGAGCACATGATCCCGGTCTACATCTTCTACTCGATGTTCGGGTTCCAGCGGACCGGCGACCAGATGTGGGCGCTCGGCGACCAGATGGGCCGCGGCTTCCTGCTCGGCGCCACCGCCGGACGCACCACCCTCACCGGCGAGGGCCTGCAGCACGCCGACGGCCACTCCCCGCTCCTCGCGGCGACGAACCCGGCGTGCGTCCACTACGACCCGACGTGGGCGTTCGAGCTGGCGCACATCGTCAAGGACGCGCTGCGCCGCATGTACGGGACGTCCGAGGAGCACCCGAACGGCGAGGACGTCTTCTACTACCTCACCGTCTACAACGAGCCGTACCAGCAGCCCGCCGAGCCCGAGAACCTCGACGTCGACGGGCTCCTCAAGGGCCTGTACCTGTACCGGGGCGCGCCCGAGGTCACGTCCGGGAACGGCGAGACCCCGCGGGCGCAGATCCTCGCGTCCGGCGTCGGCGGCCGGTGGGCCCTGGAGGCCCAGCGCCTCCTCGCCGAGGACTGGGGCGTCGCCGCGGACGTCTGGTCGGCGACGTCGTGGAACGAGCTGGCCCGCGAGGCCCGCGCCTGCGACGAGTGGAACCTGCTCAACCCCGACGCCGAGCAGCGCGTCCCCTACGTCTCCCGGACGCTCGACAGCGTCGCCGGGCCGATCGTGGCGGTATCGGACTTCACCCGCGCCGTACCCGACCAGATCGCGCCCTGGGTCCACGGGGACTTCTCCTCGCTCGGCACCGACGGGTACGGCTTCTCCGACACCCGCGCCGCCGCCCGCCGGTTCTTCCACGTGGACGCCGCGTCGATCGTCCTCGCGGTGCTCACCCGGCTCGCCCGGCACGGCGAGGTCAAGCCGGAGACGCTGTCCCAGGCCATCAAGCGCTACCGCCTCGACGCCGGCGTCAGCGACGTCTTCGCGGGCGGCGTGGGCAGCGCCGAGAGCAACACCGGCGGAGACGCCTGATTCACCCCAGGTGATCGCGGAGGTGTAGGCCGCGATCACCGGTGAAGGGCCCCGGGACGGTTCCCGGGGCCCTTTCGCGTTCCAGGTCAGCGCGCCGGGGGCGTGAACACGGCGAACTCGTTGCCCGACGGGTCCGCCAGGTGGGCGAACTTCAAGCCGTTGCCCGTCGTGGTGGCGGGCGCGGTGACCTTGCCGCCGTGCTTCTCGGCCTCGGCGCAGGCGGCATCCACGTCCTGGACGAGGACGTAGAAGATCGCGTGGTTGCCGGACGCGTCGGGCATGTGCGCGATGCCGCCGCTGGGGATGTCGGCCTCCGGGTAGTTGATCAGGTCGTAGCCGTCTTCGTCCGGGTCGAGGTTGAACTGCCAGCCGAACATGTCGCCGTAGAAGCGGCGGGCCTCCTCGGGCGCGTCGGTGCCGACCTGGAACCACGCGACGGTGTTGAACGCGGGAACACTCATGGATCTCCTCCTTCGAACGCTGTGGGCACCAGCTTCCGGGAGCGTCCCGACAACCCCCTGTCGGTGTTTGCGGGCAAGATTCCACACGGCGAAGGGAACCGTGCCCAGACGATGGTGCGGTCGCCGTCCGTCCGGAATCCCCAGGCCTCCGCGAGGGCCTCGACGATCCTGAGCCCGCGCCCGCCCTCGGCCCCGGTCTCCGCCTTGACCCGCGGCCGCCCGCCGCCCGCGCCGTCGTCGGCGACCTCCAGCAGGTAGTAGTCGCCGCCGCCGAGCAGGCTGACCGTCACCCGTCCACCCTTGCCCGAAGCCGTGTGGGTGATGGCGTTGCAGACCGTCTCGCTCCCGACCGTCACCAGGTCGTCCAGCGCGGGATGCCCCGGAGGCAGCAGGTCGCGCAGGAACCGCCGCGCGAACCCCACCGACCGCCGGACGCCGGGCAGCGTGAGCGTGCCGAGCACGACCAGCCCACCGCTCACCACGCCGCCACCCACGACACACCACGCCGGACCGCCGGCGTCCTTCTCGTCTCGGACGCTTCCATTCGCGCGTCTCCCTTCGATTCGGAGTCGCCCGCAACATTCACCGCCCGAAGTGCTCGTGTCGCCCGCCCTGAACGTTTCCCGACTGAACGTTCAATGCGCCGCGATTCCGTGTACGCACGACCACACAGAGTGACACGCTGGAGAGATGCCTTCCGGGAACGCCCCCACCGTTCGCCAGCGCCGGATCGGCTCGGCGCTCCGCAAAGCCCGCGACCGCCACAACCTGACCGTCGCCACCGTCGCCCGCCGCTTCGGCCGCTCGCAGGGCTGGATGAGCATGGTCGAGAACGGCCTCCAGGTCATCTCCCCCGACGAGCTCAACGACCTCCTCGACTTCTACGCCATCGAGGACGGCCCCCTCCGCGAGTCCCTTCTCCACCTCGCCACCCACAAACCCGGCCGATGGGTGCGAGAACGAGTTGGTCGTATATCCGCCGCCGCTCTGGACCTGGCCAGTCTCGAAGAAGACGCTGCCGAGATCCGCAATTTCGAGCCCAGCATCGTCCCTGGACTCCTCCAAATCCCTGACTACACCCGCAAACTCATCGCCGTCGGCCCCGCGAAACACTCACGGAACGCCGAGACGCTGGTCGATTTCCGGCTGTCTCGTCAACGGGTACTGAGCCGTCCCGACCCACCCCGCTACATGCCGATCATCGCGGAGGCGGTCCTCCACAATCAGGTCGGCGGCGACCCCGCGCTCCTGCGCGCTCAGGTGCGAAGGCTCTCCGAGGTCGGCCGCCTCGATCATGTAGAGCTGCGCGTGCTCCCCAGCGCCGCCAGCGAACACTTGTGGTTCGGCAGCCCGCATCTCCTCATCTCCCTGCGCCCGCCTGGCCGGCTCACCGTGTCCGTGATCGACCGGTTCACCCAAAGCTTCTTCGTCGAGGAAGAAAACGAGGTCGCAGGCCACGAGGAAACCTTCGAGTTGCTGCGCTCGGCGGCCCTGAGCAGAACCGCTTCGCTGAAACTCATAGACGAGATAGCGTCGGAATCATGAACGCCCCCGACCTGAGCCAGTCCCTCTGGCGAAAGAGCACCCACAGCGGCGGCGACGAGGGCAATTGCGTCGAGATCGCCAACCTGAACGGCCGCATCGCCTTCCGCGACAGCAAGAACCCCGCCGCCGGACACCTCGCACTCACCCGCGAGAACTTCGCCGCCCTCCTCGCCCGCCTCACCGCGCAGCCATGACCACCACATCCCGCTGGCGTAAGAGCGCTCACAGCGGCGGAGCCGAGGGCGAATGCGTCGAGATCGCTGCCCTGAACGGCCACGTCGGCATCCGCGACAGCAAGGCGCCCGCCGCTGGGCATCTCGTCCTCTCCCGTCAGAGCTTCGCCACCCTCCTCGTTCGGTACGCCGGACGGTCGTGAGCAACCCGCTCCGCTGGTGGTCAGTGGGCGGGCGGTGCCGTTCGTTCGGTCTTGAGTTCGGGGGTGGCCGCGAGTAGGGCACCCGTTGTGGAAGTGGGTGCGGGCTTGGGCCTTGCCAGGCCGAAGCCTGTGAACACGGCGGCGGCCAGGGTTATGGCGGCGGCGGCCACGAAGGCGGTGTTGAGGCCGGTCTCGAAGGATGCGCCGCTGGATTCGCTGGTGCGGACGATCGCGCCGAGCACCGCCACGCCGAGCACCGCGCCGATCTGCCGGGTGGTGCTGCTGACACCCGATGCGAGGCCGCCCTCCTGCGGCGCGACCGCCTCGATCGCGGCACCGGTCAGCGGGGACATCGTCAGGGCGAAACCGGCGCCGACGACAGCCAGCCGCCACCACATGTTCCCGTAGCCGGTGTCGGCGTGCACCTGGCCCAATGCGAGCAGCCCCGCTCCGGCCAGCGCCAAGCCGATGCTGACCACGATCCGGAAGCCGTACCTGGCGGCGAACCGGCCCGCGAACGGGCTGACGACCACCATGGCCAGGGTGGCGGGCAGGGTCTGGAGGCCGGCGCGCAGGATCGAGTCGCCCTGGACGTACACGAAGAACTGGGAGAAGAAGAACGACGACCCCATGAGCGCGAAACCCACCACGATCATCGCCGTGTTGGACACCGTGAACAGCCGCTGACGGAACAGCCGCAGCGGCAGCATCGGCGTCGCACGTCGCCCTTCGACCACGATGAAGGCGGCGAGCAGCATCACCCCGGCGGCGAAGCCGCCCAGGATCAATGGTGACGTCCAGCCTCGGGAACCGCCCTCGATCATCCCGAAGGTCAGCGCTCCCACGCCTAGCACGGACAGGACCGTCCCCGGAACGTCGATCGCGGGGGCGCTCGGATTGCGGGACTCACCCAGGACGCGCAGGCCGAGCGCCAGCAGGACGGCGCCGATCGGCACGTTGACCAGGAAGATCGCAGGCCAGCCGAAGGCCTCCGTCAGCACGCCGCCGGCCAGGGGTCCGGCGGCCAGCCCGATACCGCTCAGTCCGGCCCACAGCCCGATCGCCTTGACCCGCTCCTGCGGAACGGGATGGGCGGCGGCGAGCAGGGCCAGCGAGGCAGGGCTCAACGCCGCGGCCCCAATGCCCTGCAGCACCCGTCCGCTGATCAGCCAGCCGAGCGAGGGCGCGACCGAGCACAGCACGGACGCGGCGGTGAAGACCGCGACGCCGGCCAGGAACACCCGCTTGCGGCCGAAGCGGTCGGCGAAGACGCCGCCGGACAGCAACAGCATCGCGACCAGCAGCACGTATGCGTCGACGATCCATTGCAGGCCGGTCAATTCGACATGCAGCCGCCGCTGCATGTCGGGCAGCGCCGCACCGACGATCGTGTTGTCGAGCAGCACCATGAACTGCCCCAGGCACGTCACCGCGAGTAGGGCCGCCCGGTTCGGCCGCGTGCCCGCGGCCGCAGGCGACGCCGCCCCCGTCGGGTTCTCGTGTGTCAACTCCCCGTCCCCTCACTAACGCAGTTTCTCACTGCGTTAGTCGGACCATAAGGCAGCTCGCCTCGTAAACGCAAGCGGTGACTGCGTTAGGGTGAGAGCGTGGAGGAGCAGCAGCGAGCCCGGCGGCCCGGCGGGCGCAGTGCCCGCGTCCGCGCGGCGGTGCACGAGGCGGTCACGGACCTGGTGAACGAGCGCGGTTACGGCAACTTCACCGTCGGCGAGGTCGCGGGCCGCGCGGGCGTGGCCGACACCAGCGTCTACCGCCGGTGGGGCAACCTGGAGAATCTGCTCGCGGACGTGGTACTCGCGCGCCTCAACGAGCGGTCACCGATGCCCGACACCGGGAGCCTGGACGGCGACCTGCGCACCTACGCGGCCAACGTGGCCCGTGAGATCACCGGACCCGACGGCTTGGCGGTGCTGCGCCTGGTCATCGCCCTGTCCGGCAAGGGCCAGGAGGGCCTGCGAGCACGTGATGACTTCCTCGCCGAACGCAACCGGCAGCTGCAGTCCATGCTCGACCGCGCCCGCGAACGCGGCGAGAACCCACCCGACGCGCTCGGCGTGCTCGACCACGTCATGGCGCCGATGTACATACGCGTCCTGTTCGACGTGGGCCCCCTCACCCCGGACTACGTCGACGGGCTGGTCGACCGGTTGCTCTCCCACGGAGGCTCGGCGCAGGCGCCGTCCACGCCGCGGAAGTCCCGGTAAGCGGACTTCACCACGGCGCTGGCCCGCGCCGGTTTCCGGGAGTACGAGATCGAGGGCGTGCATGAGCCCGCCCGGCGGCCCAGCGAGTACCTCTACCTACGATGGCGGGAGGGGCGCTGGGTCGTCGGGCTCTGCGAGCGCGGCGTATACGTCCCCATTCGCCGTTTCACCGACGAAGAGCGGGCGTGCCGCTTCTTCTACGGCCTCGTCACCTCCTCAAGGCCACCCCCACCGCCGGATGAAACCCCGACCGTTGAGGAACTGAGGCAATCGCAGGACATCGCATGGGAGGAATACCGCCGCGCCCACGACGCCAAGGGAAACGGCGAGCCTCCACCAGACGGGGCCGGGTAGGTGCATCCCCACCGGCTTCCTTGAAGGCCTCACGGGCTTGCCGAGCTGCGATCATGTAGGCTCTTGGGACAATTGATGATCTTCACGCTCAACGATGGCCGGCGGCCCCTTCAGGCCCCTGGGCTCCCCACAGGGGTTGAACCGATGCAGGATCCGCTCATGGCTTCCGATGCCGGCACCATCGTCGAAGTCGGGCACGTTGTCGGCCGGGTTTCCGAGGTCGACCCTGGCGGACGGTATGTGGCAGTCGCACGGGGTGGGATCGTGACGGTTCATGATGCCGATGCCGGGCTGAACGCGGTGATGTCCTGCGCACCGACCGAACCGTTCCACCAGCTTGCTGTTCATCCCGGCGGGGAGAGCATCGCCGTGCTCGGCGGGGAGGGCTTGACGGTCGAGTTGTGGCGATCCGACGGCACGGTGCAACGGTTGCCGGATCGCGAGGCAGAGCGGGACGGCGCAGCGGACAAGGGCCGACGCGGATCCTCGGCCTTCGACTGGGCAGAACGCGGCTGGCTTCAGTTCACCGCCGACGGCGAGTACCTGATCTTCGGGGAAAGCTCGCCGGAGGGCCGTGCCCGGTTGCACCTGCTCGATGCGGCGACGCTGGCGCGCATCGACGATGTCTCGACCCTGCAAAGCGCCACGGGTGATGTGTTGCTCGAAGACTGGGGCGAGGGGGTGGTGGCCGGCTGTGCGGCGGCGCCGTCGACCGCAGTCGCCTTCGCGGCCTGCTCCGGCGATGACACCGTGGTCCTGGCCGTCGCCGAGGTGGTGGAAGATCGGTTGCGGCTGTACGGGGCCGTGCCCGGCCAGACACCGCTCGCCGGCGGCATCCCCGGCGAACGGGTGATGGGGCTCGCGTTGCCGGCGTCGGGTGAGCTGGTGGTGCTCGACTCCGACGAGTTCCTGTCGGCCATCCACTTGCGTGACCCCGCAGCAGGAACACGTTGCATGACCAGTGGCCGCTGGCTTCTCCGGGGTCACGATGGCGAATCGCTTCCGTTGCTCGCCACCAGGTATGGCGCTCTGGGGGCCGGTGACCTGACAATCGGCTTGAACGGTCCCTTGTTCACCCGGGGCCGGCTGCTGGCCATGGCAGTCGAAAAGGAGCGGCGAATAGCGGGCGGCTGGGACTGGCGAACCGTCGGCTTGGTCTTCCTGGACGTTCAGACCGGTCAATGGCTCGATTTCCTGGAACTGCCCGGGACGGAGCACCACGAGCGGGTTCTTATTGACAACGGCATCCTCTATCAAAATGGTGAAGAACGGACGAAGATCTTGCGGTGGCTGCCGCCGTCAGAGTTCGGCGCTTGAGTAGCGGAGCGGCCAGTAACGCCGAAGACCCGCCGGGTTCATGGCAACGGACCGTTCGAAAGTGGTTCGGGTTACCAGGTGATTGCGGCTGCTACGGGCAGGTGGTCGCTGCCGGTGGCCGGAAGCACCCGCGAGCTCACCGGGTTCACGCCCTTGACCATGATCTGGTCGATGCGCGCCACTGGGAACTTCGCCGGCCAGGTGAAGCCGAAGCCGTCCCCGGCCGCTTCATGGGCCGAGCGCATCTGCGAGGTGATGCCGGCGAAGGCGCGGTCGTCCATGGTGCCGTTCAGGTCGCCGAGCAGCACCACCCGCTCGTTGTGCTCGGCGGCGATGGCCTCCCCGAGGGCCCGAGCATTCCTGTCGCGGTGGACCGTCCAGAAGCCCGCCCGGGGATTCACCCGCGCCGACCCGAGGTGGGCCACGTACACCGCCAGCGGCCCGTGGTCGGTCGCGACCGTGATGCGCAGCGCCCGAAGGTATTCGTTCGTGACCTCGGGCGGTCTGGTGGCGGCCAGCGGCCCGTAGTCGGTCTGGATGTCGACCGGCCCGGTGTCGGACAGCGGCAGCTTGCTCCACAGCCCGACCGTGCCCTGGATCACACGGTGCGGGTACGCCTCCGCCAGCTCCCGCTCATAGATGAGCTTGGCCTCCTCGGTCAGCTCCTCCAGCGCCAGCACGTCCGCGCCGGACGCGGCCAGGGCACGGGCGGTGCCGGCCGGGTCGGGGTTGTCCGCGCCGACGTTGTGGCTGGCCACGATGAGGTCGCCACGCGAGTGCGACGTGCCGACGAATTGCCCACTGAAGAGGCTCAGCCATGCCACGAGCGGCAGCAGCAGTGCGGCCACCGCGGAGGCCGAGCGGCGCCACAGTGCCCCGGCCAGCAGCACAGGGACGAACAGGCCGAACCACGGCAGGAACGTCTCCACCAGGCTGCCGACGTTCCCGACCCGGTTCGGGACCTGCGCGTGCAGCAGCATGAGCAGGCCCAGCAGCACCGCCAGCGTCGCGAGGATCGGGCCGCGCTTCCAGGGACCCGGCCGGGAGACGGCGCGGACCGCCTGGCGGGTGCGCGAGCGCCACGTCCCCGCGTCCTCGGCTCGCGGGTCGGTGGCGTGGGCTTCGCCCTCCGCCGTGTCCGCCTGTGTCATCGACCGTCCTGGCTCCCCACCTGCGGTGATCATGCGGCCTTGAACTTCCCGGCCTTGAACAACGCGTCCGCGTCACCGCCGTCGGCGTGCGCCGTGCCCGCCCCGCCCGGCAGCGGCGCGGTCGCGGCGGCGCCGGCCACCACGGCCGCCACCTCCAACAGCGAACGCCGGTCCCAGCCTCCGTCACCGGCCACGGCCTTCTCCTTCTCCGGAGCCGGGGCGCCCTGCCCTCGGCACGGACCGCCGTGGTCCGCGCCCCCTATGGAAGACGGGGCGCTGTTGCGGTGGCGTATGCGTTTTTCGATACGCCCGCGATACAGGTCAGGGATTGGCGTACATGGTGACGGCCGTGCGGTCGAAGCGCAGTACCACCAGGTCCTCGCGTCGCATCGCCCAGTACATGGTGGCCATCTCCAAGCCGGTCATCGCGGGGCTCCATTCGGCGAGAAGCACCCAGTCCTGAAGGCTCCCCGGCTCGGCGCTCTCTCGTGCACAGTCGACGACGGGGTCGCCCCATCCCTCGGCGTCCGAGGCGTATCCGCCGATCTGGAGATGGGACCACTTGTAGACCCGCCGCTCTTCGGCCCAGATCTCTTCCCACACCGCCCGCAGTTCCTCGGCGCGAGGATGCTCGGCGGTGTCGACGGTCACCTCGTCATCGGCGATCTCGTGGTTGGGCAGGGAGGCGTTGGGCTTCAGGCGCAGTTCGCCTCGCAGCTCGTTGTCGAAGTCCAGACTCGCCAGGTGGTCGCCCGGGTCGTAGTGGTATTCCACCCGGCGTTCCTCGACGGTCGTGCCCGCGGGGACGTAGACGGCGGCACCGGTGGCGCCGTCCAGGCCGGGAACCGCGAACAGCAGCAGGTGACCGTCGGGCGGCATGGGCAGATCGGTCGCGTCCTCGGGCAGTGCCGCGAGGTCGAGGTCCGCGATCAGGTGATAAGGCATCTCATACGAGCGGCCCATGGATGTGAAGGAATTCGCGGGAACGGCGACGCCGGGCGGGAGCATCACCGGTCCTCCGAGGCGGCCCACGACCGGCCCGTCCTCCTCCGGCGACAGGTCGGCGCACCGGCGGGCCAGCCCGAGCCAGCGTTCCACGTCCGCGGACGGGATGCCCCGTCCGAGCGCCTCCGAGCGGAACCGTCGCAGGCTGTGCGGCATCCCGGAGTCCGGTGTGTCGGACATGCAGATCTCTCCTGGGCAGGCTCAGACGAATTCGAGCGGACGTACCACGAGGTCGGACGGAAGGTCGTCGTGCACGGCCTCGGCGGCGCGGTCGGGGGCGGTCTCCTCCAGGAGGACGGCGCGGCGGACGCGGTCGGTCCGGAAGACGCGGCAGCCGCCCCGCATCCGGCAATAGGCGGTCAGGTACCAGCCCTTGTCCGACGCGGTGAACGTGACGGGCTCGACGTCGCGCTCGGTCTCGCTGCCGGTCCGGTCGACGTAGGTGAGGCGGACCACCCGGCGGGACAGGACGGCCTCCTCCAGCACCGCCGGAACGGACGCCCGGTCGTCGTCCCCGGCGGGGGCCAGGAAGCGGATGCGGGCCGCCAGCTCGCGGGCCGAGGCGCCGTCGTCCGCCGACATCGCGGCGACGATCTTGTGGAGTGCGGTGCGGGCGGAGCGCGAGTACGGAGAGCCTTCCGCGCGGGACAGGGTGATCGCGACGGCGACGGCCTCAGCGGGGGTGAAGTTCAGCGGCGGGAGGGTGCGGCTCTTGTCGAGGGTGTACCCGCCGCCGCGGCCGACGTCGGCGTAGATCGGCACGCCGGCCTGCTGGAGCGCGCTGATGTCGCGTTCGATCGTGCGGACGCTCACCTCGTAGCGTGCCGCCAGTTCGCGCGCGGCGAGCCGGCGGGGCGCGCAGGCGCGCAGTTCCTCCACGAGCGCGTACAAGCGGTCGGTCCGGTTCACGCGCCCGACCGTACGGGACGGCACCGACATTTTTCGGCGCTGAGGGAAGCGCCAGAGGCGCACGGTCCCGTTGTAGCCGCCCGCCCCGGCCGCGAGCAGGCGGTGAAGGTCATTCGTGCGGAGCCTGTCGGCCGTCCGAAGTTCCGTGTGCGGTTCGCGCGTGAGGTCCCATCGGGCGGCTCTCCCGTCCACTCGGCGGCTCCCGCGGTCTCCTCGCGGGATGTGACGCCGCCCGGGCGCCTAAAGATCGCGGAGGAAGGCGAGCAGCGCGTCGTTGACCTCGGCGGGGCGCTCCTGCTGCGTCCAGTGACCGCATCCGGACAGCCAGACGGTGCCGCGGAGGTCCGGCACGAAGTCGGACAGGGAGTCGATGACGTGGCGGGCACCGAGCGCCACGCCGTCCCGGTCGCCGGCGATGAAGAGGGCGGGCGTCCTGATCGGGGCGCGGTGCCAGGCGGCGGTGAGCTCCCAGTTGCGGTCGAGGTTGCGGTACCAGTTGACCGGGCCGGTGAAGCCGCTCTCCGCGTACTCCTCGACGTAGGCGGCGATGTCGTCCTCGGTGAGCCAGCCCGGCAGCTTCTCCGGATCCGGGAGGACGTCGAGGAACCCGCCGTCCTCCGGGGCGACCAGCATCGGGCCGGGGCCGTCGCCGGCCATGCCGTACAGCATGCGGCGGAAGGTGGCCGCCCGGTCGCGGTCGAGTTCGGCCTCGGGGACGTCCGGCTGCTGGAAACGCACCATGTAGAAGCCGTCGCCGAACATGCGGCGCATCGACGCGACCGGCGGTCGGCTGCTGCGCGGACGGTGCGGGACCGACATCCCGACCACCCCGCGCACCTTGTCCGGACGCATCTGCGCGACGGCCCAGGCGACGGGGGCGCCCCAGTCGTGGCCGACCACGACCGCCCGGTCCTCGCCGAGGGCGTCGATGAGCCCGACCGCGTCCCCGGCCAGGTGCAGGATCGTGTACCGGCCGGTCTCGGCGGGGCCGCCGGTGCGGGCGTAGCCGCGCTGGTCGGGCGCGACGGCGTGGTAGCCCGCCTCGGCGAGCGCGGTGAGCTGGTGCCGCCAGGAGTACCAGCATTCGGGGAAGCCGTGCAGGAGCAGCACGAGCGGCCCCTCGCCCGCCTCGGCGACGTGCATGCGCAGCCCGCTCTGGGACTGGACGTGGCGATGCTTGATCTCGGTCATCGGCACCCCTCCCGTGCGCGCCCCACGGTAAGCCCTCCGGGTTCCGGTGAGCCGACCGGGAGGGGCGATCGCCGCGAATGCCGCCCGTCCATACCGTCCCGGACCGGATTGTGTGCGCGGGCCACATGGGAGGACACGGTCGCACTCCGTAGGTTCTGCCCATGACGAGCGTGACGCCGCGGGCGGCCGCGGGGACTTCGGGGACGCTGGATCTGTCGGGCCGGCGCGCCCTGGTCACCGGCGGCGCGAGCGGCATCGGCCGCGCCTGCGCCCGGCGGCTGGCGGCGGCCGGCGCCGAGGTGGTCGTGGCCGACATCGACGGGGACGCGGCGGACCGGGCGGCGGCCGAGATCGGCGGTGCCGCGGTGCGCGCCGACCTGGCCGACACCGGCGCCGTCGACGGGCTCGCGTCCGGGGTCGACATCCTGGTCAACAACGCCGGGATCCAGCATGTGGCGCCCGTCCACGAGTTCCCGCCCGAGACGTTCGCGCGGATCCTGCGGCTGATGGTCGAGGCGCCGTTCCGGCTCGTCCGCGACGCGCTGCCGGGCATGTACGAGCGGGGCTGGGGACGCGTCGTCAACATCTCGTCCGTCCACGGGCTGCGGGCGTCGCCCTTCAAGTCGGCCTACGTGACGGCGAAGCACGGCCTTGAGGGCCTGTCCAAGGTGGTCGCCCTAGAGGGGGCCGCACACGGCGTGACGTCCAACTGCGTCAACCCCGCCTACGTCCGGACACCGCTGGTGGAGAAGCAGATCGCCGACCAGGCGCGCGCCCACGGCATGCCCGAGGACGAGGTCGTCGAGCGCGTCATGCTCGACCACGCCGCCCTGAAACGGCTGATCGAACCGGACGAGGTCGCCGAACTCGTCGCCTATCTCTGCTCGCCGGCCGCGTCGATGGTGACCGGCGCCTCGCTCACCCTCGACGGCGGCTGGACGGCGCACTGAGAATGGGCCGTATGACCTGCGGCGTCTTCCTCGAACTCCTGGCCCGGGAGGCCTCCCCCGTCGAGTTCGAGGGTCCCCTCGTCGAGGCGCGGGCGGCGGGCGCGTCTCCGGCCGTCCTGGAGGAGCTGGAGGCGGCCAAGCTGGCGGCGCTGCGGGTCCGCACGATCATGCGGCGGCACGCGCGGCGCGAGGCGGAGCTGGCCGCGCTGTTCGACACCGCGGGCGACCTCGCCGGGCTGCGCGACCTCGACGCGGTGCTGGAGGCGATCACCCGCCGCGCCCGGCGGCTGCTGAACGCCGACATCGCCTACCTCACGCTGAACGACGACGAGCGCGGCGACACCTTCATGCGGGTGACGGACGGGTCGGTGTCGGCGGCGTTCCGGCGGCTGCGGCTGCCGATGGGCACCGGCCTCGTCGGGCTGGTCGCGCAGACCGCGATGCCCTACAACAGCGCCCACTACCTCGGGGACGAGCAGTTCCAGCACCGCGGCTTCATCGACGACGCGGTCGCCGAGGAGGGACTCGTCGCCATCCTCGGCGTGCCGATGAAACTGGGGAGCCGGGTCATCGGCGTCCTGACGGCCGCGAACCGCAGCGAGCGCCCGTTCGACCAGGAAGAGGTCGCCCTGCTCGGCTCGCTGGCCGCGCACGCCGCGATCGCCATCGACAACGCCCGCCTCCTGGAGGAGACGCGGACCGCACTGGACGAGCTGAGCGCCGCCAACGAGGAGGTCAAGGCGCGCAGCGCGGCGGTCGAGCGGGCGGCGCGCGCGCACGACCGGATGACCGCCGTCGTCGTCCGCGGCGGCGGCGTGGAGGACGTCGGCGCCGTCGTGACCGAGCTGCTGGGCGGCACGCTGCACGTCCTGGACGCCGACGGCCGCCGGCTGGCGACCACGGGCGCCGTGTCGGCGCCGCTGAGCGACGAGGAACTGGTCGGCGTGTCGGCCTCCGCGCACTCCGCGCGCGCCCAGGGCCGGACGGTCCGGCGCGGCGACCTGTGGATCGCCTCGGTGTCCACCGGCGACGAGATGCTCGGCACGCTGGTGCTGCGCACCTCGGACGAGGTGGACGACGCCGACCAGCGGATCCTGGAGCGCGCGGCGCTCGTCACGGCGCTGCTGCTGCTGTTCCAGCGCAGCGTCACCGAGGCGGAGGGGCGGGTCCGCGGCGAGCTGCTGGACGACCTGCTCTCCGGCCGCCGGACGGGCACCGACGCCCTGACCGCGCGGGCCCGGCGCGTCGGCGTCGACCTGAACGCGCCCCACGTCGTGCTGTGCGCCAAGTACGAGCACCGCGAGCACCGGCAGCGCGCCGCGTTCTGGGCGTCGTCCTTCGCGGCCGTGGAGCACGGGCTGGCCGCCTCCCGGCCGGAGGAGGTCGTCCTGCTGCTGCCGGGCGACCGCCCGGGCGACACCGCGCGCCGGATCGCCAAGGAGCTGGGCGCCTCCCTCGGCGGGCCCGCCACGGTCGGCGCGGCCGGCCCGGTGACCGGGCCGGGCGGCGTCGCGTCCGCGCACCGGGAGGCGCAGCGCTGCGCCGACGCCCTGCTGGCGCTCGGCCGCCGCGGGGACGGCGCCGGCGCGTCCGAGCTCGGGTTCGTCGGCCTGCTCGTCGGGGACGACCGGGACGTGGCCGGGTTCCTGCACGGCGCGCTCGGGGCCGTCCTGGAGTACGACGAGCGCCGGGGCACCTCCCTGGTGCAGACCCTGGAGGCGTACTTCGGCACCGGCGGCAGCCTGTCGCGGACGGCGGAGCGCCTGCACATCCACGTCAACACCGTCAGCCAGCGCCTGGAGCGCATCGCCCGCCTCCTCGGCGACGACTGGCAGACCCCCGAGCGCGCTCTGGAGCTCCAGCTCGCCCTGCGCCTCCACCGCCTCTCCCGCTGAAACGCGGCGTGCCGCCTCGTGGACGGCACGCCGCGTTGGCGGGTCAGGCCGGGGTGTCGACGGGTTCCTTGCTCTCGGTGGCCGGTTGGCCGGGTGCGGGTGGGCGGCGGGTGGCCAGCAGGTGGCGGGCGGTGCCCCAGATGCCGCGGCGGAACAGCAGGACGATCACGATGAAGATGGATCCGGTGACGATGCCGGT
>NZ_JBDPLY010000019.1:0-165767 GCF_039871695.1 Actinomadura sp. B10D3
ACGACCCCATCTCGGTCGGCGTCACCTGCGCCGACCACCGGTCCAGCCCCTCACCGACCTCGGCCATCCGCCGCGGCGGCAGCTCCTCGCCGTCCGGCGTCCGCAGCACCACCGCCGCACCCAGCATTTCGTGTCCCTCGCGGAACACCGTCGCCGACACCTCGACGGTCTCGCCCACCACCGCCTTGGCCGGCCACCGTCCGCACCCCACCACCGGCGCCTCATCCAGGATCGGAATGCGACCGAGCCTCGGAATGCCGGTCGAACTGGACGTTCCGGACTCGACGTGCATGTGCCACCCCTACCCGTTCGAGACATACAAAACGTGCATGCCCGGGATCCGGCGGGTCCCGTCCTTCGACCGCCGGTAACTTTGCGCTGCACGCCGGTCACCGCTGGTCTGCGGAAGGTCGAGATTGGGCAAACGCTCGCCCGCGGGCCTCGGCCGGGCCTGCGCGGAGGCGGCGGGCGAGGCGGCGGGAGCCCGTGCGGGGACGGGGTTTGCGCGGTTTCCCGGGCGCGACGGCGGCCGGTCCGCGAGGTGAGGGTGTGGTCCCCCGCCGTCGCGCGCACGGCCCCGCACCGCATAGCGTGACGTTGCGTGAAGGCAATCCGACGATTCACGGTCCGCACGGTCCTTCCCGAGCCGCTGCGGCAGCTTGAGGAGCTCGTCCTCAACCTGCGCTGGTCCTGGCACCACGAGACGCTCGACCTGTTCCGCGCCGTGGACCCGGCGCTGTGGAGGGCCGTCCACCACGACCCGGTCCGGCTGCTCGGCGAGGTCGCCCCGGAGCGGCTGGAGCGGCTCGCGGAGGACCGGCGGTTCCTGCGCCGCCTCCAGGACACCGCGGAGGACCTGCACGAGTACCTGACGGCGCCCCGCTGGTACCAGAAGCGCTTCACAGGCGGCGACGCGCCGGCGTGCATCGCCTACTTCTCACCCGAGTACGGGATCACCGCCGCGCTGCCGCAGTACTCCGGCGGCCTCGGCATCCTCGCCGGCGACCACCTGAAGACCGCGAGCGACCTCGGCGTCCCGATCCTCGGCGTCGGGCTCCTGTACCGCCACGGCTACTTCTCCCAGTCGCTGTCGCCGGACGGCTGGCAGCTGGAGCGCTACCCGCCGATCGACCCGAACGGGCTGCCGCTCACGCTGCTCCGCGAGCGGGACGGCTCCCCGGTCCGCGTCGCCATCGGCCTCCCGAAGGGGAACGAGCTGCGCGCGCAGGTGTGGATCGCGCACGTCGGACGCGTCCCGCAGCTGCTGCTCGACTCCGACGTCGAGGAGAACGACCAGTCCGCGCGGGACGTCACCGACCGGCTGTACGGCGGCGGCGGCGACCACCGGCTGCTCCAGGAGATGCTGCTCGGCATCGGCGGCGTGCGCGCGATCCGCGCGTACTGCCGCATCACCGGGCATCCCGGGCCGGAGGTCTTCCACACCAACGAGGGCCACGCCGGCTTCCTCGGCCTCGAACGCATCCGCGAGCTCGTGTCGGAGTCCGGCCTGACGTTCGACGAGGCGCTGGAGGCGACCCGGGCGGGCACCGTGTTCACCACGCACACCCCCGTCCCGGCCGGGATCGACCGGTTCCCCCGCGATCTGATCAGCCGCTACTTCGGCGGCGCCAACGAGGAGGAGCAGGTCCCGCTGGACCGGGTCCTCGCGCTCGGCACCGAGGACTACCCCGGCGGCGACCGCACCGTGTTCAACATGGCCGTGATGGGCATGCGGCTCGCGCAGCGCGTCAACGGCGTCAGCGAGCTGCACGGCGAGGTCAGCCGGGAGATGTTCGGGGGGCTGTGGGGCGGGTTCGACACCTCCGAGGTCCCGATCGGCTCCATCACCAACGGGGTGCACGCCGGGACGTGGGTCGCCCGCGAGGTGCTGGAGTTCACCGCGCGGGAGCTGCCGACGGTGATGGAGTCCGGGCGCGGCTGGGAGGGCGTCCGGAACGTCTCCGGGGCCGAGATCTGGCGGATGCGCGGCCTGCTGCGCCGCCGCCTCGTGCTGGACGCCCGGCGCCGCCTGCGCGAGTCGTGGCGGCAGCGCGGCGCCAGCGAGGCCGAGATCTCCTGGATCGACGAGGCCCTCGACCCCGACGTGCTGACGATCGGGTTCGCGCGGCGCGTCCCGTCCTACAAGCGGCTCACGCTGATGATGTCCGACGAGGACCGGCTCCGCTCGATCCTGCTGAACCCCGAGCGGCCGGTGCAGATCGTCATCGCGGGGAAGGCGCACCCGGCGGACGAGGGCGGCAAGCGGCTCATCCAGGACATCGTGCGGTTCGCCGGGTCCGAGGACGTCCGGCACCGGATCGTGTTCCTGCCCGACTACGACATGGCGCTCGGGCAGCTGATGGTGCAGGGCTGCGACGTGTGGATGAACAACCCGCTGCGCCCGCTGGAGGCGTGCGGCACGTCCGGGATGAAGGCGGCGCTGAACGGCGGGCTGAACCTGTCGATCCGCGACGGCTGGTGGGACGAGTGGTACGACGGCCAGAACGGCTGGGCGATCCCGTCCGCCGACGGCCTCGCGAGCCCCGACCGGCGGGACGAGCTGGAGGCCGCCGCCCTGTACGAGCTGATCGAGGACCACGTGTCCGTCACGTTCTACGACCGGGACTCCTCCGACCTCCCGCGCCGCTGGCTGGAGATGGTGAAGCACACCATCGCCACCCTCGGCCCGAAGGTGCTCGCGTCCCGGATGCTGCGCGACTACGTCGAGGACCTCTACGCCCCGGCCGCCGCGTCCGAGCGGGCCATGGTGGCCGACAAGTTCGCGGGCGCCCGGGAGCTGGCGGCGTGGAAGCGGCGGGTCCGCGCGGCGTGGCCGCGCGTCGCCGTCGAGCACGTCGAGTCCAACGGGGAAGAGAGCCCCCAGGTGGGGACGCGGCTGGCGGTCCGCGTCGTCGTCGACCTCGGGGGCCTCGACCCGGAGGACGTGGCCGTGGAGGTCGCCTACGGCCGGGTGGACGACACCGACGCGCTCGTCGAGCCGTCCTACCTGGACCTGGAGGAGGACGGGCCCGTGGAGAACGGGCGGCGCCGCTACACCGGCGAGGTCCCCCTCGGGCGCAGCGGCGCCTTCGGCTACAGCGTCCGCGTGGTGCCGGGCCATCCGATGCTGCCGGGGCGCGCCGAGCTGGGCCTGGTCGCGCTGCCGCCCGCACCGCAGGGCATGACGAACGGCGACCTGCGCTAGGCCGCGGTCGCGCCGGGCTCCTCGTGCTCGTCCTCGTCGGCCGGCGGGTCGGCCGTCTGCCAGGCCGCGACGACGAGGGGCAGGAGGGCGTGCGTCACGAGCAGGGCGAACAGGATCAGGAAGAGCGCGGCGCCGGGGATCTGCGAGTCGCGGCCGTCGCGGTCGGCGACCGACACCACCAGCAGCACGGCGATCATCACGGCCGTCGTGGCCCGGTGCGCGGTGGCGAAGGCGCGGAGCCGCGCGATGAGCTGGCGCTCGTCGAGCTCCCGCTCGCGCTTGGACGTCAGCCCGCGGGTCACCGCGATCAGCTGGCCGGCCAGCGGGACGCCGACCACCACCAGCACGCCCAGGATCACGAAGTTGGTGATCATCGCGGTGTCGCTGGGCGCCAGCGCCCACGAGACCGCGGCGTCCACCCAGAACAGGCCCAGCGTGACCGCGCCCGCCCCCGCCAGGATCCGGCGTGGGCGCCGGCGGGCGTAACGGGCGGGCAGCCGGCGCTCCAGCTCCTCGTCCAGGGCCGCCAGGCGGTCCGCGCGCCTGCGGCGGGAGCGCTCCAGCCATCCTGCTGCGTCGTTCGTCATGGCGTGTCTCCGATCCTCGGGAACGGTTTCAGGGAGAAGACGACTTCGACCGGCACCTCGAAGTACTCGGCGATCCGCAGGGCGAGGTGCAGGCTGGGGCTGTACTCGCCGCGCTCCAGGTAGCCGACCGTCTGGTAGTGCACTCCGAGGGCGGCGGCCAGGTCGCGGCGCGAGATGCCGCGTTCGGCCCGCAGCACCGTGATCCGGTTGTGGACGATCTCCTTGTCGGCGGGCACCGGGTCGCTCTTGCGGGTCACCGCCCGGCCCTCCGCGTCGCCCGCGGGCTCATCCGACGCCCTGCCACTGTACGGGCTCTTGCATATCTCGTCGCATCCTTGCCTCGAGTGATAGTAGAAGTACTACACATCGTCGCAGTCATGCAAGTGGGTGGATCCTGGCAGGATGGGCACGTGCGACTAGGGAAGCGACGTCCACGGCCGGTTCCGCGGCTGCCGCAGGGGCGCACGGCGGACGCGCTCCTGGCCGGCGGCTGCTTCGCCGTCCTGGCCGTGATGACGCTCGTCTCGACGCATACGGGCCCGCCCACGCGGATGCCGCTCTACAGCTGGGCGCTGCTGGCCGCCACCTGCGGGGCCCTGTACTTCCGCCGGTCCCATCCCGTCGTGGTGGCGGCCGTCACCCTCACCGCCTGCGCCGTCTACTACCCGGTCACCGATCCCGACGGGCCCGCCCTGATCACGTTCGTCATCGCCCTGTACACGGCGGCGGCCGAGGGCCACCTCGTGGCCGCCGCGGCGCTCGCGGGCGTCTCGGTCGTGGCGACCGTGGCCGCCGACCGGCGCGACGACGTCAACCATCTCGCGGACGCCGCCGGGTTCCTGCTCGTCGGATGGTTCGTCGCGGTCGTCGCGATCGGCGGCGTCGTCCGCAACCGCCGGGCCTACCTGCGCGAGGCGGAGGAGGGCGCCCGGATCGCCGAGCGCGGGCGCGAGGCCGAGGCCCGCCGCCGCGCCATCGAGGAGCGGCTGCGCATCGCCCGCGAGCTGCACGACATCCTCGGCCACAACATCTCGCTGATCAACGTGCAGGCCACCGCCGCGCTGCACGGGCTGCGCCGCGAGCCGGAACGCGCCGAGGACGCCCTCACCGCGATCAAGCAGGCCAGCAAGGACACCCTCCGGGAGATGCGCGCCACCCTCGGCGTCCTGCGCCAGGTCGACGAGGCCGCCCCGGTCGCGCCCGCGCCCGGCCTCGCCCGCCTGGACGAGCTCACCGGCCGGATCGCGGCCGCCGGGATCGGGATCCGCACCGAGGTCGAGGGCGACCCGCGCCCGCTGCCCGCCGAGGCCGACCTCGCCGCCTACCGCATCGTCCAGGAGGCCCTCACCAACGTGACCCGTCACGCCGACGCGAGTTCCGTCCTCGTCCGCATCGGGTACGGCGACGGCGCCGTGACCGTCAGCGTGGAGAACGACGGTGCGCACAAGGACAGGGCCGCCGCCGCGCCGTCGGCGGACGGCAGCGGCATCCGCGGCATGCGCGACCGGGCCACGGCCCTCGGCGGCACCCTCGACGCGTCCCCGCGCCCGGACGGCGGGTTCATGGTCCGCGCCCACCTGCCGCTCTAGCCGTCATCATCCCCGGCGAGGGCCTCGTAGACCGGGGCCAGGACGTCCGGCAGGGGGCGGCGGCGGATCCTGACCGGCGGGGGAGTGGCCACCTGGAGGACGAACCCGGGCGGGACGGGCGGAGCGGGCGGACGGTCGCGCAGCCGGGCCAGGCCGGTCGGCGGCGTCCAGAAACCGGCGGCGGTGAGGGGCTCGTCCTCGATGTCGAGGGGGTCGGGCTCGGTCGCCGTCCCGCGCCGCAGAGCCGCCAGGAGCTGGTCGCGTCCCCTCCCGTTCCACTGGAGGATGAGGAACGGGTCGTCGTCGAACGCCTCGGCCAGCAGGTACAGGACGGCCGCCGCGTGCTTGCACGGGTCGCCCCAGTCGGGGCAGTCGCACATCAGGTGCAGGTCGGAGGCCGAGCCGGGGAACAGGGTGAGGCCCATCTCGGCGAACACCCACTCGATCTCCGGGGGCATCTCCCCGGCGAGCAGCCGCGCCCGGAACACCGCGCGGGACGCCAGCTCCTTCTCCACGGCGCGCCAGTCGTCCGCGCCGATCGCGTCGATGGTGAGCGCCACCTCGTACGGGTCGGGCGCCGAGCCGTGCACCTTCGCGGTCACCTCGTACGGCTCGACCTTCAGGTCGACCACGGTGCCCTTGCGGGCGTAGGTCCGGCCGCGCTGGAGGCGGCCCGGGTCGGCGAACGACTCGACGAGGTCGATGAAGCGCCGCGACCACCACTGCGTTCCGATCGAGCCGCGCTTGGTGCGGGCCCGGATGCCCTCACCCGTCCGCTCGGACATCAGTCGCTCACCGCCTCGGGCGACAGCCGCAGGACGTCGCGCAGCTCGGCGACCGACAGCTCGGTCAGCCACTCCTCGCCGGTGCCGACGATCGACTCGGCGAGCGCCTTCTTGCGTTCGATCATCTCGTCGACGCGCTCCTCCATCGTCCCGACGCAGATGAACTTGCGGACCTGGACGTTGCGGGTCTGGCCGATGCGGAACGCGCGGTCGGTCGCCTGGTCCTCGACGGCCGGGTTCCACCAGCGGTCGACGTGCACGACGTGGTTCGCGGCCGTCAGCGTCAGGCCCGTCCCGGCCGCCTTGAGGGACAGCAGGAAGACCGACGGCTCGTCGTCCCCCTGGAACCGCTGGACCAGGTCGTCGCGCTGCTGCTTGGACGTCCCCCCGTGCAGCCACAGCACCGGGCGTTCGAGCCGCGCCGCGAGATAGGGCCGGAGCATCGAGCCGAACTCGGCGTACTGGGTGAAGACCAGCGCCTTCTCGCCCTGCTCCAGGACCTCGGCGCAGATCTCCTCCAGCCGTTCGAGCTTGCCGGAGCGGCCGGGGAGGCGCGAGCCGTCCTTGAGGAGCTGCGCCGGGTGGTTGCAGACCTGCTTGAGCTTGGCCATCGTCGCCAGGACGAGCCCGCGCCGCTGCGTCTCGTCGGCCTCGGCGATCTGCCGGAGCATGTCGTCCACGGTCGCCTGGTAGAGCGACGCCTGCTCGGTGGTGAGGTTGCAGTAGACCTTGATCTCCTGCTTCTCCGGCAGGTCGGAGATGATCGACCGGTCGGTCTTGAGGCGGCGCAGGATGAACGGCTGCGTCGCCCGCTTCAGCGCCAGCGCCGCCTGCTCGTCGCCCTCCCGCTCGATCGGAATCGCGAACCGCCGCCGGAACTCGGCGCGCGGCCCGAGCAGCCCCGGGTTCGCGAACTCCATGATCGACCACAGCTCGGTCAGATGGTTCTCCACCGGCGTGCCCGTGAGCGCGATCCGGCTCCGCGCCGGGATGCTCCGCACCGCCCTGGCCTGCCGCGTCCCGCTGTTCTTCAGCGCCTGCGCCTCGTCGCAGACGACGCGCCCCCACTCGATCGCCGCGAGCATCTCGGCGTCGCGCGTGGCCGTCCCGTAGGTGGTCAGCACCAGGTCGGCGCCCGCCACGGCCTCGGCGAGGTCCTCGCCGCGATGCCGCCCCGTCCCGTGGTGGACGTAGACGCGCAGCTTCGGCGTGAACCGCGCCGCCTCCCGCTGCCAGCTCCCCACCAGCGACATCGGCAGGATCGCGAGGGTCGGGGCCGGACGCGCGCCGTTCTCCCGCTCGTGCACCAGCAGCGAGAGCACGGAGATCGTCTTGCCGAGGCCCATGTCGTCCGCCAGCAGCGCGCCGAGCCCCAGGCCGTCCATGAAGGCCAGCCAGGCCAGGCCCCGCTCCTGGTAGGGGCGCAGTTCGGCGTCCAGCTCGTCCGGAGTGCGCATGGGGGTGAGGCGGCGGTCGGCCTCGCCGGACAGCAGGTCGCCGAGGGGGCCGCCCGCGTCGACGCCGGTGAGCGGGAGGGTGTCGTCGCCCGCGTGGACGATCGCGCGGATCGCCTCGGCGGCGGTCATGCGCCCCCGGCGCGGGTTGCGCAGGAAGTCGAGCGCGGCTTCGAGTTGCTCCTCGTCCAGCTCGACCCACCGGCCGCGCAGCCGGACGAGCGGGGTCTTCAGGCGGGCCAGCTCTTCGAGCTCGGCCTCGTCGATGCTCTCGTCGCCGATGGCCAGGTCCCACCGGAAGTCGACCATGGCCTTCAGGTCGAAGCCCGACGGCGCGGCGGCGCCGGAGGACGCTTCGGGATCTTCGGGGCGGGCCGTCAGCTTCATGCCGAGCTTCGCCTTGCCCGCCCACTGGGGGAGCAGGACGCCGAACCCCGCGGCGGCGAGCATCGCTGCCGTCTGGCGGAGGAACCGGAACGCCCCCGCGGTGTCGAGCAGCAGCTCGGTGGGCGACGGACCGTCCAATGCGGGTGCCAGGTCGGGGAACAGGCGCAGCGCGCGGCCGAGCCCGCCGAGGAGGGTCTCCTCGGCGTCCGGGATCGAGGTCGCCTCACCGCCCCAGACCATGGACGCCGGGACGTAGAGGCTCGGGTCGTCGGTGCCCTGGAGGGCGAACTCGACCCGCCAGGAGCCGTCGTCCGGTTCCTGATCGCCGTCCCCGGACTCCTCGTCCTCGAACTTCTCCGCCCCCGGCTCGGCGAGGCGGAAGCAGACGCGCAGCGGGCCGGACGGTCGGCGCGCCGCGGCGGCCCAGGCGTCCAGCTCGGCGATCAGGTCGTCCGGGTCGTCGCGGGGTTCGCGGGCGACCGCGGCGGACGGGCCGGTCAGCGCCATCACCCAGCGTTCCGCGAGCGGCAGCCGGTCGGGCTCCTTGCGCCGCGACACCAGCAGGGGATGCGGCACCACGCCCCGGACGGCGGTGTCGACCAGCCCGGACAGCGCCTCGCGCAGCACCTCCGCGGCGGGACGCCCGCCGCCGGCCGCGCGGCACGCGGCGGGCATCGCGCGGGCCAGCGCCCGGAACCGCGCGGGGTCGTCGATCACCGGACGCCAGCGGGCGACGAGGTCGCCGTCCTCGCGCAGGAGGGCCGGGAGGACGTGACCGCGCCCGGTGAGGCTCACCGCCTCGTCCGCGAGCATGCACAGGAACCGCAGGTCGGTGCCCGGGACCACGTCGGCGCTGTGCTCGGCGGCCTGGAGCAGCGCCATCGCGGGGAACGGTTCGAGGACGAGCGCCGGGACCCGCCACGGCCGCAGCTCGGGCTCGTCCGCCACCGGCTGCGGGCCCAGCTCGGCGGACGGCAGCGGGCCGCCGCCCAGGGTCGGCAGCGACATCGCCAGCTCGACGCGGAACGCCGTGCGGACGAGCGGCTCGTAGGACGTCCCCGAGAAGTCGCAGGTCGCGAACGGGTGGACATCCGGAGAAGGCTCGTGCGGGCCGGTGCGTTCGGCCCACAGGCAGAGCGCACCGCCATGCCAGGTGGCGTGGGCGACGAGCATGGTCCCCGAAGCTACCAGCAGCCCCTGACGTTCCCCGGCACCACAGCGGTCGCGCCGCCCGGCACCGGCCACTCGGGCGGCTCCGCGCCGCACTCGCCCCGCCCGGCCGCGGACGCGTCCCGGCCCTCTGGTTAGGCTCGGGAGGTCCGCCGCCGAGTGTGCACAGGAGGAACGCCGTGGGCGAGTTCGTACGGGTCGAGGTCGAGGACGGGGTCGCGACGATCAGGCTGGACCGCCCGAAGATGAACGCCCTGAACGCCCAGATGCAGCGGGAGCTGATCGACGCCGCCCGGGAGGTCACGCAGGACGAGGCGGTCGCCGCCGTCGTGCTGTACGGGGGCGAGCGGGTCTTCGCGGCGGGCGCGGACATCAAGGAGATGGCCCCGATGTCGTACGCCGAGATGTCGGCGGGGCACTCGCGGCTGCTGCAGGACTTCGCCAAGGCGCTCGCCGGGATCCCGAAGCCGGTCATCGCCGCGATCACCGGATACGCGCTCGGCGGGGGCCTGGAGGTGGCGCTGACCGCCGACTTCCGCGTCGCCGGCGAGGGCGCGAAGGTCGGGCAGCCGGAGATCCAGCTCGGCATCATCCCCGGCGCGGGCGGCACGCAGCGGCTGGCCCGGCTGATCGGCCCGGCGCGGGCCAAGGACCTGATCTTCTCCGGCCGGCACGTCGCCGCGCAGGAGGCGCTCGCGATGGGCCTCGTCGACCGGGTCGTCCCGGACGACGCCGTCTACACCGCCGCCAAGGAGTGGGCGGCCACGTTCGTCGGCGGCCCCGCGATCGCGCTGCGCGCCGCCAAGCAGGCCGTCGACCGCGGCATGGAGGCCGACCTCGACACCGGGCTGGAGATCGAGCGGACGCAGTTCGCCGCCCTGTTCGCCACCGAGGACCAGGCGGCCGGCATGAAGAGCTTCATGGAGGAAGGCCCCGGCAAGGCGAAGTTCACGGGCCGCTGACCGCGGCGATGTTCACGGGCCGCTGACCGCGGCGCGGTTCACCGGCCGCTGAGCGCGGTGGGGGGCGCGGGCGGGCCGTCCGCGCGGTCCTGCGCGTCCAGCACCTCGTCGGCGTAGCGCTCGGTCCAGCGGCCGAGGGCGGACAGGGGTTCCAGCAGCCCGCGTCCCGGGCCGGTCAGCGCGTACTCGACGCGCGGCGGCGCCTCGGCGTAGCGGTGGCGGGTGACCAGCCCGTTCCGTTCGAGGTGGCGCAGTGTCCCGGTCAGCACCTTGTGGCTGATGCCGCCGATCCGCTCCTGGATCTCGCTCGGCCTCAGCGGGCCGCGCCGCAGCGTCCAGACCACGACTCCCGTCCAGGTGCCGGACAGCAGGTCGAGGCCGAGCCGCGTCTGGCAGTCGGCGAGGAATTCGTGTTCGTCCATGGATCCGACCGCCATCCTGCCTCTCCCGATACGCACCGGATGGTGCGCGACGGCCCGCCTAGCGTCCCGTCCGAAGGTAATCGAACGGGAGGACGACATGCGGATCGGAGTCTTGGGCGCGGGCGCCATGGCGGACGCGCTCGCCACGCAGTGGGCGCGCAAGGGGCATGAGGTGCGGATCGGGGCGCGGACGCCGGCGAAGGCGGTCGCGCTGGCCGGGCGGATCGGGCACGGCGCGTCCGGCGGGACGCTGCGGGAGGCGGCGGAGTTCGGGGACGTGGTCCTCCTCGCCGTCTGGCACGAGGGCGTCCCGGACGTGCTGCGCCAGGCGGGCCCGCTGGAGAGGCGGGTACTGATCGACTGCACCAACCCGATGGAGCCGCCGTTCGAGCGGCTCAAGACCGGCGACGGGCCGTCGGCCGCGCGCCGCATAGCGGACGCCACCGGAGCACGGGTCGTCAAGGCGTTCACCATGTGCCACGAGAGCGTGTGGCGCATGGCGCCGCCGGTGTTCGGCGGGCGCCCGCTCGGCGTCCCGCTGTGCGGGGACGACGAGGAGGCGCTGGCCCTGGTCCGGGCGCTCGTGACCGACCTCGGCTGCGCGCCGATGGACGGCGGCGGCCTGGCGAGGGCCGGCCTCCTGGAGGCGGCCACCGCGTTCGTGGTCGGGCTGTGGGTCGCGGGCGAGGACCCGGCGGCCATGCTGCCGCCGCCCGAGGCCGCCGCCGGCGCACCGCGCCGCACGTCGGAACCGGCGCACTAAACCGTTATTCATGTTTTTGAGTGTGCTGCCCGGGGTTGTGAAGAACGACGGATAGCATCTCCCGCCATGCGACACGCGTACCGGACCGCGCTCGTGACGGGCGCGTCCAGCGGCATCGGGGAGAGCTTCGCCCGCCTCCTGGCCGCCCGCGGCGCCGACCTGGTGATCGTGGCGCGCCGGGCCGAGCTGCTGGACGGGCTGGCCCGCGAGCTGGTCGAGCGGTACCGGGTCGCCGTGGAGGTGCTGGCGGCCGACCTCGCCGACCCCGGGCAGCGCGCCGAGGTCGAGGGGCGGCTGCGCTCCGAGCCGGTCGAACTGCTGGTCAACAACGCCGGGTACGGCGCCTTCGGAGCGTTCGCCGACGTCCCGCTCGACGAGCATCTCGCGCAGATCGAGCTGAACGTCGCCGCGCTGGTGCGGCTCACCCACGCCGTCCTGCCGGGGATGGTCGCGCGGGGCCGGGGCGGAGTGCTGAACGTCGCGTCCATGTCGGGTTTCGCGCCGTCGCCGGGCAGCGCGACCTACGGCGCGACGAAGGCGTACGTCGCGTCCTTCTCCGAGAGCCTGCACTCCGAGGTCGCGGGACGGGGCGTTCATGTCACGGCGCTGTGCCCCGGGTTCACCCGCACGGAGGACGACGTCCCGCCGAGCCTCATGTGGCTGCGCCGCGACGATGTGGCGCGCGCGGGCCTGGAGGCGGTGTCGGCCGGACGCGCACTCTGCGTGCCGGGCGTCCAGTACAAGGCCGCGCTGCCCGCGCTGAAGCTGGTGCCGAGGCCGCTGCTCAGAGCCGCGGTGAACCGCATGTGGCAACAGGCGGCCGGAACCCGGTGACGAAGGGTCACCCACCGTCTTGTGCTCAGGTCTACAAAAGTTCCCGCGCGTTGCTTGTAACGGGGGTTACTTGACGGGGGTACCGAGGAGTGGCGACGATCGAACCTACGCTTGAGTAGGTTGTGAGTACGGCCTGCTGGGCGCCCTTCCGAGCCCGCCCGCGCGGCGGGGAACGTCCGGCAGAACCACGTCGTCCAGTGAAGGAACCGCATGTCCGTGACCCCCGAAGAGAAGTTCCAGACCGGCCTCATGCTCGACCTGGAGCCTGTGGTCGAGAAGGAACTGAACCGGCACCTGTCCATGGCCAAGGAATGGTTCCCGCACCAGTACGTCCCCTGGAGCCAGGGGACCGACTTCGACGGCCCGCTCGACGGCGAGGCGTGGTCTCTGGAGCAGTCGAAGCTGAGCCTGGAGGCGCGCGAGTCGCTCATCGTCAACCTCCTCACCGAGGACAACCTCCCCGGCTACCACCGCGCCATCGCCACCGTGTTCGGCCGAGAGGGCGCCTGGGGCACCTGGGTCAACCGCTGGACGGCGGAGGAGAACCGGCACGGCATCGTCCTGCGCGACTACCTGACGGTGACCCGCGCGGTCGACCCGATCGCACTGGAGCGCGCCCGCATGCACCACATGGAGGCCGGCTACGAGGCCGACCACGGCGACTCGTTCCTGCACGGGACGGCGTACGTGTCGTTCCAGGAGCTCGCCACCCGCGTGTCGCACCGCAACACCGGCCGGGCGTCCGGCGACCCCGTCTGCGAGCAGATGATGACCCGCATCGCCGCCGACGAGAACCTCCACATGATCTTTTACCGGAACCTGATGGCTGCCGCGCTGGAGGCCAGCCCGAACGAGACGATGCGGGCGATCACCGACGTGGTGACGACGTTCCACATGCCCGGGCACAGCATCGACGGGTTCATGCGCAAGTCCGTCGTCATCGCCAACGCCGGCATCTACGACCTGCGCCTGCACCATGACGACGTGCTCGTCCCGGTGCTGCGCAAGTGGGGCGTGTTCGACCGCACCGACCTGAGTGGCGACGGCGAGAAGGCCCGCGAGGAGCTCGTGGAGTTCCTGGAGCAGGTCGACGCCTCCGCCACCAAGTTCGAGACCCGCCGTGAGGAGCGCCGCGCCCGCCAGGCGGCCCGCAAGGGCTGAGCCCCGGGCCCTGCCCGCGGGCCGAAGGACGGGAACGCGAGGTCGTTTTCCGGCGTCAAAAGGAGCATGGGGACGCATCGGCGACTGGGCGGGTATCGGTTGCTGGACGAGATCGGCCGGGGGAGCACGGCCGTGGTGTACCTGGCCATGGACGCCCACGGCCGCGAGGTCGCGGTCAAGGAACTGATTCCGGAGCTGACGGGGGAGCCGGAGGCGATCAGCCGGCTGGCGCGGGAGATGTCGGCGCAGGCGCGGGTGCGCAGCGCCTACGTCGCCCGGCTGCTGGACGGCGCCGTCTCGGCGGAGCGACCGCACGTGGTCATGCAGTACGTGCCGGGCTGCCCGCTGAGCGATCTGGTGCCGGCGTACGGGCCGCTGCGCGGCGACCGGCTCGTCCGGTTCGCGCGGCGGCTGGCGCTCGCGCTCGGGGACGTCCACGACGCGGGCGTGCTGCACCGCGACGTGTCGCCCGGCAACGTGATGGTGATGGGCGACCGGCCGACGCTGATCGACTTCGGCATCGCGCACGAGTCGGGCGCCGAGCAGCTCACCAAGCGCGGGCTGGTCGTGGGGACGCCCGCCTACCTGGCGCCCGAGCTGATCGAGGGGGAGCGCGCCACCACCGCGTCGGACGTGTTCTCGTGGGCGGCGACGGTCGCGTACGCGGCGACGGGGCGGCCGCCGTTCGGCCGGGGCTCGCTGCACGGGGTGTGCTTCCGGATCCTGCGAGGTCAGGCCGACATCGACGGGGTCCCGTCCCCGCTGGCCGGGTTCCTGCGGGCGGCGTTCGCCCGCGTCCCGTCCGAGCGGCCGCCCGCGCGGTGGTTCGCGGGCGCCCTCGCCACGAAGCGCGACGGGGTGGCGGCCTGATGCCCGCTCGAACCGCCCCGGCCCGATCCGCGAGGGTAGGGTTTCGGAAACGATGAAGGGAGCTGTCACGTCCGGGGACCGAATCGGCCACTACAGCGTGCTCCAGACCCTGGGGGAAGGGGGCATGGGCGTCGTCTACCTCGGCGCCGACCCCGAGGGGCGCAACGTGGCCATCAAGGTGCTGCGGCCCGCGGTCGCGGGCGACGCCACGGCGCGTCGCCGGCTCGCCCGCGAGGTCGACTCGATGCGCAGAGTGCACAGCCCGCACGTCGCGGAGATCCTCGACGCCGACGTGACCGCCGACCGCCCCTACATCGTGACCCAGTACGTCCCCGGCCGGACGCTCGAGGAGATCGTCGAGGAGTCCGGGCCGATCTACGGGCAGGGCCTGCAGCGGCTCGCCGTGGGGCTGGCGGCGGCGCTGTCGGCCATCCACGGCGCCGGGATCGTGCACCGCGACATGAAGCCCGGCAACGTGATGCTGGTGGACGGCGAGCCCGTCGTGATCGACTTCGGCATCGCGCAGGCCGCCGACGCCACCCGGCTCACCGCGACCGGCATGGTCATCGGCACCCCCGGCTACCTCGCCCCCGAGATCATCGAGGGTGAGGACGCGGGCCCGCCCTCGGACGTGCACGCCTGGGCGGGGACGGTCGCCTACGCCGCGACCGGCCGCCCGCCGTTCGGCTCCGGCACCTTCGAGTCGATCTTCTACAAGATCATGCAGGGCACGCCCGACCTGGACGGCGTGCCCGACGCGATGCTGCCCGTGCTGCGGTCGGCGATGGCGCGGCACCCGGCCGAGCGCCCGACCGCGGTCAGCCTGGTGCAGCTCACCCGGCGGATCCACCTCGAAGCGACGATCACCGACCAGACCCGCGTCGACCGGCACTACCCGTCGCCGGGCACGTCGCAGCCGGTGGACGACCCCGCCGCCGACCACTCCCGGCAGTTCTCGATGCCGGTGCCGAACCCGCAGGACTCCGCGCAGCCGCCGGCGCCCGCGCAGGGCGGAACGGCGATCCCGGCGCCCGCGCCCGTCCCGGCGCAGCCGAAGGACTTCGTGGGGCAGCTGCCGCCCGCCGCGCCGCCGCCCGTCCCGCCGCCCGCGCCCGCGCCGTTCAAGGCCGGGGAGCAGTTCGCGCAGCGCGGCTACGCGCAGCCGCAGCAGCAGGGCCAGCAACAGCAGGGCCAGCAGCAGGGCCCGCAGCAGCAGGGCCCGTACCAACAGGGCGGATACCCGCCGCAGTACGCGCCCCCGCCGAACCAGCCCCCGCCGGGCGCGCTCCAGCGCGGCCCCTACGACCCGCAGGCGCAGGACGCGCAGCGGCGCGTCGCCGACCAGGCCCGCGCCGACCGCGAGCGCGCCGACCGGGAGCGGCGCAAGCCGTACGGCTGGTACCGGGTGCTCAGCTTCCTCGTCCTGGTCGCGCTGCTCGGCTTCGCCAACACCGCGCCGCTGCTCGCGCTCGGCGTCACCGTCGCCGGGGTGCTCGTCCTGCGCATGGCCGACAAGGCGGCCAAGGGGATGGAGGGCCGGCAGACGCGGCGCGGCCCCCGCACGGGCGACGCGGTCGCGGCCGCGTTCCGGACGCCGCTGCACCTGCCGGGCGCGTTAATGTCCACCGTCCTGTGGACGTCGCTCAGCGTTTTCGCGGGCGTGATCCTGCTCGGCGTGCTGATCTTCGCCAAGCCCGACATGACCGCCTCGAAGGCCATCGCGTACTCGGCCATGGCGGTGATCGGGCTGCTGTGCCTCGCGCCGGGCAGCGGCGCGCCCCGCCGGCAGCTCGCCCGCATCTGGGGCGCGCTGCTTCCGAGGGCCGAGGCGGCCCTCGCGGGCGCGCTGATCCTCGGCATCTTCGCCACGGTGCTGGTGGTGATGTCGCAGAAGCAGCCGCCCGACACGACGCCCGTGGACGGCATGAGCCAGAGCCTGGAGGGCCTGCGCAACGACGTCCGCGACCTCGTCACCCGCATCCCCGGCGCCTGACGGCCCCATCCGTTCCGGACGGGCCCGGCCGGGCGCCGTCGCTGGGTAGGGTGGCGACCCTTATGAGCGGTGAGACGAGCCACCAGGCGTACATCGGCCCGTACCGGCTGCTGTCCAGGCTGGGCGGCGGCACCGGTGACGTCCATCGCGCCACGGGGCCCGACGGCGGCGACGTGGCGATCAGGATGCTCCCGGAAGGCGCCGCACCCGACGTGGAGCGCATGCGCGAGGTGATCAGCCCGCACGTGGTGGACGTTCTGGACGGCGAACCCGCCGGCCCCCGCCCGTACGTCGTGACCCGGTTCGTGCCCGGCAGGCCGCTCGGGGAGACGATCGCCGCCCGGGGACCGATGTCGGGGGACGCGCTGCGCCTGCTGGCCCTCGGGCTGGCCCGGGCGCTCGCCGCCATCCACCGGGCCGGTCTCGCGCACGGCGGGCTCGGGCCGGAGACGGTCCTGGTCGTGGACGACGCGCCCGTGGTCGTCGACATCGCACTGACCGCCGGCGCCGGCCCCGCGGACGACGTCCGGGCGTGGGCCGCGACGGTGACCTTCGCGGCGACCGGCCGTCCCGATGCCCCGGCCGGATCACTGCCGGCCGCGCTAGGCCCGCTGGTGGCCGCCGCAACGCATCCCGACCCGCAGGCACGCCCAGCGGCGGGGGAGCTGGCGGAAGCGGCGTCCCGCCTGGACCTCCCACCCGCCTCCGACCCCCGTCCCGCCACGCCGCCGTCCCACCAGGCCCCGTCCCCGCCCGCCCCCACGAACGTCGCCCCGCCCACGGAGGTCGCGCGTGGGCGTGAGAGCGCGGTGGTGCGGGGGTGGGCCCGGCTGCTGGCGGCCATGGTCGCGGTGATCGGGGTCGGCGTGGTGGTCATGGCGCCGATCGCGGGGCTGGTCCTGACGCTCGCCGCGGTGACGCTGCTGCGCGTTGCGGGCACGGCGGCGCGCGGCTGGGCGTGGGCGTTCGGGCGGACGCTGCTGACCGTCCCCTACGCGGCGGTGTTCGCGGTCGCGGTCCCGCTGTGCCTCGCGGCGGCGTCGGTGGCCGGCGTCCAGGTCGACCCGCTCGCCGCCTGCGCGTTCGGGGCCGGGGCCGGCGCGGCGGCGCTGTGGACGGCGCCGGGCGTGAGCGCCCCGGTGCGGCGGCTGGAGCGGATGTTCCTGCCCGTGGCGCGGCGGCCGCGGGCCGTCGCCGCCGTGGCGCGGCGGCCGCGGGCCGTCGCCGCCGCGGCCCTGGGGCTCGGCGTGCTGTGCCTGCTCGCGGGCGTCGGCGCCGTCTCGCTGACGCCGAGCTTCTCCCCGATGTACGGGCTCCAGCAGACGCTGGAGAGCGCGGTCCACCGGTTCCAGCACGCCGTCGACCGGTGGTGAGGCGATTTTGCCATGAGGCTACCCACGAGTAACATGGGGATGCACGGCCGAAATCAGGGACCCGGCTCCGAAGCACGTTCGGGTGTTTGGCAGGCTGTGACCACGAAAGCGCATGTCCGCGTCGACCCGTCATGGGCGGCGCCCCTCTGCCGCTTACCTCAGCGGCCAACTGAGTGCAGGGAGGTCGGCCACCGGCCATGAACATCGTCGTCCTGGTGAAGCAGGTTCCCGATACGGAGAGCCCGCGCAAGCTGAAGTCCGATGACAGCACGCTGGACCGCGCCGCGGCGGACGGTGTGATCAACGAGCTCGATGAGTACGCGATTGAAGAGGCGCTGCGCATCAAGGAGGCCCACGGCGGCGAGGTGACCGTCCTGACCATGGGCCCCGACAAGGCCACCGACTCCATCCGCAAGTCGCTGGCCATGGGCGCCGACAAGGCCGTCCACCTCAACGACGAGGGCCTCGCCGGCTCCGACGCGCTGCAGACCTCCTACGCGATCCAGCAGGCGCTCGGCCGCACGGGGTTCGACCTGGTGGTCCTCGGCTCGGAGTCCACCGACGCGCGCACCGGCGTGCTCGCCGCGATGCTCGCCGAGCGGCTCGGCGTCCCGCAGCTGTCGCTCGCCAACAAGGTCGAGATCGACGGGACGTCCATCACGGTGCAGCGGCAGACCGACTACGGCTTCGACCGCGTCGAGGCGAGCCTGCCCGCGGTCGTGTCGGTCGTGGAGAAGATCAACGAGCCGCGCTACCCCTCCTTCAAGGGGATCATGGCGGCCAAGAAGAAGCCGGTCGAGACGCTCGGCCTCGGGGACGCCGGAATCGACGCCTCCCAGGTCGGCCTGGCGAACGCCGCGACCGAGGTGGTCGACTTCGCCGAGGCGCCGCCGCGCGCCAAGGGCGAGATCGTCACCGACGAGGGCGACGGCGGCGCGAAGATCGCCGAGTTCCTCGCGTCGAAGAAGTTCGTCTGAGCGGGGAAGGGGATTAGGAACCGATGGCTGAGATTCTCGTCCTCGTCGACCATGTCGACGGTGAGGTCAAGAAGGTCACGCTCGAACTGCTGACGCTCGCGAACCGGCTCGGCGAGGCCGCCGCCGTGTGGGTCGGGCCCGGCTACGAGAACGCCAGGGACAGGCTCGGCGAGTACGGCGCCGGCAAGGTCTACGTGGCCGCCGACGAGGAGCTGACCGCCTACGTCGTCGCCCCGAAGGCCGCGCTGCTCGCCCAGCTGGTGAAGGAGAAGTCCCCGGGCGCGGTGCTCGTCGCCGCGACCGCCGAGGGCAAGGAGATCGCCGGCCGCCTGGCGGTCAAGACCGGCTCCGGCGTGCTCACCGACGTGGTGGACGTCGCCGACGGGTTCGTCGGCGAGCACTCCATCTTCGGCGGCGGGATCATCGCGCACGCCCGGGTGAAGACCGGCACGCCGATCATCGCCGTCCGGCCGAACTCGGTCGCCCCCGAGGCGTCCGCGGCCACCCCGGCCGAGGAGCAGGTGTCGGTCGCGCTGTCCGACGCCGACAAGGGCGCGAAGATCGTGGAGAAGGTCGTCCAGGAGAAGGGCGAGCGCCCCGACCTGACCGAGGCCGCGATCGTGGTCTCCGGCGGCCGCGGCGTCGGCGGCGCCGAGAACTTCTCGATCATCGAGGGGCTGGCCGACTCGCTCGGCGCGGCCGTCGGCGCCTCCCGCGCCGCGACCGACGCCGGCTGGTACCCGCACTCGTTCCAGGTCGGCCAGACCGGCAAGACCGTGTCGCCGCAGCTGTACATCGCGGTCGGCATCTCCGGCGCCATCCAGCACCGGGCCGGCATGCAGACCTCGAAGACCATCGTCGCCATCAACAAGGACCCCGAGGCGCCGATCTTCGAGCTCGTCGACTACGGCGTCGTGGGCGACCTCTTCCAGGTCGCGCCGCAGCTCACCGAGGAGATCGACAAGCGCAAGTGATCTCCCGCGCACGGCCCCGGCGACGCCCGTCGCCGGGGCCGCCGCATGCTACGAGCGCTTCGGCCGCGGGTACGGGACGGCCTTGAGCAGTGCGGGCTTCACCATGTCGCGCACCTCGGCGTAGGGGACGACCGTGTCGAGCAGCCCGCACGCGGACTCGTAGCCCAGGATCGCGCCGTAGAAGGCCACCCGCAGTCCCGTGGGGGTGAGGGCCATGGTGACCTCGCCGGACTTGACGAACCTCGACGGATCGTCGGTGCCGCGCACGACGACCGCGCCGGGCGAGGGGGTCCGGGGGCCGCAGTAGGAGCCCTCCGGCAGATGCGCCTTGATCTTCGTGTCCAGCGGCTTGAGGCCCTGGTCGGTCGGGACGCGGAACAGGTCGAGCGGCCGGTAGGCCGCGCCCGTCCGCAGGTCGACGGTCGCGGCCTGCGACTGGTCCCAGCCGGATCCGCGCTCGCCTCGCAGCACGACCGTGTACCAGACCGACAGCAGCCGGTCGTTGCGCATGAGGATCTGCGGGGTCACGACGTCGGTGTAGGCGCCCGACCCGATGTCCCGCAGGCCGTTGCGGGCCTTCGCCCAGCGCTGTTCGAGCGGCGCCCGGAGGGCCTGGTTGATCTTCTTGGTGAGCGCCGGGTCCCCGCCGGAGACGCGCACGATGCGGCCCTGCGCCTGGAACGTCTTGCCGCCGCCGATGCTCTGCGGCGGCTCGCTGAACGCGGCCAGCCGCGCCACGATCGGCTTGGGCGCCTCGTCCGCCGTGGCCACGTAGACCGCCGCGCCGCCGCCCACGGCCACCGCGGCGGCGCCGCCCGCGACGGCCACCGCCCCCTTGGCGCCGAGCGTGCCGATGACGCCCTTGCCCGCCGCGCCCGCCGCCGTGCCCGCGCCGCCCGCGCCTCCGGCCCCGGCGGCTCCGCCCGCCCCGGCGGCGCCCGCTGCGCCCGCGGCACCGGCGGCGCTCGCCGACGCGCCGCCCGAGCCGAGGCCGAGCGCGGTCAGCGGGAACAGCATGGACAGCGCGGCGGCCGTCCCGGCGAGCGTGCGGACGCCGCGCCCCTCCCAGTCGGTCCCGTACGCGCCCGCCGCGACCGACTCCAGCTCGGCGACGAAGGCGGCGGCGCCCATCGGGCGGTCCCAGGGGTTCTTGGCCAGCCCCCGCTCGATCAGCGGCCGGAGGGGTTCCGGGACGTCCTGGACCGGGATCGGCGCCGTGAGATGGCGGCCCATCAGCCCGACGGGGTCGTCGGCCGTGTACGGGCGGCGCCCGGTCACGCACTCGTAGAACACGCACGCCGCCGCGTACACGTCGGTCGCGGGGGAGGCGGGCTCGTCCCGCCACTGCTCGGGCGCCATGTAGACGGGCGTCCCCGATCGCCCCGACGCGCCCGCGTCCACCGCGATGCCGAAGTCGATCAGCTTGCTCAGCCCGTCGCCGCGCACGATCACGTTCGCGGGCTTGTAGTCGCGGTGGACGATGCCGAGGCCGTGCGCGGCGGCCAGGCCGAGCAGCGAGCCCTTGAGCAGCGCCAGCGCCGCCTCCGGCGCCAGCGGGCCCCGCTCGGCGAGCACCTCCTTCAGCGGCGCCCCGTCCACCGCCTCCATGACGATCGCCGCGCCGTCCGGCGTCTCGACCAGCCCGAACAGCTGGGCGACGAACGGGTTGCGGAGCCGGCTGAGCAGATCGGCCTCGCCGCGGAACCGCTCCCGGAACCCGGCGTCCCCGAGCAGCGCCTCGGCGAGGTACTTGATCGCCGCCGGACGCCCGGTGGCGTCGTGCCGGGCGAGGACGACCCGGCCCTGCGCGCCCTCGCCGAGCAGCTTCAGCTCGCTGTACCCCGGAACCCGCCATCCGCCCATGAATCCGCCCCCAGCGCCAACCGATGGTCCGAAGGGGTTATATCGGATCAGGCGTCAGGCGGCGACCGGCGCGGGCCGGGTGTCGCCGGGATCCGCGGCCCCGGCCTCCGCCGGGGCCTCGGCCGGGGCCGGGACGGCGGCCCTGGCCGGGCGCAACGGGACGAAGCGGGCGCCGGTGGCGATGACCAGAGCGAGCACGACGACGGTGCCCACGCCGATGCGCAGGGACGTGGCGTCCGAGAGGAAGCCGACCACCACCGGGCCGAGCAGCAGCCCGCCGTAGCCCATCGCGCCGACCTGGGCGACGGCCGCGGCCGGGCGGTCCGGCGCCGCGGTGCCCGCCAGCGAGATCGTCGTCGGGACGATCGTGCAGACCACGAGGCCCGTCACGAAGAACCCGGCGATCGCGACCGGCGGGACCGGTGCCAGCACGACGACCGTCATGCCGGCCGCGGTGCCGAGCCCCGCGCCGATCATCAGCCGGCGGGTGCCGACGTACATCCGGATCCGGTCGCCGGCCAGCCGCCCGAGCAGCATCGCAAGCTCGAACACCGGGTAGCCGGCCGCGGCGACGGCCTCGGTGGCGCCCATCTCCTCGTGCAGGAGCAGCCCGCTCCAGTCGGCGATCGACCCCTCGGTCATGAACGCGATGAACCCGAGGGCGCCGATGAGGTAGACGGCGGCCGGCATGCGGCGCGCGCGGCGCCCGGTCCCGGACGCGGCGGGCGCCGGCGGGTCGGGCAGGTAGGTGCGGCCGAGCGCGAGGGCCGCGGGCAGCGACAGCAGCGCGGCGGCCAGCACGGTCCCGGTGAACCCGAGCCCGGCCGCGGCCGTGAGGACGCCGAACATGCCGCCGCTCATCGCGCCCGCGCACCACCCGGCGTGCATGCCGCTCAGGACGGGCCGCCGGTATCGCTGCTCGACGACGCTGCCCTGCGCGTTCATGGCGATGTCGGTGATCCCGAACGTCATGCCGAACAGCGCGACGGCGGCGAGCAGCAGGCCGTAGGACGGGGCGAGGGCGACGGCCGCGTAGGACAGCGCCGTCAGCGGCAGCGCCGCACGCAGGGCGGCGCGGCTGCCGGCCCGCGCCATCAGGCCGCGCAGCGCCTGCATGGCCGCGATCGCACCGACGCCCCAGACGAGGACGACGATGCCCATCTCGCCCTCGCTCGTCCCGAACTTGCCGGCCAGTGCGGGCATGCGGGCCACCCACACTCCGGTCAGCAGGCCTGCCAGCGCGAAGGTCAGAGACGTCCCCCAGCGGGCACGCGACAGCATCGTTCACCTCTCTCCAGGCTCGGCGGGGCGGCGCCCCGATCGTGTGACGGACGTCATGGAACGGTCCAGACCCGTGCGAGTCCGGACCGTCGAACAGTGCGGTGGGGGCGCGGGGCCCCGGCGTCAGCGCTCCAGCAGGCCCAGCAGCCGCTGCTTCAGCGCGTCGAGCCGCCCGGCGTCGTACAGCCCGGGATCATGGCTGACCACCTCCCAGAGACCTTCGGCCGCCAGCCGGACGACCATCGCCATGCCCGGGTCGGGGTCGTCCCCGGAGTCGCGGCCGTGCCAGCGCCGCATCGCCTCGTTCAGCGGCTCGGCCTGCTCCGGGTCGGCGGCGGCGGCCGTGATGGCCGACCATCGCCGGTACGCGCGGGCCTCCCCGGTCAGGATCTCGAAGGTGGCCTCGACGTACGCCCGGGTGTAGGCGCCCGGTGCGCCCTCCCCGGAGGAGTTCATGTAGGAGGCGATCAAGTCGTCGAACTCCTCGATGACCCGCGCCACCATCGCCCGGACGAGCGCCTCCTTGGTGGGGAAGTGGTAGAGCAGCCCGCCCTTGCTCACGCCGGCGCGCTCGGCGACGGCGGTGAGCGTCAGCGCCTGCGTCCCCTGCTCCGAGAGCACGGATTCGGCGGCGTCGAGGAGGGCTTGCTTCTTCATGGCGGCTCCACTGTACCGGCTGGACGGTATAGAGGCCAACCGCAGGTCAACGTGAGGTATTCCACGCAGGCGCGGCGGGTGCCGGGCCGCCGGCCGGGCGCTGCCGGGGCAACCCTCCGGGCGCCCGAAGGGAACACCCGCCGCGCGGCTAATGTTGAGCGCGTGGTGACCTACCTCGACCATGCGGCCACGACCCCGATGCTGCCCGAGGCCATCGAGGCGATGACCGCAGAACTGCACGAACTCGGGAACCCGTCCTCGCTGCACGCGGTCGGACGGCGGGCGCGCCGCGTCGTCGAGGAGTCCCGCGAGATCATCGCCGAGGCGTTCGACGCCCGCCCGAGCGAGGTCGTGTTCACCTCCGGAGGCACCGAGGCCGACAACCTCGCCGTCAAGGGCCTGTACTGGGCGCGCCGCGCCGCCGACCCGTCCCGCACCCGCGTGCTGGCCGGCGCCGTCGAGCACCACGCCGTCCTCGACGCGGTGCAGTGGCTCGCCGACCATGAGGGCGCCCGGGTCGAGTGGGTCCCGGTGGACGGGCTCGGCCGGGTGACCCCCGAGGCGCTCGACGCGGCGCTCGGCTCCGGCGACGACGTGGCGCTCGCCACCGTGATGTGGGCGAACAACGAGGTGGGCACCGTCCAGCCCGTCGCCGAACTCGCCGCCGCCGCCCGGGAGCGGGGCGTTCCGCTGCACACCGACGCCGTCCAGGCCGCCGCGCAGCTGCCCGTCGGGTTCGCGGCGAGCGGGGCGCAGGCCCTCACCATCACCGGCCACAAGCTCGGCGGCCCCCTCGGCGTCGGCGCGCTGCTGCTGGCCAAGCCGAAGCCGCCGGTCTCCCTGGATCCGGTGCCGCTGCTGCACGGCGGCGGCCAGGAGCGCGACGTGCGGTCCGGGACGCTCGACACCCCCGCCATCGCCGGGTTCGCCGCCGCCGTCCAGGCCACGGTCGCGCGCCGGGAGGCCGAGGCGCGCCGCCTCGCCGAGCTGCGCGACCAGCTGATCGACGCCGTCCGCGCCGCGGTGCCCGAGGCCGTCCTGAACGGCGACCCCGACGACCGGCTGCCCGGCAACGCGCACTTCTCCTTCCCCGGCTGCGAGGGCGACGCCCTGCTCATGCTGCTGGACGCGCGCGGCATCGCCTGCTCGACCGGCTCGGCGTGCTCGGCGGGCGTGTCGCAGCCCAGCCACGTCCTGACCGCCATGGCCGCGAGCCCCGAGCGGGCCCGCGGCTCGCTGCGCTTCTCGCTCGGCCACAGCAGCACCGAGGCCGACGTCAAGGCCCTCGCGGACGCGATCGGCCCGGTCGTCGAGCGCGCCCGCCGCGCCGGTCTCAGCTGATCTGCCGTGGTTTGACCGTCCCTTGAACGGGGACAGCGTGGCCGTGGCAACGGACGTGAGCGACGGAATCAAGCAGGCGGCGGGACATCCCTGGTTCCACCACATGTCGCGCGTGGGGCTGGTCGCGCGCGGCGCCCTCTACCTCCTGATCGGCTGGCTGGCCCTCCAGGTCGCCTTCGGCGGCGGGCAGGAGGCCGACCGGAAGGGCGCGCTGCAGGAGGTCGCCGAGAAACCCGGCGGCGGCGTCATCGTCTGGCTGATGGCGGTGGGCTTCGCCGCCCTCGCTCTCTGGCAGTGCGCCGAGGCCGTGTACGGGCGTCCCGTCCCGGACGGCGACAAGCCCACCAAGCGCCTCGCGTCCGCCGCGCGCGGCGTCGTCTACACGGCCGGGTTCGCGGCGACCCTCGCGTTCGCGTTCGGCTACCAGGGCCGGTCGAGCGACCAGCAGTCCAAGACCATCACGGCGCGGCTGATGGGCGAGCCCGGCGGCCGGTGGCTCGTCCTGGCGGTCGCGGCGGGCTTCGTGGTGTGGGGCGGCGTCGTGATCGTGCAGGCCGTCCGCCGCACGTTCATGGAGGAGCTCCGGAGGGGCGAGATGGGCCGCGTCGCGCGCCGCTCCGTCCAGCCGCTCGGGGTCGTCGGCAACGGCGCCCGCGGCCTCGTCGGGGCCGCCGTCGGCGCGTTCCTCGCCTACGCGGCCATCACCTTCCAGCCGGACAAGGCCCAGGGCCTCGACGGCACCCTGCGCGAGTTCGCCGACACCCCCGCGGGCCCCTGGGGCCTGGTCGCGGTGGCCTTCGGCGTCCTCACCTTCGGCCTCTACAGCTTCTGCGAGGCCCGCTACCGCAAGGTCGACACGACCCGTCAGGGCTGGTAGGGCGCGAGGGCCTTCCAGCCGGGGTCACTGGTCGAGGCGACCTTGGCCTTGCCCTCCGGCCATCCCGCGGCGAGCTGGTCGAGCTCGGAGATGACGCCGGAGTCGGGGTCGGCGTACAGATGGAAGACGCGCAGCCCGTCGCCCGTCTCCTGGACGGCGAGGACCGCCCGGTCGCCGAGCTTGGTCAGCTTCTTCTCGAAGGCGCGCAGGGCGCCCGCCGACGGTTCGACGGGGAGCCGGTCGGGATTGCTGTTGGCGTACGGGACGGTGATCGCCACATGCAGGTCGCAGAGCGGGTAGTCCTGCCGGTGCAGCGGGAACCGGGCGCCGAGCCGGGCGGGATGGCCGCGCGGGGTGCGGCCCTCGCCGGTCAGCCAGGCGGGCTCGGCGAACGGCTCGGCCACCTGCTCGACCACCGCGGCGAGCATCGACGGCGGCAGCGCGTCGATCGGCGCCTCCGTCGCGATGGTGACCTCGCCCACCCAGCGGGCCACGTCGTCCTCGCCGAGCGCCCAGTGCAGGACGTTCAACGCCACCTGGAGCTGCTGCTCCTCGGCGACGAACAGGAAGTCGGGGTGGTAGGCGGTGATGTGCACGCGGGCGCGGTCGGCGTCGGCGCGCATGCCGAGCCGGACGTACTCCAGGTCGAACTCGTGGTCGCCGAGGACGAGGTCCTGGGAGAGCATCTCCGGGTCGGGCTGGCGCGCCGGGTGGAAGGTCCACCCGCCCGCCGCCGCCCCGGCCGGCGCGGCGCGCGCCCAGCGCTCGGTCAGGCCGCGCAGCTCGGGGTCGCCGCCGCCGGTCACGGTCAGCGACGGGGACCGGTCGTCGGCGCCGCCGATCTCCCACTGCAGCCCGGGGTGGATCTTGTGGACGCGGTGGGACAGCTCGCCGATCGTGTCCGCGGACAGGCCCTCGCCCGGCACGATGGCCTCGCCCGGCACGGTGGCCTCGTCCGACACGGTGGCCTCGTCCGACACGGTGGCCTCGCCCGGCGCGGCCTCCTCCGGACCGGCGGCCAGCGACGCCTCGATCGTCGGGCGGGCCTGCGCCCACCACTCCCAGAATTCGCTGATGGCGGGCGGTACGACGGCGGACGCCTCGCGCGGACGGCGGAAGATTCCCATAGCGGCCCCAATCGTACGCGGAAATGACGCCGGGGGACCGGGCCACGCCGCGTACGCTCGAAGGACTATGACTCTGCGCGTTCTTGCCGCCATGTCCGGCGGCGTCGACTCCGCCGTGGCCGCCGCCCGCGCCGCCGAGGCCGGGCACGACGTCACCGGCGTCCACATGGCCCTGTCCAGCAACCCCCGGTCCTACCGGACGGGCGCGCGGGGGTGCTGCACCCTGGAGGACTCCCGGGACGCGCGCCGCGCCGCCGACGTGATCGGCATCCCGTTCTACGTGTGGGACCTCGCCGAGCGCTTCCACCGGGACGTGGTGGAGGACTTCGTCAGCGAGTACGCGGCGGGCCGCACCCCGAACCCGTGCCTGCGCTGCAACGAGAAGATCAAGTTCGCCGCGCTGCTGGACCGCGCGATGGCGCTCGGCTTCGACGCCGTCTGCACCGGCCACTACGCGCGGCTGGACGCCTCCGGCCCGGTCCCCGTCCTGCGCCGCGGCGTCGACGCGGGCAAGGACCAGTCGTACGTGCTCGCCGTGTGCACGCCCGAGCAGCTCGCGCACGCGCTGTTCCCGCTCGGCGACACCGCCAAGGCCGACATCCGGCGGGAGGCCGAGCGGCGGGGCCTCCAGGTCGCCGACAAGCCCGACAGCCACGACATCTGCTTCATCGCCGACGGCGACACGCGCGGCTTCCTGGCCGAGCGGCTCGGGTCGGCGCCCGGCCCCATCGTCGACACCGACGGCAACGAGGTCGGCGAGCACGACGGCGCCTACGCCTACACGATCGGCCAGCGCAAGGGCCTGCGCCTCGGCACGCCCGCGCCGGACGGGCGCCCGCGCTACGTCCTCGACATCTCGCCGGTGTCGAACACCGTGACGGTGGGGCCTCGGGAGTCGCTGGACGTCCACGAGATCACCGGCGAGCGTCCGGTCTGGCTGAGCGAGCCGCCCGGCGGCCCGTTCGGCTGCCAGGTCCAGCTCCGCGCGCACGGCGAGGTCTACGACTGCACGGCCGAGCAGGTCGGCGACGAGCTCCGCATCACCCTGGCCGCCCCCGCCCGCGGCGTGGCGCCGGGGCAGGCGGCCGTCCTCTACAGCGGCGACCGCGTCCTCGCGTCTTCAACGATCGCCGACACCACCTGCGTCAGGGCCTGACGAGGGGTGAACGCGGCGCGATCACTCGGCCTTCGATCTCGTCTTGCAGACCCCGACCTCGACTGTCGACGACCGTTGACGTTGCGATCGCGTGCGAAGCCGGGTTCGAGCTTGCGAGAACCTGATCGCGCAGCGAGCCTCTAGGCGAGCCGGAGCGATGCAGCGATCGCCGTAGTGCCCGCCGAAGGAGGACCCCCAGGGCCCGACGCCAAGGGCGCTACAGTAAGCACAGTGAAGTTCGGTATCTCGACCTTTGTGACGGATGACGGGATCGCCCCGGGGGCGCTCGGGCGGGCGCTGGAGGAGCGCGGGTTCGAGTCGCTGTACCTGGCCGAGCACACGCACATCCCGGTGAAGCGGGAGACGCCGTGGCCGGGCGGGGCCGAGCTGCCGCGGCACTACTACCGGACCCTCGACCCGTTCGTCGCGCTGACCGCCGCCGCGGCGACGACGGAGCGTCTGCGCGTCGGGACGGGCATCGCGCTGGTCGTCCAGCGGGACCCGATCCTGCTGGCCAAGGAGGTCGCCTCGCTCGACCTGGTCTCCGGCGGGCGGGCCGCGCTCGGCGTCGGCGCGGGCTGGAACCGGGAGGAGATGCGCAACCACGGCACCGACCCCACGACCCGGATGCGCCTGCTTCGCGAGCGGGTGCTGGCCGTCAAGGAGCTGTGGACGAAGGACGAGGCGGAGTTCCACGGCGAGTTCGTCGACTTCGACCCGGTGTTCTCCTACCCCAAGCCCGTCCAGGATCCGCATCCTCCCGTGCTGGTCGGCGGGGCGGGCCCGACGACGTTCGACCGGGTCGTGGAGTTCGGCGACGCCTGGATGCCGATCTACGGGCGCGGCACCGACCGGCTCGCGGCGCAGATCGCCGAGCTGCGCGAGCGGGCCGGCCGGCGCGTGCCGGTCACGGTCTTCGCGACGCCGCCGAAGCGGGAGGCGGTCGCCGGCCTGGAGGAGGCGGGCGTCGACGAGGTGCTGTTCAACCTGCCGACCGAGCCCGAGGACGACACGCTCCGCGTCCTGGACCGGCTCGCGGAACTGGCGTGATCGCGCGCCGATAGGGTTCTGCGCGTGACCGACTACCCCTGGCAGCCCGGGACGGCGACCGGCGTCGGGTCGTATCCCGGCGAGGACCCGGCCGAGGCGCTGCGGATCGTCCTCGGCGAGCTGCCCGGCCTGCCGCACCTGCCGGAACTGCCCGCGCGCGGCCCCGGCGCGGACCTGGCGGGCCGGACGGCCGGGCTGCTGATCGACATGCCGGTGCACCTGGAGCCGTCGGGCTGGCGGTTCTCCGACCGCCCGGGGCGCGACACCCTCCGCTCGCGCGACCACCTGGCCCGGGACCTGGACGTCCTGGAGGAGGTCGCGGGCGGCCACGACGGGCCGTTCAAGATCCAGGTGTGCGGGCCGTGGACGCTGGCGGCGTCGATCGAGCTGCGGCACGGCGACCGGGCGCTCAAGGACCCGGGCGCCGTCCGCGACCTGGCCGCGTCCCTTGCCGAGGGCGTCGCCGCGCACGTCGCCGGCGTCCGGCGCCGGCTGCCCGCCGCGACGATCGTCCTGCAGCTGGACGAGCCGGGCCTGCCCGCCGTCCTCGCCGGGACGGTCCCGACCGCCAGCGGCTTCTCCCGGCTCCGGGCGATCGAGGAACCGGTCGCCGAGGAGACGCTGCGCAGGGTCATCGAGGCGGCGGAGGCGTACCCCGTCGTCCACTGCTGCGCCCGGGACGTCCCGTACGGGCTGCTGCGCGGGGCGGGCGCGAAGGCCATCTCCGTCGATCTGCGGATGGTGCCGAGACGCGACGACGACGCGGTGGGGGAGGCGATCGACGCGGGCACGGGCCTGTTCCTCGGCGCGGTTCCGGCGACCGACGCCGCCCTGCCGTCCCTCCGGGCGACCGCCGAGCCGGTGCAGGACCTCTGGCGGCGGCTCGGTTTCCCGGCCGCGCACCTGGGGCGGCAGGTCGTGATCACGCCCGCGTGCGGGATGGCGGGGGCGTCGCCGCGGTACGTCCGCCAGGCGCTGGAACGCTGCCGGGAGACGGCCGGGATGCTTTACGAAGCGGCCGACTGAGCGGGGTGTGGCGGGCGGTCGTATTGTCGGCCCCGTTGGCGACAATGGGGGCATGACCATGAGCGACGTTCCCGCCGAGGCGCGGCAGCGGCACCTGGAGCTGAGCGAGGAGCTGGAGGACGCCAACTACCGGTACTACGTCCTCGACCAGCCGACGCTCAGCGATGCCGACTACGACCGGCGGATGCGGGAGATCCGCGAGCTGGAGGAGCGGTACCCCGAGCTCGTCACCCCCGACTCGCCGACGCAGAAGGTCGGCGCGCCGATCGTCACCGACTTCGCGACCGTCCAGCACCTGGAGCGGATGCAGAGCCTCGACAACGCGATGAGCGCCGACGAGCTCCGCGCGTGGGACGAGCGGGTGGTCAAGGAGGTCGGCACGGTCGCCGGCTACCTGTGCGAGCCCAAGATCGACGGCCTGGCGATCGCGCTGACGTACGAGAAGGGGCGGCTGGTCCGCGCGGTCACCCGCGGCGACGGGCGCACCGGCGAGGACGTCACGAACAACGTCCGCACGATCTCCGACGTCCCCGGCAGGCTGTCCGGCGACGGCTGGCCGGACGTGCTGGAGGTCCGCGGCGAGGTCTTCCTCCCCGTCGAGGGGTTCGAGCAGGTCAACGCGGCGCAGGTCGAGGCCGGCAAGGACCCGTTCGCCAACCCGCGCAACGCCGCGGCCGGGTCGCTGCGGCAGAAGGACCCGCGGGTCACCGCGCACCGGCCGCTCGGCATGCTCGTCCACGGGTTCGGCGCGTGGCGCGGCGGGAAGCAGCCGGAGAGCCAGTCGGGCGCGTACGAGCTGATGCGCGGCTGGGGCCTGCCGGTCAGCGACCGCTACAAGGTCGTCGACGGGCTGGACGCCGTCCAGGAGTACATCGCCGAGTACGGCGAGAACCGGCACGGCACCGCCTACGAGATCGACGGCGTCGTCGTCAAGGTCGACCAGTTCTCGCTGCAGCGGCGGCTCGGCTCGACCAGCCGGGCGCCGCGCTGGGCGATCGCGTGGAAGTACCCGCCCGAGGAGGTCAACACCAAGCTCCTCGACATCAAGGTCGGCGTGGGACGCACCGGGCGCATCACCCCGTACGGCGTGATGGAGCCGGTGAAGGTCGCCGGGTCCACGGTCGACCGGGCGACGCTGCACAACGCGGGCGAGGTCGAGCGCAAGGGCGTGCTGGTCGGCGACACGGTCGTGCTGCGCAAGGCCGGCGACGTCATCCCGGAGATCGTCGCGCCGGTCACCGCGCTGCGGGACGGCTCCGAGCGCGAGTTCCAGATGCCCTCCCACTGCCCCGAGTGCGGCACCGAACTGGCGTACGAGAAGGAGGGCGACGCCGACATCCGGTGCCCGAACGCGCAGTACTGCCCCGGGCAGCTGCGCGAGCGGGTGTACTTCGTCGCGAGCCGCAACGCCCTCGACATCGAGGCGCTCGGCTACGTCGGGGCGACCGCGCTCACGCAGCCGCTGGAGCCGGCCGACCCGCCGGTCAAGAACGAGGGCGACCTGTTCCACCTGACCGTCGAGCAGCTCCTGCCGATCCGCAGCGTCGTGCTCGACCCCAAGACCGGCACCGCCAAGATCGATCCCAAGACCGGCGAGCCCAAGATCGTCTCGTTCTTCGCCACCAAGGACGGCGAGCCGAAGAAGACGGTCGAGATCCTCTTCGACGAGCTGGAGAAGGCCAAGCGGCAGCCGCTGTGGCGGGTGCTGGTGGCCCTGTCGATCCGGCACGTGGGGCCGTCCGCCGCGCGCGACCTCGCCCGCGAGATGCGCTCGATGGACGCGATCGCGGAGGCGACCGAGGAGGAGCTCGCCGCGGTCGACGGCGTCGGGCCGACGATCGCCGCGTCGATCAAGAACTGGTTCGCCGTCGACTGGCACCGGGAGATCGTCGACAAGTGGCGGGCCGCGGGCGTCCGGATGGAGGACGAGGGCGCCGCGGGCCCGCGCCCGCTGGAGGGCGTCAGCGTGGTGATCACCGGCTCCCTGGAGGGGTACAGCCGGGACTCGGCGACCGAGGCGGTGCAGCGCCTCGGCGGCAAGGTGTCCGGGTCGGTGTCGAAGAAGACGGGCTTCGTGGTCGTGGGCGACAGTCCCGGGTCCAAATACGACAAGGCCGTCAAACTAGGCGTACCGGTCCTGGAGGAGGAGGGCTTCCGCGTCCTGCTGTCCGAAGGGCCGGATGCGGCCAAAAACGTGACTATGCGCGCCGACGGATAACACGGTGTGCTTTCGGGGGTTGCGACCAGGGTTGCGTTACTCAGGGGTACACTTCAACTACCCAACGGCGAGGGATGGGTGCGGAATGGGCATAACGGAACGTACGCAACCGGTTTCGCGAAGTTGAGCAAAGGCCGTACTCTCCCTCTCATCACGACCCACACCTGAATCGCCGGACGTCGCACCCGGGGGGCGTCCCCCGAGGTCGGGGGCGTCCGGTGCCGGGGGACGGCCCCCCGAACCCCCCGAGGATGTGATGAAGGACCCGAACAACACGCGGAACACGGCGCCACGCCGTGGCTCCCCGTTGTGGACGTACTTCCTCGTCGTCATCCTGCTCGGCGTCGCCGCCGGCGCCACCGCCTTCTTCGGGCTGGGCCGCGCCGACCTCGACGCGCTCGTCAGCACGCCGGTCTTCTGGATCCTCGGCGGCTTCATCATCTTCGGCGAGCTGCGCCCGATCATCACGCCCGGCTCCACCGAGAACAACGGCGCCACGACCTCCACCACGTTCTCGTTCGCCGCGCTGCTGTACGCCGGCCTGCCCGTCGCCGCCGCCCTGCAGGCCATCGCCGTGATCACCTGCGGGATCCTGCGCGGCCGCGCCCCGCACCGCATCGCCTTCAACGCCGCGCAGTACACCCTCAGCCTCGCCGCCGCCCAGCTCGTCCTCGCGCTCTTCGGCGACCTCGCCACCCCGTCCGACCGCTGGGTGCCGGACGGCTCCGACCTGCCCGCGATCGCGCTCGCCGGCGCCGTCTACTTCGCCTGCAACGACACCCTCGTCGGCGCCGCCGTCGCCCTGCACTCGCGCGTCCCGCTCCTCAAGGCGCTCCGCTGGGACCTCGCCTACCAGGTCCTCGTCCACCTGGCGCTGCTCGGCCTCGCCCCCCTCATGGTCGTCGCGATGGACCGGTCGGCCCTCTTCGTGCCGCTGATCGTCCTGCCGTTCATCGCCGTCTACATGAACGCGTCCGTCTCCGTCCGCCGCGAGCACCAGGCCCTGCACGACGGGCTGACCGGCCTGCCGAACCGCAAGCTGCTGATCGTCCGCACCGAGGAGGCGCTCGCCGAGGCGCGGGGCGCGGAGAAACGCGGCGCCGACCGCCGCCGCCCGCGCGCCGCCGGCCTGGCCTCCCGCCGCCGCAGGACCGCCGAGCCGCCGAGCCACCGGGCCGGGCTGTTCCTGCTCGACCTCGACCGGTTCAAGGAGGTCAACGACACCCTCGGCCACCCCACCGGCGACCGGCTGCTGCAGCTCGTCGCGCACCGGCTCACCCACAGCGTCCGCCCCGGCGACCTCGTGGCGCGGCTCGGCGGCGACGAGTTCGCGGTGCTGCTGCCCACCGTCCGGGACGAGGCCGCCGCCCGCGAGGTCGCCGCCCGGCTGCGCGCCGCGCTCAGCGAACCCGTCCGGCTGGACGGCATGTCCTTCGACCTGGAGGGCAGCGTCGGCATCGCGCTGTTCCCCGACCACGCGCCCGACTTCGAGCTGCTCCTCCAGCGCGCCGACGTCGCCATGTACAACGCCAAGGAGGCCCGCTCCGGCGTCGAGATCTACTCGCCCACCAAGGACCGCAACTCCCCGGCCCGCCTCAGCATGCTCGGCGACCTGCGCCGCGCCATCGACCGCTCCGAGCTGGAGCTGTTCTACCAGCCCAAGGTCGCGCTGCGGGACGGCCACCTCGTCGGCATGGAGGCCCTGCTGCGTTGGCGCCACCCCGACAAGGGCGTCCTCGAACCCGAGGCGTTCCTGTCGATCGCCGAGCAGACCTACCTGATGCGCTCGATCACCCACTACGTCGTCGAGGCCGCGCTCACCCAGACCGCCGCCTGGTGGCGCGAGGACCTCGCCGTCCAGGTCGCGGTGAACGCCTCCGGCCGCGACCTGCTCGACACCGGCCTCACCGAGACGATCGAGGAGGGCCTGCTCGCCCGCGGCCTGCCCGCCGCCGCGCTCCAGCTGGAGATCACCGAGCGGATCCTGATGAACGAGCCCGCCTACGCCTCCGACACCGTCGGCGCCCTCGCCGACCTCGGCATCCCGCTCAGCCTCGACGACTTCGGCACCGGCTACTCCTCGCTCGTCCGGCTCAAGCGCCTCCCGGTCGAGGAGATCAAGATCGACGCGTCGTTCGTGCAGCGCCTCGGCGACTCGCCCGACGACGCCGTCATCGTCCGCTCCATCGTCGACCTCGTCCGCACCCTCGGCCTCCGCTCGGTCGCCGAGGGCGTCGAAGACCCCGCCACCGCCGACGCCCTCCGCGAGATGGGCTGCGACGCCGCCCAGGGCTGGCACTTCGGCCGCCCCATGGACGCCGACACCGCCACCAAATGGCTCCGCCGCCAGGCAAGAAGGGCCCCCGAACCGGCCGCGTAGTCGTCAGTAGGGGCGGCGGTCCTCGTAGTAGTGCTCTTCGTGGACGGGTGGGGGTGCGGGGCGGCGGTCCACGGTGCGGCGGGCGGACATGATCCGGAACAGGCCGATGACCAGGCCGATCAGGCCGCCGACCATCAGGATCACACCGACCAGCCGGAGGTCGATGCCGCTCAGGTCGTAGTTGACTGCATAAGCCAGGATCGCGCCGATGATGATCAGGGCGATGCTGCCGCCGATGGTCACGGCGGTCTCCTCTCGTCGTCCCTGGGTGGACGACCAGAGGGTTCCCCACCAGGTGAAGCTAAACAATCCTTGGGAATTCCTGGGGGTTCGCCTGGCGGTGGCGGCGGCTTGCCGGGGTGGTAAATCGGTCGGGCGGAGCGGGTGCGGCCCATAGGATGGCCGGGAACCCACTTCATCGCAGGAACGGTTTCTCATCATGTCCGCCATCACCCGTGACGAGGTGTCGCATCTCGCCCGGCTGTCCCGGCTGGCGCTCGGCGACGATGAGCTCGACCATCTCGCCGCCCAGCTCGACCAGATCATCTCCGCGGTCGCGCGGGTGCAGGAGGTCGCGGCGGAGGACATCCCGCCGACCTCGCACGCCCTGCCGCTGACCAACGTCTACCGCCCGGACGAGGTGCGGCCGTGCCTCACCCCGGAGCAGGCCCTCTCCGGCGCGCCCGCCGCGGAGGAGCAGCGCTTCCGGGTGCCGCGGATCTTGGACGAGGAGGCCTGACCGGTGACCGGAACGGAGCGCAGCGGAGTGCAGGGCACCGGTCAGGCGGCACGTGCCGGGGGGTCTGGGGGGTCGTCCCCCCAGCAGGTCACGGTGAGCGAGCTGGTCGGGAAGAGCGCGGCGGAGCTTGGAGAGCTGCTCGGCGGCGGCGAGGTGTCGGCGGTCGAGGTCACCGAGGCGCACCTGGACCGCATCGCCGCGGTGGACGGGCAGGTCAACGCGTTCCTGCACGTCGACCGCGAGACGGCGCTGGCGCAGGCGCGGAAGGTGGACGAGCGGCGCGCGGCGGGGGAGGAGCTCGGCCCGCTGGCCGGCGTCCCCGTCGCGCACAAGGACGTGTTCACCACGACGGACATGCCCACCACCGCCGGATCGAAGATCCTTGAGGGGTGGCGCCCCCCGTACGACGCGACCGTCACGGCGCGGCTGCGGGCGGCCGGGCTGGTCATCCTCGGCAAGACGAACATGGACGAGTTCGCGATGGGCTCGTCCACGGAGAACAGCGCCTACTTCACGTCCCGCAACCCGTGGGACCTGGAGCGGGTTCCGGGCGGGTCGTCCGGCGGGTCGTCGGCGGCGGTGGCCTCGTACCAGGCGCCGCTGTCCACGGGCACCGACACCGGAGGCTCCATCCGGCAGCCCGCCGCCGTCACCGGCATCGTCGGGATGAAGCCGACCTACGGCGGCTCGTCCCGCTACGGGGTGATCGCCTTCGCGTCGTCGCTCGACACGCCGGGCCCGTTCGCCCGGAACGTGCTCGACGCGGCGCTGCTGCACGAGGCGTTCAGCGGCCACGACCCGATGGACTCCACCTCGGTGCCCGAGGCCGTCCCGCCGGTCGTGGAGGCCGCCCGCCACGCCGACGTCAACGGCCTGCGCGTCGGCGTCGTGAAGGAGTTCGCCGGCGAGGGCTACGAGGCGGGCGTCTCCGCCCGGTTCGCCGAGGCGGTCGAGCTGCTGGAGTCGCTCGGCGCGAAGGTCGTCGAGGTCTCCTGCCCGCACTTCACCTACGCGCTGCCCGCCTACTACCTGATCGCGCCGTCGGAGTGCTCGTCCAACCTGGCCCGCTTCGACGCGATGCGGTACGGGCTGCGCGTCGGCGACGACGGCACCCGCAGCGCCGAGGAGGTCATGGCGCTGACCCGGGCCGAGGGCTTCGGCGCGGAGGTCAAGCGGCGCATCATGCTCGGCACGTACGCGCTGTCGTCCGGCTACTACGACGCCTACTACGGCAAGGCGCAGCAGGTCCGCACCCTGATCAAGCGCGACTTCGAGGCGGCGTTCGAGCAGGTGGACGTGCTGGTCTCGCCGACCACGCCGACCACCGCGTTCCCCATCGGCGAGCGCGCCGACGACCCGATCGCGATGTACCTCGCCGACCTGTGCACGATCCCGGCCAACCTCACCGGCAACGCCGCGATCTCCGTGCCGTGCGGGCTGTCCGACGGCCTGCCCGTCGGGCTGCAGGTCATGGCACCCGTCCTCGGCGACGACCGCGCCTACCGCGTCGGCGCCGCCGTCGAACGCGCCCTCGAAGACCGCTGGGGCGGTCCCCTGCTGGCGAAGGCCCCGGCCCTCTAGGCGACCACGGAACGGCGGTACGTCAGTGCTCACTCGGATCGAGATCGACGGCTTCAAGTCCTTCCTGGACTTCGAGCTGGACGTCCCGCCGTTCCTCGCCCTCGTCGGCCCCAACGCCAGCGGCAAGTCCAACCTCTTCGACGCGATCCAGTACATGCGGGATGCCTTGGCGTCCCCGTTCGAGGCGCTCCTGGCCTCACGCAGGGGTCGTCCGCAGGAACTCTTTCATCGGGACGTGGACGGCAGCCCCGTGGACGAGTTCACGGTCATAACGCGTCACCTGCTGAACCTGCCGGACGGAATCGCGGGGGTCGACGTCGCGGACGGAGCACGGCTGAGGGCCGGGGTGCCTGCGGCCAAGACCCCGTACCGGCAGGCTTTGGATCTGGACACGGAAGTTGGTTTGCCCGAGGCGGTGCGGGCGCTAGCTTCCCGGGAAGTCGGCGATGCCTTCGCCGTCGGCGACGGTCTCAGAGTCAAGGACGTCGTTGACGCAGCTGGAGCCGAGATCTTCCAGGTTCGCCAATATGTGACCGAACCGTCGGCGATGAGGGCCGTCGCGAGCAGGGCCGATGTACGGCCGCTGCTGACCGATGGCGGCAACCTTGCCGCTGTGCTCGGCCGGATGAGTTCGTCCGAGGAGCTGGACGATCTCATGGTCGATCTCGCGGCTCTGGTACCGGATGTGCGGGAGATCAGGACCGAACTGGACGAGAAGCGCCAGGAGTGGTCGTTCGATCTCGTCTTCGAGGGGCAGGGGAGCGTCCCCAGCACTCTGCTGTCGGACGGGACGCTGCGCATCCTCGGCCTCCTTGCCGCGCTGCACGACCCGGATCATTCCGGGGTCCTGATGGTGGAGGAGATCGAGAACGGGCTTCATCCGGGGCGGCTGGCCGAACTGCTGCGGCGGATCCAGGAGCGGGTGACCGACCTCAACGACCCCGAGTCGCTGGCGCGGCCGTTGCGGCAGGTCATCATCACCAGTCACTCGCCCGTGGTGGTTTCCGAGCTGTACAGGACGCGGCCCGAGTCGCTGGTGTTCATGGACACGGCGGTCCGTGTCGATCCGGACAAGGAGCGAGTGTCCCGCGTCACCGTGGCCAAGCCCGTCCGAGACGAGGGCGAACCGGGAACATTCGTGTCACCTCGGCAGGTGCGGAAGTATCTCGGCACCGTTAGACAGGACGAGCTGTGAGCCGTCCACTGGTCCCCGGGCTCGTGGCGGAGAACACCACCGACGAACAGTTCCTCGGCGCGGTAGTGTTCCGCCAGCTCAGAGCGTTGACAGAAAAGGGAACTCGGCACGTCGTGGACGTCGGCAAGACTGAGATCGGCGAGTGCTGGACGATCAAGGACGCCGACCGGGTCTGCCGGGCAGTGGTGGAGTTGGCAGAGGAGTGCCACCTGATCTGCGTCCACAACGACCACAACGAGCGCGGCAAGGCCGAGAAGATCGTGGAGGTGCTGCGCGAGCGGGGCCTGACCACGCCGGTGATCCCGCTCGTGCCGGTGCGCGAGACGGAGGCGTGGCTGCTCGCCGACCGCGAGGTCTGGGCCGGGCTCCGCGGAAGCGATACCTCCGTCCTGCCCGTGCGCCCGCGCGATGTCGAGAAGATTCACGACCCGAAGCCCGTGCTGGACGCAGTGCGCCCCGGGAGCGGCCGGCGCTCGCGGGCCGACTACTTCGATTACATAGGACAGAACGTCGATCTCGACGTGCTCGCGCAGATACCGGCGTACGCCGCGTGGGTGGCCGAGACGGAAGAGGCGTTGAAGGGACTGGGATACCTGTGAGCGTGGAAACGCCGATGAAGTACGACGAGGCGCTGGCGCGGTTCGAGCCGGTGCTGGGGATCGAGACGCACATCGAGCTCGGCACCGCGTCGAAGATGTTCTGCGGGTGCCGGACGGAGTTCGGGGCGGAGCCGAACACGCAGGTGTGCCCGGTGTGCCTGGGGCTGCCGGGGGCGCTGCCCGTCACCAACCACGCCGCGATCGAGGGCATCATCAAGATCGGCCTCGCGCTGAACTGCGACATCGTGGAGTGGTGTAGGTTCGCCCGGAAGAACTACTTCTATCCGGACATGCCGAAGAACTTTCAGATCTCCCAGTACGACGAGCCGCTCTGCGTCGACGGCCACCTGGACGTCGAGGTCGACGGTGAGACGTACCGGATCGAGATCGAGCGCGTCCACATGGAGGAGGACACCGGCAAGTCGCTGCACGTCGGCGGCGCGACCGGGCGCATCCACGGCGCCGAGTACTCGCTGGTCGACTACAACCGGGCCGGCATCCCGCTGGTGGAGATCGTCACCAGGCCCATCGCGGCGACCGGTGACCGGGCGCCGCTGGTGGCGCGGGCCTACGCGACGGAGCTGCGCGAGCTGGTCCGCTCCCTCGGCGTGTCGGACGTCCGCATGGAGCAGGGCTCGATGCGCTGCGACGTGAACGTGTCGCTGATGCCGCGCGGTGCGGGGGAGTGGGGCACTCGGACCGAGACCAAGAACGTCAACTCGCTGCGGTCGGTCGAGCGGGCCGTCCGGTCGGAGATCGAGCGGCAGGCGGGCGTGCTTGCCGCCGGCGGGCGCGTGGTTCAGGAGACCCGCCACTTCCACGAGGACACCGGCACCACCACCAGCGGGCGCAGCAAGGAGGAGGCGCAGGACTACCGCTACTTCCCCGAGCCCGACCTGGTGCCGATGGCGCCGTCGCGGGAGTGGGTGGAGGAGCTGCGCGCGTCGCTGCCGGAGCTGCCGGCCGCGCGGCGCCGCCGCATCCAGGCGGAGTGGAACCTGTCCGACCTGGAGCTGCGGGACGTCGTCAACGCCGGCGCCGTCGACCTCATCGAGGCGACGGTCGCGCAGGGCACCGACGCGGCGGCGGCCCGGAAGTGGTGGATGAACGAGCTGTCCCGCCGCGCCACCGAGCAGGGCGTCGAGCTGGCCGACCTGCCGATCACGCCGGAGCAGGTCGCCCGGGTGCAGGCGATGATCACCGCCGGGGAGCTGAACGACAAGCTGGCCCGCACGGTGTTCGAGGCCGTGCTCGCCGGGGAGGGCACCCCGGACGAGGTCGTCGCGAAGCGCGGTCTGAAGATCGTCAGCGACGACGGCGAGCTGAACTCGATCATCGACGAGGTGATCGCCGGCAACGCGGACGTGGCCGACAAGGTCCGCGCCGGGAAGGTCGCCGCCGCCGGGGCGCTGGTCGGGGCCGTGATGAAGGCCACCCGCGGCCAGGCCGACGCCGGCCGGGCCCGCGAGCTCATCCTGGAGAAGCTCGGCGCGTCGTGACGCGTGCCGCCGTCCCGTGGCACGCCACGGGACGGCGGGTCAGCGCGGCTGGATGCTGAGGATGCGGTCGTCGTCGGCGGCGGGGTCGCCGCGGCCGTCCTCGTTGCTGGTGGTGAACCAGAGGGACTTGTCCGGCGCCTGGACGACGGCGCGCAGCCGCCCGTACTCGGACTCGAAGTGGGCGACGGGACGTCCCACCTTGCCGTCGGCGAGGGGGACCTCCCAGAGCCGTTCGCCGCGGAGGGCCGCCGCCCACAGCGAGCCGCCCGCGTAGGCGAGGCCGGACGGGGACGCCTGGTCGGTCGTCCAGGTCAGGAGGGGATCGGTGAAGCCCTTCTTCTCGCCGATGCCCTCGACCTCCGGCCAGCCGTAGTTCTTGCCCTTCTGGATCAGGTTGACCTCGTCGAACCGGTTCTGGCCGAACTCGGTGGCGTAGAGGCGGCCCTTGCCGTCCCAGGCGAGGCCCTGGACGTTGCGGTGCCCGTACGTCCAGACGCGGGAGCCGAAGGGGTTGCCGGGCGCGGGCGCGCCGCCCGGGGTGACGCGGAGGATCTTGCCGCCGAGGGAGCCCTTGTCCTGCGCCTGGCCGGTGTCTCCGGTCTCTCCGGTGGTGATGTACAGCATCTTGTCCGGGCCGAACGCGAGCCGCCCGCCGTTGTGGATGCCGCCCTTCGGGATGCCGGTGACGATCGGGTCCGGGGTACCGAGACGGCCGTCATAGGTGGCGCGGACGACACGGTTGTCGGACGCCGCCGTGAAGTACAGGTAGACGAGACGGTCGGTGGAGTACGACGGGGACACCGCCACGCCGAGCAGGCCGCCCTCACCCTGCGCTTCCACGCCCGGCACCGTCCCGACCACGGTCTTCTGCCCGGACGGCGACACGCGCACCAGCCGGGCGGTGTCGCGCTCGGTCACCAGGGCGTCGCCGCCCGGCAGGAACGCCACCGCCCACGGCACCTTCAGATCGCCCGCGACGGTGCGCGGCTTGCCCGGCCCGCCGGTCCCCGTCGCCGGCGATGTGCTGGACGAGAGCGGCGCCGGGGTACGGCCCCCTTCACCGCCGTCGCCGCCGGACGTCGAGGACGAGCAGGCCGCGAGGAGCAGTGCGGCCGAGGCCAGGGCGGCCGGGACGAGGATGGTCGTGTGCTGTCGCATGAGCGCCTCCCGTAGGTAGTACGGATCCGGGAGGCCTCCCGTTCCCGGTCACTGAGCGTGACCCCGGGCGCGGAGCGCAATCCGTGACGATCCACTTTCGGACGTCCCAAAACGGATTCGCGACTAGGTCGTTCGTCGCCGGGAGGACGCTGAGCCTCAATCGCTCCGTGACCTACCGAACGTACAGTGAGCGACACGGTGATCCCGTTGTGCAGCAGTGTCGCTGATCTTCGGCAGGCGAGGCCGGCGCGCTCGCCGCCGGTCCGCGCCGATCCCGCGCGGGCACGGTCCGCGACCTTCCGGCCGTCACCCGTACGGCGAAGGTCCTCGGCCCGACTCTTTCCCCCGGCGTGACGTGGCGTCCGCGGGGCCGATTCGCTCCACCGGGGCAGGAAGGGACACGGCGAGATGAGCGGCGACTACGCGAGGCGGATACCGCCGCGTGCGCTGCCGGTCGCCATGGCCGCGGTCGTCGGGGTGCTGTACGCCACCGGCTCGCTGCTCGGCTGGGGCGGCCGCGCCTTCATCGCCTGGGCCGAGGTGGGCGCCGCCGGCGCCGCCGCGGTCTCGCTGCTGCTGTCGTCGCGGATGCCCGACGGCGTCCCGGCCGACGGCGCCGGGAGCCCGGGCGGGATCTGGCGCGCCTCCTGGCGGTGGTTCGGGATCGCCGCCGCGTCCTGGTTCGTCGGCGCACTCGGCAGTGCCCTGTCCGACGGGCACGTCCGCAGCGCCCTGTCGCTGTCGGTGCCCGACCTGTTCTACCTGGTCGCGCTGGGCGCGCTGGTCACCGGACTGGTCGCCCCGATCAGGCTGCCCCGGGACGCGGGGACGTGGCTGCGCTACGCCGCCGACACCTACGTCTGCGCCTGCGCGCTGTTCGTGCTCGGCTGGGTCGCGCTGTTCGGAGGCCTCTACCACCGGTCGGGGGAGGCGCCGTCGGAGTTCCTGCTGGAACTGCTGTACCCGCTGATCGACATCGTGTTCGTCTGCGGCGCGCTGCCGTTCGTCCTCGGCGCCGCGCGCGGGCACCGCCGCCTCGCCTGGATGGGGTACGGCGCGCTGACCGCCATCGCGGTCGCCGACCTCGTGACCACGTTCGTCCGGCTGGACGGCGGCGGCCCGTCCGACGACCCGTCCGACATCCTGCGCCTCGCCGGGCTGCTGCTCCTGCTGCTGGTGCCGTGGACGGGCCCGGCCGCCGAGCCGGACCTGCCCGTCGACGACATCCCGCCCGACGTCGAGGTCGCCGGCGAGCAGTGCGGCCGGATGATCGGGCCCGGCATCGCGCCCGCCGCGGTGGCCGCCGCGGCGGCCCTGTTCATCGCGGGCCACTCGCTCACCGGCCACAACGGCCTGGAGCCCGGCATCTCGATCGCCGCGGGCTCGGCCGCGCTGGTGCTGATCGGGCGGCTCGCCGGGCTGCTGCGGGAGAACGAGGCGCTGCGCCGGGCCGTCGGCACCGGCGAGGAGCACTTCCGCGCGCTGTCGGAGAGCATCAACGACGCGGTGCTGATCTGCGACCTGGACGCCACCGTCCGGTACGCGAGCGCGGGCGCCCTGCGGACCTACCACTACACGGCCGACGAGCTGCTCGGCCGCCCGCTGAACGAGATCATCCACCCGGAGGACCTGCCGCGCGTCCAGGACGTGTTCACCGAGTTCCTCGACGAGCAGGCCGACGACGTCGGCCCGCAGGACGCGCTGCGCGTGTCGTGCCGGCTCCGCGCGGCCGACGGGACGTGGGTGCCGACCGAGTCGACGATCTCCCGGTACAGCGGGTCGGACGGGGCGCCGTCCCGGCTGCTGGTCACGACCCGCGACCTGAGCGAGCAGGCGGCGCTGCAGCGCCAGGTCGCGCACCTGACGTTCCACGACGGGCTCACGGGCCTGCCGAACCGGTCCTACTTCGAGGAGCGCACCCGCGAGGTGCTGTCGCGGCAGCCGTCCGGCGGCCGCGCCGCGGTGGTGTTCGTCGACCTGGACGGGTTCACCGCGGTGAACGACTCCGACGGGCACGCGGCCGGCGACCAGGTGCTCGCGCAGGCGGCCCGGCGGCTGCGCGCGACCGTCCAGTCCGACGACACGGTGGCGCGGTGGGGCGGCGACGAGTTCGCCGTCCTGGTCCAGCTGCCGCCGGACGACGGTGAGACGCGCGCCACAGTCGAACTGGCCGGTCGGCTCCTGCGCGTGCTTTCGGTCGACCCTTACCAGGTCGGCAGCAAGCACATCGTGCTGACGGCGAGTGTCGGCATCGCGTTCGCCGGGGACGAGGAGCGGCCGGACGCCGGGGCCGACGCGGGGCGCCGCATCCGCCGCAGCGCCGCCGACCTGATGCGCAACGGCGACCTCGCCATGGCCCGCGCCAAGGAGCTCGGCGGCGGGCGGGTCGAGGTGTTCGCGCCGCACATGCACGCCGACGTCGTCCGGCGCCTGGAGCTGGGCAGCGACCTGCAGGCCGCGCTCGCCGAGGAGCAGTTCTCCGTCGAGTTCCAGCCGGTGGTCGACCTGTCGACGTCCCGGGTGACCGGGGTGGAGGCGCTGCTGCGCTGGCGGCGGGACGGCGAGGCGGTGCCGCCGGAGGAGTTCATCGGCCCGGCGGAGGAGTCCGGCCTGATGATCCCGCTCGGCGACTGGGTGCTGCGGGAGGCGTGCCGGGAGGTCGCCCGGTGGCGCGGCGACGCGTGGGACGTCGGCCTGTCGGTCAACTTCACCGCCCGGCAGATCGCCGCGCCCCGGTTCGTGGAGTCGGTCGCGGCGGCGCTGGCCGAGACCGGGCTGCCGCCGCAGGCGCTCACGCTGGAGGTGCGCGAGGAGGTCCTGGTCGAGGACGCGGGCCAGAACGTGGCCCGGCTGTCGGAGCTGCGCGACCTCGGCGTCCGGCTCGCCATCGACGACTTCGGCACCGGGTACGCCTCGCTCGCCTACCTCGGGCAGCTGCCCGTCGACGTCATCAAGATCGACCCGTCGTTCGTTGCGGGGCTCGGCTCGGACGACACGCTGACGCTGCTCACCCGGACGATCGTGCGGCTCGGCAGCGACCTCGGGCTGACCGTGGTGGCGGAAGGCATCGAGCGGCCCGAGCAGCTGGAGCTGCTGCGCGAGATGGGCTGCCCGCGCGGCCAGGGGTTCCTCGTGGCGCGCCCGATGGAGGCCAGGCGGGTCGAGTCGCTGGTCCGGACGAACCTCGCCGGGCGGGACCGTCCGGGCGACGTCGCGCTGCCGCTGCCCGGCTGACCGCCCCGACACGGCGTCTCGACATTTGAGACAATGCGTCCAAGGATTTGACCGGCGGGCGCACATCGGCGAAAGTAAGGCTCGTGCAGAGCACCTTCACCATCATCGTAGTACTTGGTCGGCGCGCAGGCTGACCAAGCTTTACGTCCTGCGCGCCTCCCCTCGACCGCTTCCCGGCGGCGGGGGTTTTTTGTTGCCCGGCGAGCCAGACTCACTCCCCAAGGAACCGCAGAATCATGACGACCGAACAGATGACGGGAGCCCAGGCGCTGGTCCGCGCCCTGGAGAACGTCGGCGTCGACACGGTGTTCGGCATCCCGGGTGGCGCGATCCTCCCGGCCTACGACCCGCTGTTCGACTCCGCGAAGCTGCGCCACATCCTCGTCCGGCACGAGCAGGGCGCCGGCCACGCCGCCCAGGGCTACGCGATGGTGACCGGCAAGGTGGGCGTGTGCATGGCCACCAGCGGGCCCGGCGCGACCAACCTCGTCACCGCGATCTCCGACGCCTACATGGACTCGGTGCCGCTGGTGGCGATCACCGGGCAGGTCGCGTCCTCCCTCATCGGGACGGACGGCTTCCAGGAGGCCGACATCGCCGGCATCACGATGCCGATCACCAAGCACAACTTCCTGGTCACCAAGGCCGGGGACATCGCCCGCACGATCGCCGAGGCGTTCCACATCGCCGGCACCGGGCGGCCGGGCCCCGTGCTGGTCGACATCGCCAAGGACGCTCTGCAGGCCACGGTCGCGTTCGAGTGGCCCGTCCCGCTTCAGCTCCCCGGGTACCGGCCCGTCACCCGGCCGCACTCCAAGCAGGTCCGCGAGGCGGCACGGCTGATCGTCCAGGCGCAGCGCCCGGTGCTGTACGTCGGCGGCGGGGTGCTGAAGGCCGGCGCGTCCGCCGAGCTGAAGGTGCTCACCGAGCTGACCGGCGCGCCCGTCGTCACCACGCTGATGGCCAAGGGCGCGCTGCCCGACAGCCACCCGCAGCACATGGGCATGCCGGGCATGCACGGCGCGGTCGGCGCGGTGGGCGCCCTGCAGCGCGCCGACCTGCTGGTCACGCTCGGCGCCCGGTTCGACGACCGCGTCACCGGGAAGCTGGACGGGTTCGCGCCGGGCGCCAAGGTCGTGCACGCCGACATCGACCCGGCGGAGATCTCCAAGAACCGGCACGCGGACGTGCCGATCGTCGGGGACGCCCGAGAGGTCATCGCCGATCTGATCGTCGCCGTGCAGAACGAGCACGAGGCGGGCCGCAGGGGCGACTACACCGACTGGTGGCGGCAGCTCGAAGCATGGCGCGAGACATACCCGCTGGGCTACGACACGCCCGGCGACGGCTCGCTGTCCCCGCAGTACGTCATCGAGCGGATCGGGCAGATCGCCGGTCCGGACGCCTACTACGTCGCGGGCGTCGGCCAGCACCAGATGTGGGCAGCCCAGTTCATCAAGTACGAGCGTCCCGGCGCGTTCCTGAACTCCGGCGGCGCCGGGACGATGGGGTACGCCGTCCCGGCGGCGATGGGCGCCAAGGTCGGCGCGGGCGACACCACCGTCTGGGCGATCGACGGCGACGGCTGCTTCCAGATGACCAACCAGGAGCTCGCGACCTGCGCGATCGAGGGCATCCCGGTCAAGATCGCCGTGATCAACAACGGCAACCTCGGCATGGTCCGGCAGTGGCAGACGCTCTTCTACAACGGGCGCTACTCCAACACCGACCTGCACTCGGCCAAGCGGATCCCCGACTTCGTCAAGCTCGCCGAGGCGTACGGTTGTGTCGGCCTGCGCTGCGAGAAGGCCGAGGACGTCGACGAGGTCATCGCCAAGGCCATGGAGATCAACGACGCGCCCGTCGTGATCGACTTCGTCGTGCACCAGGACGCCATGGTGTGGCCGATGGTCGCGGCCGGCACCACCAACGACGACATCAAGATCGCGCGGGACCTGGCGCCCGACTGGGAGAACGGAGACTGACCCCGATGAGCCTGCACACCCTCTCGGTGCTGGTGGAGAACAAGCCCGGCATCCTGGCTCGGGTCGCGGCGCTGTTCTCCCGGCGCGGTTTCAACATCGAGTCCCTCGCGGTCGGCACCACCGAGCATCCGGAGATCTCCCGGATGACGATCGTGGTGAACGTCGCCGACCTGCCCCTGGAGCAGGTCACCAAGCAGCTCAACAAGCTGATCAACGTGCTGAAGATCGTCGAGCTGGACCCGTCGGCGTCCGTCCAGCGCGAGCTGGTGCTGGTCAAGGTGCGCGCCGACGCCGAGACGCGGTCGCAGGTCCTGGAGACGGTGACGCTGTTCCGTGCCAAGGTGGTGGACGTCGCGCCGGACGCCGTCACCATCGAGGCGACCGGCAACCGCGACAAGCTGGACGCGTTCATCAGGGTCCTGGAGCCGTTCGGCATCAAGGAGCTGGTGCAGTCGGGCATGGTGGCCATCGGCCGCGGCGCCCGGTCCATCACCGACCGCTCGCTGCGGGCCATCGAGCGCAGCGCCTGACCCCGCCACGTACGGCCGCCCCGCGGGCGACACGAAACCCATATCAACGAAAGGCAACAGCACTGTGGCTGAGATGTTCTACGACGACGCCGCCGACCTGAGCGTCATCCAGGGCCGGCACGTGGCGGTCATCGGCTACGGCAGCCAGGGGCACGCGCACGCGCTCTCGCTGCGCGACTCCGGCGTCGACGTGCGGGTCGGGCTCCGCGAGGGGTCGGCCAGCCGGGAGAAGGCGGAGTCGGAGGGCCTGCGCGTGGTCACCCCGGCGGAGGCGGCCGAGGAGGCCGACCTCATCATGCTGCTGGCCCCCGACCACCACCACCGGGAGATCTTCGAGAAGGACATCAAGCCCGCCCTCGTCGAGGGCGACGCGCTGTTCTTCGGGCACGGGTTCAGCATCCGCTACGACCTCGTCCAGCCGCCGGAGGGCGTGGACGTGGCGATGGTCGCGCCGAAGGGGCCGGGGCACCTCGTCCGGCGCCAGTTCGTCGCCGGGCGCGGCGTGCCGGTGATCGTGGCCGTGGAGAAGGACCCGTCCGGCAACGCCTGGCCGCTGGCCCTGTCCTACGCCAAGGCCATCGGCGGCCTGCGCGCGGGCGGCATCAAGACCACCTTCACCGAGGAGACCGAGACCGACCTGTTCGGCGAGCAGTCGGTGCTGTGCGGCGGCGTCTCCGAGCTCATCAAGACCGGGTTCGAGGTGCTGACCGAGGCCGGCTACCAGCCGGAGGTGGCCTACTTCGAGGTCCTGCACGAGATGAAGCTGATCGTCGACCTGATGTACGAGGGCGGCGTCTCCAAGATGTACTGGTCGGTGTCCGACAACGCCGAGTACGGCGGCTACAGCCGCGGCCCGCGCGTGATCACGCCGGAGACCAAGGCCGCGATGAAGAAGATCCTCGGCGAGATCCAGTCCGGCCAGTACGCCAAGGAGCTGGTGGACGAGTTCGAGGGCGGCCAGAAGCAGTTCCAGCAGTACCGCGAGGAGCTGGCCGCGCACCCGATCGAGAAGACGGGCGCCGAGCTGCGCCCGATGATGAGCTGGCTCAACGACTGAGCTCGTTCTTCCAGGCGGCGCGGGTCCCGGGGCGGGTCCCGCGCCGTCGTGCTTTCGAGCTCCGCCGTGCTCTGTCAGCGGCGGAGGGCGCGGAGGATCCGGGCGCCGAGTGAGGCGGGGGGCGGCGGCTCGGCGACGACGAGGGCCAGGTGGCCGCCCTTGGTGAAGTAGACGGCGACGTCCTTCGGCCCGGCCGTCCGCCGCTGCGGCGCCGTCCGCACCCCGCCGGCGCGCATGGAGCCGAAGCGGGCCTCGCGGGTCACGCCGAGGGCGGTCGCGGTCACGTGCACGTCCCAGCGCCCCGGCTCGATGGCGGCGGGGTCGGCGACGGCCTCGAACCGCCCGGCGCCGCCGTCGCGGGGGTCGGCGGGGAAGCCGTGCTCCTTGCCGGACGTCCGCTCCCGCAGGATGACGTCGACGGCGGTGCGGTTCGTCTCGACGCGCTGGAGCCTGGCGGAGCCGCGGATGCGCACCTTCCTGCCCTGCCAGGCGACCGACTCCAGCCGGTGGTCGACGCCGACCTCGGTGGTGATGTCGGCGTCCTGGCGGGGGACGCCGCGCAGGTAGGGGTACATCGCGTAGATCCGGCCGCCGACCACGACCGCGCCCGCCGGGCTGCCCTCGACCTCGTCGCGGATCAGCCGCTCCAGCTCCTCGCGCAGGCCGTGCTGGATGCAGAACGCCCGGAGCCGCGCGGACGCGGGCATGGCGGCGCGGGCGGCGTCGCTCAGGCCCTCCTCGCCGAGGACGCGGCGGGTGCCCTCGACGAGGCGGTCCCGCTGGTGCCGGTCGAGGCTCAGGTAGCGGTGGTCGTACACGCGCAGGACGTCGCGCAGGACGCTGATGGTGCTGTCCGAGCTCACGGGTCATCTCCTGATCGGCCGGGGACATCGGTCACGTTAAGGCTCCGTGCGGTCGCGCACAGTGAAATCCCGGCGGTGTGTCCTCCTGGATGCATACTCGGTATTGCCATGACCATACTCGGTATGCATACTTGGTAGGCATGTCCATACGTCACGGCCTGCTGGCACTGCTGTCCCAGGGGCCTCGCTACGGCTACCAGCTGCGCGCCGAGTTCGAGTCGTCCACCGGCGCCACCTGGCCGCTCAACATCGGCCAGGTCTACTCCACGCTCTCCCGCCTCGAACGCGACGACCTCGTCACCCGCGTCGGCGCCGACGACGAGGGCCGCTTCGTCTACCGGATCACCCCGGAGGGGGAGGCGGACGTCCGGCGGTGGTTCGCCACCCCGATCGCCCGGTCCGACCGTCCCCGCGACGAGCTGGCGATCAAGCTGGCGATGGCCGTCACCACGCCCGGCGTGGACGTCGCGCGGGTCGTGCAGACCCAGCGCACCGCCACGCTGCGCGCCCTCCAGGACCTCACCCGGCTCAAGGCGGACGGGCCCGCCGTCCCCGCCGACCAGGGCGACCGCGCCTGGCGGCTGGTCCTGGAATCGATGATCTTCCAGGCCGAGGCGGAGGTGCGCTGGCTGGACCACTGCGAGTCCTACGTCACCCGCGCCATGCCCGCCGCCCCCGCCGCCCCCGCCGCGCCCGCGCAGGCGCCGGACCGGACCGACGAGGAGGCGCGGCGATGAACGTCCTGTCCCTGCAGGAGGTCTCCCGCGACCACGGCAACGGCCCGTCCCTCGTCCACGCGCTCCGCGAGGTGAGCCTGGACGTCGCCGGGGGCGAGTTCGTCGCGGTCATGGGCCCGTCCGGCTCCGGCAAGTCGACCCTGCTGACGCTCGCCGGGGGCCTCGACACCCCCACCTCCGGCCGGATCACCGTGGCCGGAACCGACCTCGGCTCGCTCGGACCGGCCGGCCGGTCGGCCCTGCGCCGCAGCAGCATCGGCTACGTCTTCCAGGACCTCAACCTCATCCCGAGCCTCACCGCCGCCGAGAACGTCATGCTGCCGCGCGAGCTGGACGGCGTCCGCGCACGCCGGGCCCGCCAGGAGGCGCGGCGGGCGCTGGCCGAGGTCGGCGTCGAGGACCTGGCCGGCCGGTTTCCGGACGAGATGTCCGGCGGCCAGCAGCAGCGCGTCGCCATCGCCCGCGCGCTGGTCGGCGAGCGCCGGCTCGTCCTCGCCGACGAGCCGACCGGGGCGCTCGACAGCCACACCGGCGAGGACGTCATGCGCGTCCTGCGCGGCCGCTGCGACGCGGGCGCGTCCTGCCTGATGGTCACCCACGAGTCCCGGCACGCCGCCTGGGCCGACCGGATCGTGTTCCTGCGCGACGGCCGGATCGTCGACGCCACGCCGGCCCCGTCCGGCCCCGAGACCCTTCTCCAGGAGACGACGTGAACCGCTACGCCTTCGCCCTGCGCATGGCCCGGCAGGACGCGCTGCGCGCGAAGGGCCGCACGGCGCTGGTGCTGTGCATGATCGGGCTGCCGATCTGCGTCGTGGTCGCGCTGGCCGTGATCAGGAAGACCGCGAGCGAGCCCGGCGTCCAGGCGACGGCCGCCCCCGCCGAGTCGGCGATCCTGGCGATGATCGTCGCGATGGCCGTCCTCCAGGTCGTCCTGCTCGCCGGCCCCGCGTTCGTCGTCGACGTGCGGCGGCGGCGCCGCGAGCTGGCGCTCGTCGCGGCGTCGGGCGGCGCCGGCCGGCACCTGCGCGCCGTCGTCCTGGCGAGCGGCCTGCTGCTCGGCGGCATCGCCGCCGTCGCCGGGACCGCGCTCGGGATCGTCGCCGCGGCGGTCACCATGCGGGTCGCCGAGGCGAACGGCGCCGAGCCGTTCGGCCCGTTCCGGGTGCCGTGGTCCGCGGTCGCCGTGACGATCCTGGTCGGCGTGGTCACCGGGCTGCTCGCCGCCATGATCCCCGCGCGGCAGGCCGCGCGGATGGACGTCGTCGCCGCCCTCGCCGGGCGCCGCGAGCCGCCCGGCCGCGCCCGCCGGGGCTGGCCCGCCGTCGGCGGCGTCCTCGTCCTCGCGGGCGTCGTGGGGTCGCTGGCGGGCGTCCGCTCGCTGCACGAGTTCGGCGCCGCGCTCGGCGCCGCCGCGATCATCTTCGGGCTCGTCCTCGCCTGCCCGTGGCTCGTCGGGGCGACCGGGCGGCTCGCGCACCGGCTCCCGCTGCCGCTGCGCCTCGCCGTCCGGGACGGGGCCCGCAACCGGGCCCGCACCGCACCCGCCGTCGCCGCGATCACCGCGGCCGTCGCCGGGATCACCGCGCTGGCCATCGGGGGCGCCAGCGACTTCCGGCAGGAGCAGGTGGACTACCGGGCGGAGCTGCCCATGGGATCGACCGTGATCAGGCCGCCGGCCGACAAGGCGGACGCGGTCGGCCCGGCGCTCCAGGGCGCCCTGCCCGGCGTGCCCCTCATCACGCTGCGCGCGCTCCCCGGGGAGGGCTCGACCTGCATGGACCCCGACACGTCGCGGTGCAAGAGCGTGGCCTTCACCCCCGACGACGACGAGATGTCCGGCTTCAACATCGTGGACAACGTGGTCGGCGGCGCGAGGGAGGCCCGGATGCTGCTCGGCCGCGACGACCCCGCGGTGACGGCGGCGCTGGGCGAAGGGAAGATCGTCCTGTTCGGAGCGCGTCCACCCGCCGATGGGAAGGTCACCGCCACGATCAGCTACTGGGCCGACGACCAGGAGCAGACGGCGGGCACGGTCGAGGACCTGCCGGCCGTCGCAGCCGAGGGCGACCCGAACGTGGCGGCGATCGTGCCACCCAAGGTCGCGGAGCGGATCGCCGAGCGGGCGGACCTCGCCGTCCGGACGGAGGGGTACGGCATCGACCGCGCCGACCACCGCGTCACCCCGGCCGAAGAGGCGCGGCTGAAGAAGACGCTGGCCGCCTTCACCCCCCACGACGACCTGTTCTACGTCGAGCGGGGGTTCACCGACTCCTACGACAAGCCCACCCTGCTGCTCGGTGCGGCCGCGGCCATCATGGCCCTCGGCGCCTCGCTGATCGCGACGAGCCTCGCGGCCGCCGACGCGCGTCCCGACGTCGCGACGCTCGCCGCGGTCGGCGCCCGGCCGCGCACCCGCCGGCTGCTGACGATGGGCCAGGCCGCGTTCATCGCCGTGCTCGGCTGCTGGCTCGGCATCGCGGGCGGGCTCGTGCCCGGCCTCGCGGTGACGCGGCCGCTCACCGAGAGCCCGGGGGACTCCGGCGTCCCGGGCCACGGGGCGATCGTGGACGTCCCCTGGCTGCTCCTCCTGGCGATCGGCTTCGGGATCCCGCTCGTCGCCGCCTGCTTCGCGGGGGTCGTGACCGGCTCCCGGCTCCCCATGGGACGGCGCGTCCAGGCCTGAAACCCGCCCGGCTCGACGAAACCCGCGGCGGATCTTGGTAAACGCGCGGCGGGCGGATCGGCCACGCGCCGGCGCCGGTGGTAGCGTCCGGCGCGTGGCTGAGGCGGTTGCGGTGGAGGGGCCGGCGGGCGCGGCCCCCGCCGGCCACGAGGGTCCGGACCGGCGCGGCGCCGCGCTCGCGGCGCTGGTCGCGGCGAGCGCGCTGCTGTACGCGGCGTACTCGCTGATGCGGCTGCACGCCTTCCGGAGCGGCAGCTACGACCTGGTGATCTTCGACCAGGCGATCCGCTCCTACAGCCGGTTCGACCTGCCGGTCGCCATGGTCAAGGGCGTCCACAACGACTTCGGCCCGGGCTTCTCCATCCTCGGCGACCACTTCTCCCCGATCCTGGCGCTCCTCGCGCCCCTCTACTGGATCCACGACGGCCCGCAGACCCTGCTCATCGCGCAGGCCGTCCTGCTCGCGCTCGCCATCCCGCCGGTCTGGCGCTACACCGAGCGCAGGCTCGGCGCCGGAGCCGCGTACTGCGCCGCCGGCGCCTACGCGCTGTCGTGGCCGATCGCCGAGGCGCTCGCGTTCGACTTCCACGAGGTCGCCTTCGTGCCGCTGCTGTCGGCGCTGATGGTCGAGCGGCACGACGCGGGGCGGCGCGTCCAGGCCGCGCTGGCCGCGTTCCTCCTGCTGCTGGTCAAGGAGGACATGGGGCTGCTCCTCGCCGGCTTCGGCCTCTACCTGCTGGCCCGTCCCGACCTGCGGGAGCGCCGGACCCTGCGCGACCTGCTGGCCCCCGGCGACCGCCGGGAGGGCCTCGCCTACCTCGCGGCCGGCCTGGCCGCCACCTGGGTCTGCTCCCGCGTGCTCATCGCCGCGTTCGGCGGGGACAACGACTACTACTGGGCGTACGGCTCCCTCGGCCCCGACCTGCCGCACGCCGCCGTGCACGCGCTCACCCACCCGTGGGACGTCGTGACCGTCCTCGGCACCCCGCCGCGGAAGCTCCTCACGATGGCCCTGGTCGTCCTGCCGCTGCTCCTGCTGCCGCTGGCCTCCCCGCTGACCCTGACCGCCGTCCCGCTGCTGGCCGAGCGCATGCTCGCCAGCGGCTTCAGCAACTGGTGGGAGCCGCACTACCACTACAACGCGTTCATCATCGCGGTGCTCGTGCTCGCGGCGGCCGACGGCGCGGCCCGGCTGCGCGGCAAGGTCCCCGCCGCCGGCCGGCTCCCGTCCGCGCTGCCGATGGGCGGGGTGCTCGCCGCGGTGCTCGTCTGCGTGCCGTTCTTCGCCTACCGGCATCTGGCCGACCCGGCGCTGTGGCGGCAGAACGAGCGGGCGCGGGCGGCCTCGGCGGCGGCCTCGAAGATCCCGGACGGCGCGCTCGTCGAGGCGGCCAACGGCGTCGGCCCGGCGCTGACGTCCCGCGCCCGCGTGCTGCTCTGGGACGACCGGTCGCACGGGGCGCCCTGGGTGATCGCCTACGTCGGGCGGCTGGAGTTCCCCTTCGGCTCGCCCGCCGAGCAGCGCCTGCGGGTGGCGGAACTGAAGGCGGAAGGCTATGCGGAGGTCTTCCGGCAGGACGGGTACATCGTGCTGTACCGGGACGTCCCCGACCCATGGTGAGACATATCGCGATCGTTTGGACAATGTCCAGTGACCGATCATCGGGGCGCAGGTCAGAATGCCGGTGAAGATGCCTTGGGGATAAATATCCCTGTCGTTTTCGGGTACCTTAGCGGATACTTGAAGAAAGCCGTGACGGCCGCGGCAGGTGCGGGAGAACCTGCGCGAACACTCACGTTACCGCCGCCGGAGCGGCCCTTGGGGCGAGCGATGGACCGTGTGAGGCCGATCGGCGGCGACGGAAGGTCACCGGCCGGAGACGGGCGGGATTTCATTGCCGGGGCGGCAATGCGGCGGGCAGGTAATTCCCGGGCCCGGGCGGCGGGCCGGGAAACGAATTGCGAGGAGCCGTGACATGCCGGCGGGAGAGGACAAGGACGTCCGGCGCTGGGAGACGTGCGGGCAGGCGTGGATCGGCGTGCTGCGGCACGTCTGGACGGCCGGCGAGGCCGGGCTGGAGGACGGCGGGCCCATCATCGAGGGCCCGCCGCTGCTGTTCGAGGTCGCCTCGCTCAGCTGGGAGGACCCGATCCTGCGCGAGCACGGCGACCGGGCGCGGCTCGTCCGGCGCGCGCAGGAGCGCACCCGCAGCGTCGTCCGCGGGCGGTACTGGCCCCGGTTGCACGACCTGGACGGCCACGACCAGGTCCGCTGGGTGGTCGACCTGCTGCGCGCGCGCCCGTGGACGACGAGCGCCTGGATCTCGCTGACCATCCCCGGGGAGCCGGCCGACGGGCTGCCGGCCCTCACCGCGCTGTCGTTCCGCATCCGCGGCTACCGGCTCATCATGACCGCGATGTTCCGGTCGCAGAACGTCCACCGCGCCTACCTGATGTACATCCCGCTGCGCGAGGTGCAGATGCAGGTCGCGGACGAGCTCGGGCTGCCGGCGGGGCCGCTGCGCGTGTTCGTGGACGTCCCGCACGTGCACGTCTGCGACGCCGAGCGGGTCGCGTCCGTGCTGGCGTCGGTGCCCGAGCCGAACGCGGCGTGACACACGACATATCGGAGTTACCGGTGGGTGTTTCCCCGCCGCGAACCCCGGTCGCCTGCGGGTTATAGACTCCCCGACGGGGCGAGGGCACGACGAGGTGACTCGCGACTTCACCTGCAGATCACACGAACATCCACTTCCGAAGGACTGTTTCCTTGAGCAAGCCCGTCGTCCTCGTCGCAGAAGAACTCTCCCCGGCCGGCATCGCCGTGCTGGAAGCCGATTTCGATGTCCGCCACGTCGACGGCAGCGACAAAGAGCAGTTGCTGCCCGCCGTCGCCGATGTCGACGCGCTGATCGTGCGCAGCGCCACCAAGGTCACCGCGGAGGTGTTCCGGCACGCGGCGAAGCTGCGCGTCGTCGCCCGCGCCGGCGTCGGCCTCGACAACGTCGACGTGGAGGCCGCCACCAAGGCCGGCGTCATGGTCGTCAACGCGCCGACGTCCAACATCGTCACCGCCGCCGAGCACGCGGTCGCGCTGCTCCTCGCCACCGCGCGGAACGTTCCGCAGGGCCACGCCGCCCTCAAGCAGGGCGAGTGGAAGCGGTCCAAGTACACTGGCGTCGAGCTGCAGGGCAAGACCGTCGGCGTCCTCGGCCTCGGCCGGATCGGCGTCCTCGTCGCCCAGCGCCTCGCCGCCTTCGACATGAACGTCATCGCGTTCGACCCCTACGTGCAGGCCGCCCGCGCCGCGCAGCTCGGCGTGAAGCTCGTCACGCTGGAGGAGCTGCTCCGCGAGAGCGACTTCATCACCGTCCACCTGCCGAAGACGCCCGAGACCCTCGGCCTCATCGGCGACCGCGAGTTCCAGCAGGTCAAGCCCACGGTACGGATCGTCAACGCCGCCCGCGGCGGGATCGTCGACGAGGCGGCCCTCGACCTCGCCCTCAAGGACGGCCGCGTCGCCGGCGCGGGCATCGACGTGTTCAGCACCGAGCCGTGCACCGAGAGCCCCCTGTTCCACCACGACAGCGTCGTCGTCACCCCGCACCTCGGCGCCAGCACCCACGAGGCGCAGGAGAAGGCGGGCACCCAGGTCGCCCGCTCGGTGAAGCTCGCGCTGTCCGGCGAGTTCGTCCCGGACGCCGTCAACGTGCAGGGCGGCGCGGTCGCCGAGGACGTCAAGCCCGGCCTGCCGCTCGCCGAGAAGCTCGGCCGCATCTTCACCGCGCTCGCCGGCGGCGTCCCCGTCCGCCTCGACGTCGTCGTCCGCGGCGAGATCGCCGAGCACGACGTGAAGGTTCTGGAGCTCGCCGCCCTCAAGGGCGTGTTCGTGGACGTCATCGAAGAGGCGGTGACCTTCGTCAACGCGCCGCTGCTGGCCCGCGACCGCGGCGTCGAGGTCACCCTCACCACCAGCGAGGACAGCCCCGACTGGCGCAACGTCGTGCAGGTCCGCGGCACGATGGCCGACGGCTCCATCGTCTCGGTCTCCGGCACGCTCACCGGCCCCAAGCACGCCGAGCGGATCATCGAGATCAACGGCTACGACATGGAGCTCGTGCCGACCGAGCACATGGCGTTCTTCTCCTACGTCGACCGCCCCGGCATCGTCGGCGCCGTCGGCAAGCTGCTCGGCGACGAGCAGGTCAACATCGCCGGCATGCAGGTCGGCCGGGACGCCAAGGGCGGCAAGGCGCTCATCGCGCTGACCGTCGACTCGGCCATCCCGCCCCAGCTCGTCGACGCCATCACCCGTGAGGTCGGCGCCGACATGGGCCGCCGCGTCGACCTCGAAGGCTGACCGGAACCGCGGGCGGGCGACCGCCCGCGGTCATCTCAGATGGTGAGATTATCCGCCACGGGCCGGGACAACCCCGCGGAGGCGGAGGTAATCTCACAGATAGTCATGCGGCGCTTCGTGGTAATCCTTCGCTGCCGCAGCGGGGCCTGATCATCGGCAGGCCGGCACCCGCTGCGGAGGCTCTGCCTGGCCGTGAGTCCGATGCCCGCGCCCGGACCGTGCGAACCACGGCATCCCGGCCGCGCCCCTCTGGCCGAAGCCACAGCGACTCTGGAGCAACCTCATGAACGACACCTGGACCAACACGCCCGCCGACGACGACGCCCAGGAAGAAGCAGCCCGCGCCCTGCAGACCGCCCTGGACAGAAGAGCCGATTAGCTTCTGTGTTCATTGCAGTGCCCTCCTCCTTCGGGCGCTGGGCGCCCTCCATCGTCGGGCACCGCGGGCGATCGCCGGCATCGCTCCGGCTCGCCTTGCGGCTCGCTGCGCGATCAGGTTCTCGCTTCGCTTGAACCTGCCTTCGGACGCGATGGCAACCTTTGAGGTCGCTGCGTGGTTGCGGCGATGGCTGATGCCTCCGCGCCCCCAGGGTTTTGGGCGTGTGGCGTTGGTGCTTTGGGCGTGATCGTGGCTTGGTGGTGGGTGCCAGACTGGGGGGATGGGGGTTGAGGTCGGATCGGGCGAGGTTGCGGGGGTTCTGTGGGAGGTTGCTCGGATCGGGCCCTATTTCGACGTCAGCACTTCGCTGGTGGGCTCTGGGTGGTGTGTCTTTCCTGGGGACGGGGTGCTGCTGGCGGAGTTGACTGACGACTACGCCCAGCGGCTCGGGACGGGCGAGCAGCGGGTGGCCGCTTCGCTGGTGTTCCAGGGGCTTGCGGCTCGGTTGTGGTCGCCGGTCGTCGCGGCGGCGGCTCGGGGGATTGTCTCGGATCTTGGTGGGCTGCGCTGGCGGTGGGCCGCTGGGGAGGCGATCGAGTTGGGGCTCGATGAGCCGCGTGGGTGGCGCGTCGGGTCCGTGGGGGAGGCTGCCGAGCTTCTGGAGCGGGTGGTCGTTGACGGGCAGTTGCGGCCCTTGCGTGAGGTGATGCTGGGGTTCGTCAGCCTCGCGGACGGGCTGTTGTGGGGGAATGCCGCGTCGGCGCTGGCGGGGAGTCTGAACGTCGGGCCCGCGGGTGGGCGGGTTGCGCTGGTGCGGGAGTTGCTCGGGCGGGGGCCGCTCGCCGGTACGGGGGAGTTCGGGGACTGCGGGTTCATCCGGAACAACTGCTGCCTGTACTACCGCGTGCCGGGCGGGGGAATGTGCGGAGATTGCGGGCTTGCCCGGAATGTGAGATGAGAGCCCAAGCACTGAGACGTTTGCAGTAGAGTGCGCGCATGGCTTCGCGCAGCATTCGTCTGGCCGTCATCCCGGGAGACGGGATCGGCCCCGAGGTGGTCGCCGAGGGACTGAAGGTCCTCGACGCCGTGTCCGGCGACCTGACGTTCGAGCAGACCGTCTACGACCTGGGCGCCGCCCGCTGGCACCGGACGGGGGAGACGCTGCCCGACTCGGTCCTGGAGGAGCTGCGCGAGCAGGAGGTCATCCTGCTCGGCGCCGTCGGCGACCCCAGCGTGCCGAGCGGGACGCTGGAGCGCGGCCTGCTGCTGCGGGCGCGGTTCGAGCTGGACCACTACGTCAACCTGCGCCCGGTGAAGCTCTTCCCGGGGGTCGCGACGCCGCTGGCCGGGGTGACGACCGGCGACATCGACATGGTCGTGGTCCGGGAGGGCACCGAGGGCCCGTACACCGGCGTCGGCGGTGTGCTGCGGAAGGGCACGCCGCACGAGGTCGCCACGCAGGAGAGCGTCAACACCGCCTACGGCGTCGAGCGGGTCGTCCGGTACGCGTTCGATGTGGCCGCGTCCAGGCCCCGCAAGAAGCTCACGCTCGTCCACAAGGACAACGTCCTGACCTTCGCCGGTGACCTCTACCAGCGGACGCTCAAGCGGGTCGGCGCCGAGTATCCGCAGGTCACGACGGATTACGTGCATGTGGATGCGGCCACGATGTTCTTCGTCAGCCAGCCGCGGCGGTTCGACGTGGTCGTGACCGACAACCTGTTCGGCGACATCATCACCGACATCGGCGCGGCCATCGCGGGGGGCATCGGGCTCGCCGCGTCCGGCAACGTCAACCCCGACCGCACCGCGCCGTCGATGTTCGAGCCGGTGCACGGTAGCGCGCCCGACATCGCCGGGCAGGGCAAGGCCGACCCGACCGCCACGATCCTGTCCGTCGCCATGCTGCTCGACCACGTCGGCGAGGGCGAGGCCGCCCGCCGCGTCGAGCAGGCCGTCTCCGACGACCTGGCCGAGCGCGCCGCCCTGGGCGCCCGGACCACGTCCCAGATCGGCGACGCGATCGCGAAGCGAGTATCCGGCTAGGGGCACGCCGCCTCCGGCCAGACCGGGCGTGCCCTCGCGGCGCGCCCGGTCATCCGTATGCGCCGCGCACGGAGGAGCAGGTCTAGACGAAGTACGACAATAGGGACTAGGAAGCCGTAGCGGCGATGGGGCCGCCCCGGCGATCCGCGAGAGGACGAACCGCGATGAGCGACACCCTGGACTTCGAGATCACGCGTACCGAGCGGCCCGCGACCGCCGCCGAACGCGCGCGGATCCTGGCCGATCCCGGCTTCGGCCGGCACTTCACCGATCACATGATCACGATCAGGTACTCGGCGGAGCGGGGCTGGCACGACGCCCGACTCGAACCGTACGGGCCGATCCCGATGGACCCGGCCTCCCAGGTGTTCCACTACGCCCAGGAGCTCTTCGAGGGGCTCAAGGCCTACAAGCAGCCGGACGGCTCGATCGTCACCTTCAGGCCGTACATGAACGCGGCGCGGATGAACCGCTCGGCGAAGCGGATGGCGATGCCGGAGATCCCCGAGCAGCTGTTCGTCGACGCGATCGAGCTGCTCGTCCGGACCGACAAGGACTGGGTCCCCGACGCCGAGGGGCACAGCCTCTACCTGCGGCCCTTCATGTTCGCCACGACCCGCGCGCTCGGCGTCAACAGCCCGGCGAGCGAGTTCCTCTTCATGGTCATCGCCTCCCCGTCCGGCCTGTACTACCCGCGCGGCGTCAAGCCCGTCTCGGTCTGGCTGTCGCGGGACTACACCCGCGCCGCGCCCGGCGGCACCGGCGAGGCCAAGTTCGGCGGCAACTACGCCGCGTCCTTCGCCGGCCAGGCCGAGGCCGTCGCGGAGGGCTGCGACCAGGTCGTGTGGCTCGACGCGGTGGAGCACCGCTGGGTCGAGGAGGTCGGCTCGATGAACCTGATGTTCGTCTACGGGTCCGGCTCGCAGGCGCGCCTGCTCACGCCCGCGCTCACCGGCACGCTGCTCGCCGGCGTGACCCGCGACTCCATGCTCAAGCTGGCGCCCGACCTCGGCATCCCCGCCGAGGAGGGCAAGATCAGCATCGACGAGTGGCAGGCCGGCTGCGAGTCCGGCGAGATCACCGAGGTGTTCGGCTGCGGCACCGCCGCGATCATCAGCCCGGTCGGCCGGGTCAAGGGCCGGGACCGGGAGTGGACGATCGGGGACGGCGAGCCCGGCGAGGTGTCGATGCGGCTCCGCCAGGAGCTGGTCGGCATCCAGTACGGCACGCGTCCCGACCCGTACGGATGGGTCCACGCAATCGTCTGACCTGGGTGTTCGCGGGCCCCGGCGGCGTCCACGCCGGGGCCGCGCCGTCTCAGCATTCGAGACGGATGTCCCACATCCGCACACCGTGTGGCAGACTGTGCCCATCATGCGCCACAGCCTCGTGATTATCGGCTGGCGCGCCGGCAGCTAACGGGACATAGCCGGCGCGCAGACCTCTCACGTCCGTGAGGGGTCTTTTTTGTGCCCTGGCTGATCCCTCTGGGGGTTCCTCACATGCAAGGCGACGCTTTCCACGTCTACGACACCACTCTGCGCGACGGGTCGCAGCAGGAGGGGCTGAACCTCTCCGTGCCCGACAAGCTCGCCATCGCGCGGCACCTGGACGACCTGGGCATCGGCTTCATCGAGGGCGGCTGGCCGGGCGCCAACCCCAAGGACACCGAGTTCTTCAGGCGGGCTCGAACAGAGCTCGACCTGAGGCACGCGCAGCTCACCGCGTTCGGCGCGACCCGCCGGGCCGGAGTGAAGGCCGCCGACGACCCCCAGGTGGCCGCCCTGCGCGGCTCCGGCGCGCCCGTCGTGACCCTCGTCGCCAAGAGTCACGACAGGCACGTCGAGCTGGCCCTCCGCACGACGCTGGAGGAGAACCTCGCGATGATCCGCGACACGGTCTCCCACCTGCGTGCGGAGGGCCAACGAGTCTTCCTGGACGCCGAGCACTTCTTCGACGGCTACAAGGCCAACCGCGCCTACGCGCTGGAGGCCGTCCGCACCGCCGCCGAGGCCGGCGCGGACGTCGTCGCGCTCTGCGACACCAACGGCGGGATGCTGCCGGACGAGCTGGCCGAGGTCGTCCACGAGGTCGTCGGGTACGGGGTCCGGGTCGGGATCCACTGCCATGACGACTCCGGCTGCGCCGTCGCGAACACCCTCGCCGCGGTGAAGGCCGGGGCCACCCACGTCCAGGGCTGCGCGAACGGGTACGGCGAGCGCAGCGGCAACGCCAACCTGTTCACGGTCGTCGGGAACCTGCAGCTCAAGCGGGGCATGAGCCTGGTGTCGGACGCGCAGCTCGGCGAGATGACCCGCATCGCGCACGCCGTCTCGGAAGTCACCAACGTCGCGCCCGGCTCGCAGCAGCCGTACGTGGGGGTGTCGGCGTTCGCGCACAAGGCGGGGCTGCACGCGTCCGCCGTCAAGGTCGACCCGGACCTGTACCAGCACATCGACCCGTCCGCCGTCGGCAACGACATGCGGATGCTGGTGTCGAGCATGGCGGGGCGGGCGTCCGTGGAGCTGAAAGGCCGCGAGCTCGGCTACGACCTGTCCGGCGAGAAGGCCAGGACCGTCGTCGGCAAGGTGAAGGAGCTGGAGTCCACCGGCTACACCTTCGAGGCCGCGGACGCCTCCTTCGAGCTGCTGCTGCGCGAGGAGCTGACCGGCGTCCGGCAGCGGCACTTCGAGGTCGAGTCGTGGCGGTCGATCGTGGAGCGCCGTCCCGACGGGTCCATGGTCAGCGAGGCCACCGTCAAGCTGCACGCCAAGGGCGAGCGGATCATCGCGACCGGCGAGGGCAACGGCCCCGTCAACGCGCTCGACAACGCGCTGCGGATCGCGCTCGGCCGCCTCTACCCGGAGCTGGCGCGGCTGGAGCTGATCGACTACAAGGTCCGCATCCTGGAGGGGGCGCACGGCACCGACGCCCGGACGAGGGTGCTGGTCGAGTCCAGCGACGGCGAGCGCGAGTGGGGGACGGTCGGCGTCGAGGACAACGTCATCGCCGCGTCCTGGCAGGCCCTGGAGGAGGCCGTCACCTACGGCCTCCTGCGCGCCGGCTACGAGGCGGGCTGACCGGGAATCAACCGGGGCGGCCAGGCATTATCGGGGCATGAGCACCGAGATCACCGACAATGCCGGGAAGAGCCGCTACGAGATCAGGCTCGACGGGGAGCTCGCCGGGTTCGCCGTGTACGAGCGCGGCGAGGGCGCCGTCATCTTCACCCACACCGAGGTCGACCCCGCGTTCGAAGGCAAGGGCGTGGGCGGCTCCCTGGCCCGGGGCGCGCTGGACGACGTCCGCGCGAAGGGGCTGTCGGTCGTCCCGCTGTGTCCGTTCATCAAGAAGTGGATCGAAAGGCACCCCGACTACGAGGACCTCGTGCGGTCCTGACGGCTACACCGCCCTGAGCCGCGACTTGCCGCCCTCCAGCATCAGCCACGCCCACAGCGACGTCTCCTTCACCCGTACCCGGACCCGCGTGTAGCGGGCCGGGTCGACCAGGCCGGGCGCGGGCGTGATCACCGTGTCGAACACGAAGTCGGACGCGACGAAGGCCAGGTCGGCGTCGGTCTCGGCGACCCGCCGCTTCACCGCGGGCGCGTCCACCATCCGGCGCGTGGTGATGATGGCGCCGCCGGCCACGCCCTTCGGGCCGCGCCGCACGGGACCGACGTGCAGCGCGGCCCGCAGCTGGAGCCGCGTGGCGTCGGCGGCGCGCCGGTTGTGCCGCCGCAGCGCCGCCGCCAGATGCGCCAGCATCGGGTCCACGACCGCCTCCGTCGGTGTCGTCGCCGGGACGATCACGAGCGCCCCGTCGCCGCGGTCCTCCTGGTAGAGGCGTGACAGGTCGAGCGCGGAAGCCCCGAACGCCTCGCCCATCAGGTCGTACATGGCGTCCAGCACGTACCCGCGATCGGCGTCGGTGCGCACCGGCGAGCTGAACCCGGTGATGTCGGTGATGAGGATCGAGCAGTTTCCGAGCGCTCCCAGGGGCAGCTCCGGCGGGCCGTGCGGCTCGATCTGCCGCCGGTAGACCTGCTGTTCGAGGACGGCCCGGACCCGGGGGCTGCCCTCCAGGAGAGCCGCGAAGTCCCGCGCGCCGATCCGCAGCGCCTGGACGTCGCTCTCCGCCGTCACGGTGGCGGACCGGTCCCGCACGGTCAGCGCCGCCCGCTCGCCGACCAGCTCCCCGGCGCCCCGGAACGCGACGATCCGCTGCTCGGCGCCCTCCCGCACCCAGACCCGCGTCCAGCCGGACAGGATCACGATGACCTCGCCCGCCCGGCCGCCCTCCTGGCACAGGACCTCCTCCTTCCGGTACACGTGCCCGCGCGCCCGCGCGATGAGGGCGTGCCGCTCGTCGGCGGTCAGCGCGTCCCAGAACGTCTCCCCGCCGTCCGGCAGCACGTCGCGGGCGGGCATCACGGCGGGCAGCGTGGCCACCTGCGGGGGACCGGACGTCTCGTGCAGCGTCCCGGACCGCAGGTACTGGACGAGGGCGTTCGTCACGCTCACGGCGAGGCAGGACAGGAACGTCAGGAAGCCGGTGATCGCGGCGCTCACCGAGCCGCCCAGCGCGTATCCCAGCGCCACCGACAGGAGCGTCACGGGGACGGTGACGCGGGCGTCCATGGCGCCGGTGCCGGCGTGCGAGGCGGCCCGCCTCCGCGCCCGCGCCACCCAGCGGTTGGTGCTCACGGAGTCGTCCTTCCCCCGGGAGGCACGGCGATCTGCCGCCGTCCCGCTCCCGGCGTTGGTCATGCCCCACGTCTCCCCACTCCCAAGGTAGGACGATATACATCTAAAAGCCATACGAAGCCTGTATGAAAGCAGGTGACGGTTATGTAGCTTGATGGCGAGAATCATGCGATGCTGAGCATCGGAGGTTTCCGGGGAGCGAACCGAGGGAAACCTCACCCGTACCCCCTGTACGCGGGGCATGGGTTTGCCGACGGAGGACCGCACGATCGCCTGACCGGCCGATCCCGGCCGCACGGCGGACCGGGCTTCGCGCCCCCGGGATGGGAGAAAGCGCTCATGACGAACAACCGAGCAGCCTCCGACGCGCCGGGCACCGGCAAGGACGCGGCCGATCCGAGCCACCGCGCCGAGGCAGTTCCGCAGAACGAGCGCGTGACCATCAACCTGACCGGCAAGGCCGTCCAGGCCCTCCAGCGCCTCCAGGAGCAGACCGGCTACAACAAGACCGACTGCATCAACCGGGCCCTGATCATCGCCGGCGAGATCGAGAACATGTCCCGCGAACCCGGCGCCGTCTACTGGCGCAAGACCCCCGACGCCGACCTGATGCTCGTCCGCTTCGTCTGACCACTCCACCGGCGGACGGCCCGGAAGCCCGGCGCGCTCACCGAGTCAGGAACCGCGGTGCCAGACCTGGTCGGGCACGTCCCCGGCGATGAACCGGATTTTGTTTGTGCCGGGCTTGTAGACGGTGATGGAGCTCGTTGACGGCCTTCTTGATCGTGCTGGGCGACACCACCCGGCTCTCCGCCAGCTCCTTCTTCGTCGGTAACCGGGTGCCGGGGCCGAGCGTCCCGTTCTCGATCTTGGCTCTGAGGTCGGAGGCGATCTCGGAGTACTTGGAAACCCTGCCTGCCATGAAGTTCCTTCCTCGGCGGCGGGGGCGGGTGTCAGCGGAGGAGCGGTTCGATGATGCGATGGTGCCCTCTGCGTGCCACGGGAGCCAGGGGTTTCTGGAACAGGGCGCCTGACGGGGTGTTGTCGCTGGTCTCGCGGATCGCGACGTCCTGGAAGCCCTGGCGGCGGTAGTAGGCGTGGAGCTCGGTGTTGTCGGTCCAGACGTCGATCCTGATCAGTTCCGCGTTCGTCTGCTGGGACGCGCCCTTGCGCCCCGCCCACTCGATCAGCTCGGCGCCGAGGCCGAGGCCGGCGTAGTCGCGGCGGATGACCAGGCGGTGGAGGTAGACGGCCTCGGTCCGGCGTTCCTCCGGGGTCCAGAGCTCCTCGTGGCCGATCAGCCTGATGGAGACGGTGCCGATCGCGAGATCGCCGTCGAACAGGAGCCAGGTCTCCTTGTTGAGGAGGGCCTCGTACACGCGTTTCGTCCGGTCGTCCTCGCTCGGCCAGGGGATGGCCCACTGCGTGGTGTCCTTCTTCTCCCCCAGCCAGCGGGCGGCGTGGTCGATGAGGCCGAGGATGTCCTCCAGTTCGTCCGGACGGGCGAGGCGGATGTGGTAACCGGCGTGGCGGGCCCGGCTGCGCTGGCGGGCCATGGTTGGTGTGTCCACGTGCTTCTGATCCCGAGAAAAGAAACGAGCCCCCGCCTCCTAACTGCCGGGGGCCGAGGCTCCGAGCCTGTCGGGAAGGGGGGCGTGTGGGTAGGGGGTGAGACTGCCGCCATGGTCGGGCGGCGGCGATCTATCCGTTTCCGGCGCCGTCGTCCGGTGGGGATGCGTGCGGAGTGTCCTCGTTCGGCGCCAGACCGGGCTGCCTGAGGACGTCTTCGGGTACCTTTCCGTCGTTGTAGTGGAGCCGTGTCCGGTCGGCGGGCCAGACCGTCACGGTGAGGCGGAACGCCTTGCCGTCGGGGGAGTAGGCCGTCCGGACGGTCTCGAAGACGACGTCGGCCGCGGACTCGCCGAGGCCGAAGAACCGCTTCTCGTTGTCGTCCGGGACGCGGACCCTGATCTCGTCGTGGAAGCCGACCTCGCTGTAGCCGAGCTTCTCGCCCAGGTAGGCGACCGCGCCCTCGGGGATGTCGCGCGGCGAGAGGAGCCGGGACGCGCCGCTCGCGGCGAAATCGAGCGGGTAGAACGAGGTCTGCAGCGCCCACGGCCGGTCGTCGAGGAAGATCTCCTGGTGGCGGGAGATGAGCTCGGCGCCGGGGTCGGACTGGAGGTACCGGGCGATGACCTTGGTGCCCTCCTGGACCTCCACCTTGACCTGTGACACCGAGACGTCGCGGTGCACAGGGATGAAGGCGTCGCGGTTGTACCACTCGTCCGATCCGCTGCCCGGCGCGAGGCCCAGCGCCACCGCGGAGAGCGTCACGTGGACGATGTTGGGCCGGCCGACGACGAAGGTCCCCTTGCCCTGCTGGGACACGACGTATCCCTGCTGCTGCAGCCAGGACAGCGCGTCGCGGACGGTGTTGCGGGACGCCTTGTAGTGGGCTTCGAGCTCCTTCTCGGCGGGGAGGCGCCGCCGAGTCGTCCCCTCGCCGGGGGCGAGGTCGCCCGACTCGATGCGTCGGAGCAGGTCATCGGCGATGTCACGCCACCGGGCGGGTGTTCTGGCCATCGCTTTGATTCTCCCCCGAGGGAAGGCGGACGGTACCGGGGTAAACCCGGTCGGTCGTGGCCGCTCGTGGACGGCCACGACCGGAACTTCAGGCTCGGTAATTCCGCAGGGCGTCGAACAGACCGTCGCTCGCGTTCGCTTCACGGGTCGTCAGAGGCTTGGATGTGCCGCTTCCCACCATGGCGGCGAGGTCGAGCAGGGACAGCAGAACCCCACCGCCGAGGTGACGCGCGTCCTTGAGGACGGTGCGCTCGCCCTGGCGGCCGGACACGTAGGTGCCCACCCTCCAGCCGGTCCACTCATCCCACACGAGGGCGTTGTCGCCGAAGATGATGGTCGCGTCAACTGGCCCCATGGGGTCGAGGTGACTGCGATCCACTCGAATGCCCTGGCTCTGGAGGCTCGCCACCGCTTCGGTGATGTACCCGTGTGCGGTGTCCACCTGCTGGACCGGGTGGTGGGCTGGGTATGCGGAATCGGACATCTTGGTCCCTTGGGTGTGTGTTGATGGATGGACGAAGTCAGGAACCGCGTTCCCAGACCTCGTCGGGCACCTCGCCGGCGATGAACCGGATCTTATTGGTGCCGGGCTTGTAGACGGTGATGGTGAGACGGAAGGGCTCACCGTGTTGATCGTATGCGGTGCGTTTGTGCTCGATTACGGCGAGGCTGCCTCGGGAGAGCCCGAAGAATTTCAGCTCCTCCTCTTTCGGTGGGCGCGCGTTGAACTCGTCCTCGTAGCCGGTCTGCACATGGCCGCAGCTCTGCAGATAGGCCACGGTGCCCTCCTCGATGTCGACGGACTTGAGGAGCGCCTGTGCCTGGATCGCGAGATCGAGCTTGAAGTACGAGTGCTGGAGCGAGTTCGGCTTGCCGTCCACGAACCGCTCCTGGGACCGGCGGACCACCTGTGGCTTCTGCCGTGAGTCCGGTGGAACAGGCTCGATGCCGAGCGCCTTCATCTGCACGCTGTCGGCGTCCTCGACCTGGACTTCGGGCTTCGACGAATGCGCCCTGTGCTGCTGGCGTCGCGCCTCAGCGACGAAGGCCTTGCCCTCGCCACCGCCGAATCCGCGTCCGGGTGCGTTCTCCTCGCCCAGGTCCATGTGGTTCAGGGTGATGACGAAGGGCGGGGCGGGTTCGGCGACGAAGCTGCCCTTCTGCGGGAAGGTCTCGACGAGTCCTTCCTGGCGGAGCTCGTTGACGGCCTTTTTGATCGTGTTAGGCGACACGCCCCAGCTGTCCGCCAGCTCCTTCTCGGTCGGCAACTGGGCACCGGGGCCGAGCGCCCCGTTTTCGATCTTGGATCTGAGGTCGGAGGCGATCTCGGAGTACTTGGAGATCCTGCCTGCCATGATGGCCTCTCATTGCAATCAGAGTATCTAGTTGTGACGATCAGGTTTTGCCCTACTAGTTCCTGGCTACACCTCTAATAGGACGGAAGCCGAGAAAGCTGACGCAGAAGGTTCGAAGCACCTGATGCTACCGGGGCGATCACACTGTTTTCTAGGGATCGTCTCTGCCGAACAGCCTGATCGGGTTCACCCTCGGCACCCCAGCTGAGAGGAGCATGGCAATGATCAGTCCCCAGACCCTGCTGTGGATCTTGGGTCCCGCGGCACTGTTCCTGACTCTGGCGCTCTACGTCGCCCTGATGGGCTACCGCACGAGGGACCTGCAGTTCCGCAGCCGGATGGCGGCGCCGACCCCGGCGGTCGGAAGGCGGGGGCCCCTGGTGAACGTGGCGGTTCCGGCGGACCGGATGCCGCCGGCCGACCGTCCGGGGACCGCCTCTCGGGTCACCGCCGAGTAGGGCCGCTGACTCAAGGAGTCGATGTGGAGAACAGCCAGAAGGGCGCGGTGTGGAGTGCGCCGTCCACCTGTCCGTTCACGGGCGGAGAGGTGGACGGCCTCCAGGGGTCGGTCCCGTGCGATGTGCCGAGTCGCTTTGCCCACCCACGTCTCTTGCTCACCCCTGTTCCCGAGCCGCGCATGCCGCGCGAGCCTTGGCGGGGGACGCCGGGGATCCTGGTCACGGGCGTCGCCGTCATGGCGATCACGGCAGAGTTGGGCCGTCGCGCCGGGGCGCGGGCGAGGCTCACCGCGGTCTGCTCCGCCGGCGCCTGCGCGCTGGTGGTCGCTCCCCGGCTCGCTTCTCGCGCCGTTGCGGTAAGGCGGGGGTGTGCCGTTCGTTCGAATGAACGAGTAGGTTTCCGTACGTAGCGGCACTGTTACGGAGAAACTCCGCCAAAAGTGGCGAAACGGGTGGCGGATTTCTGGTGGAGGATCCACTATAAGGATCTGCACGGCACGTGCGAGGTTTCCGCGTGCCGCGTTCCGACGAACCGACCTGCCGGAGTGATCCTATGCCTGTCCGCCCCTGGAGTCCCGAGGATCTCGGGCGTCCGACGGACGGGACCTGGGCGGACATCGCCGTCGGCCTCGGGGAGATGTACGAGCGCGAGGACGACCTGGAGCAGGCCGCCGGCTGGTACCGGCGGGCCGCCGAGTCCGGCCGCGCCGACGCCGCGCTCCGCCTCGGCGCCGTGCTCGGCCGGATGGCCGACGCGGGCGCCGCCGCCGACTCCGCCGACGACCTGCTGGCCGAGGCCGCCCGCTGGCTCAGCGGCGCGCAGGCCGCCACCTCCCCGGACGCCATCGAGCTGATCACCGACATGCTCAACCGGCAGCTGCGGCAGGCCGCGCGCCGCGGGTTCGAACCGTCCCCGGCGGGATGACGCCTTCCGGCCGGGTGTGAACCGAACCGCCGCGCCCGTCGTCGGACTCCATGAGATCGACGACAGTGGAAGGTGGCCGAGTTGAGCGGCGAGGAGCCCGGGTACGTTCCCCCGGACCACAAGACGACCGCCGAGTTCCGCGTTCCCGGCAAATCGGGTGCGCCCGCGGACACGGCACCCGGAGCCGATTCGACCGTCGTCGACGGGCCCGTGGACGATCTCGCCGGCGTGGCCTTCCGGGAGCTCCCGTCCGACGACCCCGAGGACGATCCTGAGGAGACCTACCAGGACGAGCCGGTGGGGACCTATCCGGACGATCCGGTCGACGATCCCGAGGAGACCTTCCAGGACGCGCCCTACCAGGACCAGGACGCGACCTACCAGGACGTCCCGGCCGGTGGTGCGGAGGTGACGTTCGTCGAGGTGACGCCGGACGAGCCCGAGGAGGAGGCTCCCGTCACCGTGGCCGACGTCCCGGTGGAGCAGGCCGCCGTCCCGGCTCCGGGCGTCCCGATGGAGCAGCCCGCCGCGGCGGCTCCGGAGGCCCCGGTGGAGCAGGCCCCCGCGCACGCTCCGGACGTCCCGCTTCAGGGCGAGGCGGTGGCGTTCGAGTTCAGCTCCATCCCGGTGCCGGACTACGCGCAGGCGCCCGTCCCCGAGCAGGCGCCGGCGCCGGCACCCGCGGAGGCGCCCGTCCCCGACCAGATGGTCGCCCACGGGCAGCCGCCCGCCCCCGAGCAGCCGCCGGCCGAGCAGCCGGTGGCGCACGAGCAGCCGGCGCCCGCCGAGGCGCCCTGGACCGAGCAGTTCTCCTCGGAGGCGGAGCAGGCGAACTCCGGCGAGCAGAGCCCGGCGTTCGCCTACGCCATGCCCGGGACCCCGCCGGCCGGGCAGGGGACGCCCCCGCCGCCCCAGCCGCCCGCCCCGCCACTGCCGCCGCCCGCCGTCTCGCCGTCCGGCGGGCTGCCGGGCGGACCGCCCCGGTCCCGCTCCGGCCGCACGCTGATCGTGATCGCGCTGGTCGCCACGGTCGTGCTCCTCGCCATCGCCGCGGTCGCGGTGCTGATCGTCAACCGGGGCTCGGAGACCTCGGGGCAGGCCGAAGGGAAGACCTCCCCGGCGGCGAGCGCCCCGGCGACCGAGGGCGGCGGCACGGGCCCGGCGACGCCCGGCGGGCCCACGCCCAGCGGGTCGCCCGCGGCGCCGCCGAGCGGCGGACCGGCTTCGCAGCCGCCCGGCAGGCAGCCCGGGTCCCCGCAGCCCGGCTCGCCCCCGGTGACCACCGCACCGGTCGGCCCGCTGGTGAAGGGCAAGGGCATCACCTACCAGCTCGTCCAGCAGGACGAGGGGTACTTCGAGGGCAAGATGGTCATCACGAACCGCACCAGCAAGCCCATGAAGACGTGGAAGCTGACGTTCCAGGCGCCGCGGGGGAACGTGAAGAACATCTGGGGCGCGCGGCTCGTGCACGGCGGCTCGACCGTCGAGATCAAGAACCTGGAGGGCGCGCCCGCGATCCCGCCGGGCGGCACGTGGGACGTCCAGTTCGGCGCGGCCGGTCCCGCGTCCACCCCGAAGGGCTGCAAGCTGAACGGCAAGGCGTGCGGCTTCTGAGCGCCGTACTAGGCTCTCGACCATGCGTATCGCCAGGTTCTCCACCGACGAGGGCATGTCCTTCGGTGTGGTGGAGGAGAACACCATCGCCGTCATCGCGGCGCACCCGTTCGGTGAGCTGACCTTCACCGGGCAGCGCCTCCCGCTCGCCGACGTCCGGCTGCTCGCCCCGATCCTGCCCAGCAAGATCATCGCGATCGGGCGGAACTACGCCGACCACGTCCGCGAGATGGGCAACGAGCCGGCGGACGAGCCGGTGCTGTTCTCCAAGCCGTCCACCGCCGTGATCGGCCCGGGAGAGGCGATCACCTACCCGCGGAAGCTCACCGAGCGCGTCGACCACGAGGGCGAGCTCGCCGTCGTCATCGGCCGGATGTGCCGCGAGGTGCCGGCGGCCCGCGCCGCCGAGGTCATCCTCGGCTACACCTGCGCCAACGACGTCACCGCCCGCGACCTGCAGAAGAAGGACGGGCAGTGGACGCGGGCCAAGGGCTTCGACACCTTCTGCCCGATCGGCCCGTGGATCGAGACCGAGGCCGACCCCGGCGACCTGGCGATCACCACGACCGTCAACGGGGAGGTCCGCCAGGACGCCCGCACGTCCCTGCTGCTGCACGACGTCCCCGCGCTGGTCGAGTACGTCAGCCAGGTCATGACGCTCCTGCCGGGCGACGTCATCCTCACCGGCACCCCGGCCGGCGTCGGCCCGCTGGAGATCGGCGACGAGGTGACGGTCACCGTCGAGGGCATCGGCGACCTCACCAACCGGGTCATCGCCCGCGACTGAGGAGGCCAGGAGTGTCCGCCGGCTTCACCGACGAGGCGTTCTCGTTCTACGAGGGCCTGCAGGCCGACAACAGCAAGTCCTACTGGACGACCCACAAGGACGTCTACGAGCGGCACGTGCGCGAACCGCTGATCGAGCTGTGCGCCGTGCTGGAGGACGAGTTCGGCGCGGTCAAGCTGTTCCGTCCGTACCGGGACGTGCGGTTCAGCAAGGACAAGTCGCCGTACAAGACCCACCAGGGCGGCCACACCAGCGAGGGCTTCTACCTCCAGGTCGACGCGGACGGCCTCATGGTCGCCGGCGGCATGTACGCGCCGACCCCGGACCAGCTCCGCCGCTACCGCGAGGCCGCCGGCTCCGACACCCACGGCGCCGGGCTCCAGGCCATCGTGGACGACCTCCGCGACGCCGGGATGGAGATCGCGGGCGACCGGCTCAAGACCCGGCCCCGCGGCACGCCCCCGGACCATCCGCGGCTCGACCTGCTCCGGCACCGCTCCCTCTACGCCCACGAGGGCTGGCCCGCCGACCCCTGGATGGCCGACCCCGGCGAGGTGGCCGCCCGGGTGCGAACGTCCTGGCGGCGCCTGCGCCCCCTCGTCGACTGGGGCCGCGAGCACATCGGGCCGCCCGACTTCACACGGTGACCACGCCGCGCCGCCAATCGTTTTGGCCCTTCTCCCAAGGTCCTGTATTCTCATCGAGGCGCGAGCGACCAGGCCGGAGACGGCCCGGGAGCCCGTACCTCACTGGGGTATGGTGTAATCGGCAGCACGAGTGATTCTGGTTCACTTAGTCTAGGTTCGAGTCCTGGTACCCCAGCTGCGTCCGCCACTGGCGGACCACGCCCCCGTCGTCTAGTGGCCTAGGACGCCGCCCTCTCAAGGCGGTAACGGCGGTTCGAATCCGCTCGGGGGTACGGGGCGGGTCGGTGTGCTCATCGAGCTTCGCTCGATTTCGCCGAGCCCGCAGTGTCTTTCCAGGGGGCGACTCCCTGGAACCCCCGGGTGTTCGGGCTTCGCCCTCACGGGGGCTGGGGCGTACGCATAGAGGGTTTTCTTCTGCGACGTCCGAATATCGTTCTTCGTTTATTCGTTCCTGGCTTAAACCAGTTCGCTCGTGGGGTTCGTGTGTGCCTCGTGGGAATTGGGTCGAGGTGGTGGGGCGGGTCCGGTAAGGTGGGGGACGCCCGGGCGGGAGATCGCTGGGGTTCACAGTCCGGCCCCCGTCGTCTAGTGGCCCAGGACGCCGCCCTCTCAAGGCGGTAACGGCGGTTCGAATCCGCTCGGGGGTACCACGCGACCGCAGGCGCCGTCACCGGCGATCTGCGGTTTTTTCATGTTGCGGGCCCCCGCCGAGGTCGGCCTCGGCGGGGGCCACGCCGTGCTCAGTTGCCGGGAGCCAGGGAGATCACGGCCTTCGAGCCGTCGCTGGCGACCACCCGGAGGCTCAGGCCCTGCTCGGCCGTCGGGCCCGCCACCGAACCGGTGTAGGGCGGCTCCAGGAACTTCATGCTCCCGCTTCCGCCGTTCGGATAGGTGTACCGCCAGGTCAGGTCGGTGGGGGCGAAGGACAGGGTCTCAAGGCCGAAACGGCGGTCGAGCGGGATCTTCGTCCGCTTGGTGACCAGGATCTCGCACTTCCCATCACGGCAGGCGCTCGCCTTCGTCCCGTCCGCGGCCTTCGGGAAGCTCGGGGACGCGGCCGGGCTCTGCGCGGCGGCGGTGGTACCGGCAGGTGGTGACGTCGCCTCCGCGGAGTCACCGGACCCACCGCAGCCGGCGCAGGCCAGCGCGAGTGCGAGGCCGGCGGCGGTGGCCCGGGTTCGAGTGGGGTCAGGGGTCATGGGAGGTCAGTGTTCCAGCTTCGCGCGGGACCGGTCCCGGGAGCCGCCGGCGGTTGTGGGGAGTGCCGTACGGGTTCTGTGGGGCCACCAGAAGCGGTCGCCCGTGTCCAGGGCCAGGGCCGGGACGATGACCGAGCGGACGAAGAAGGTGTCCAGCAGGACGCCCAGGGAGACCAGGACGCCGATCTGCATCATCATCGTCACCGGCATGAGGCCGAGGACGCCGAACGTGGCGGCGAGGACGAGGCCCGCGCTGGAGATGACGCCGCCGGTCAGGCCCACGCCGCGCAGGACACCGGCATGGTGGCCCGCCTCGGCGACCTCCTCGCGGATGCGTGAGACGAGGAACAGGTTGTAGTCGACGCCGAGCGCCACCATGAACAGGAAGCCCATGAGGGCGACCTGGATGTCGACCGCGGGGAACCCGAACGCGTGCTGGAACAGCAGCCAGGACGCGCCGAGCGCCGCGAAGTAGGACGCGACGACCGTGCCGATCACCAGCAGGGGCGCGACGAGCGCGCGGAGCAGCGCGACCAGGATGAGCAGGACGACCCCCAGGATCAGCGGGATCACCACGCGGCGGTCATGCGACTGCGCGTCGGCGAGGTCGATCGCGCTGGCCGTGCTCGCCCCGATCGTCGCGTCCGGGATCGTGCGCCGGAGATCGCGGACGGTGCCCTTCGCCGCCTCGCTGTCGGGCGGAGAGGACAGGACGACGTCGAGCCTGGCCAGGCGGCCGTCGGTCGAGGGCTGCGGCGTCCCCACGCGGGCGACGCCGGGGTGCTGCCGGAGGGCGGCGGCCACGGGTGCCGGATCCTCCGCGATGACCTGGAGCGGGCGGCTCTGCCCGCCCGGGTAGTGCTCGGCGAGGACCCGTTCGCCGACCGACGAGGAGGGTGTCGTGGTCAGGAAGTGGGCGCGGTCCAGACCCGTGCTGATGCCGAGGCAGCCCGCGGAGAGGGCGGCGAGGACGGCCAGACCGCCGACCCAGACCAGGCGGGGACGGGCGGCGACGCGGTGGCCGATCCGGTCCCACAGGCCGCGGGTGGGGGCCGGGTCGCCATAGCGGGGGATGCGGGGCCAGAAGACCCACCGGCCGAGGACGACGAGCAGGGCCGGCAGCAGGGACATCACGACGACCAGGCCGCCGATGACGCCGAGGGCGCCGATCGGTCCCAGTGCGTAGTTGAACCCCATGCGGGCCGCGAGCAGGCACAGCAGGCCGAGCGACACCGTCGCGGCGGACGCGGTGATCGGGGCGGCGGCGCGGCGGAGGGCGACCGCCATCGCCCGGTGCCGGTCCTCGTGGCGGCGGAGCTCCTCCCTGTAGCGGGCGAGCAGGAGCAGCGCGTAGTCGGTGGAGATCCCGAAGACGAGCGCGTTGAGGATGGCGGACGTCCCGTCCGCGACGTAGAGCCCGGCGTGCTCACCGAGGAGGTAGACGGCGGCGCCGGTGACCTGGAGCGCGATCGCCGCGTTCACGATGGGCAGCAGCCACAGGACGGGGCTGCGGTAGGTGACCAGCAGGACGGCGGTGACCAGGACGATCGTGGCGAGCAGGACGCGCTTGTCGACCTTCTCGAACGCGTCCCCGACGTCCAGCGCGGCGCCGGCCCGTCCGGTCAGGTGGACGTCGAGGCCCGGCGGCGCGTCCACGCGTGACCGGTCGCGCAGCTCGGCCGCCTGGTCGGACAGCGTGTCGTCGTCCCGGAGCGGGACGGTCAGCATGAGCGCCTTGCCGTCGCCGGACGGGGCGGGCGCCGCGATCGGCCCGGCCGCGACCGCAGCGAGGGCCCGCCGGTCGGCGTCGGCCTTGGCGCGGTCGGCCGGGGTGATGCCGGACGGGCGGACGTAGGCGATGATGCCGGGCGCCAGCCCGCCGTCCGGGAACCGGGAGGCCAGCTCGTCGGCCCGCGTGGACTGGGCGCCGCGCGGCAGCTCCGCGGAGGAGTTCGCCTGGACGACGTCCGGCAGCCGGCTCGCGAGCGGGACGGCCACGGCCGTGACCGCGACCCAGAACAGCAGGACCGCCCATTTCAGCAGGCGTCGTTTGCGTGAGAGCAGCATGAGGTGCTCTCCTTTCCGTGGGGGTTCGCGTTGCGTGAGAACACGCCGTTCGGCGTGGTGATGCGGGCTTCCGCCCGCCCGGGCCGCGGAGGTGCAACTCGGCGGCCCGGGCTTCAGACCTCCGGGAACGCCAGGAATCTGGCGTGCAGGGTCCGCGCGTCCGGCGGCGGGTCGCCGTCGTCGCGCTTGTAGCGGTAGAGGAGCGCGATGTACTCCTCGAAGAAGGGGCGCACCTGCTCCGGCGTGAGCGTGACGGTGGAGACCGAGAAGAGCAGGGCGTCCGCCCAGGGGCCCATCCCGTCGCGTTCCCGCTGGTAGCGCGTGAGCATCTCCAGCTCGTTCGCGAACTCCAGCCGGGTCAGCTCCTCCACCGCCTCGCGCATGCCCGGCGACTGCTCGCTGTACGGGGGCAGCCGCCGGTCGCCGGGCACCGCCCGCCACCAGCGTTCCCGCCCGCGGGCCAGCTCCGGGACCTCCTCGACGAACCCGTACCTGGCGAGCTGCCGCAGGTGGTAGCTCGTCGAGCCGGTGCTCTCGCCCAGCTCGCGGGCGAGCGTGGTGGACGAGACGGGCCCGCGCCGCATGATCTCGGCGATCCGCTGCCGCAGCGGGTGCGCGAGCAGCCGCACCTGCTGCGGATCGGTGATCACCTCCGGGACCGGTTGCTCCTTCATAGGAGGGACGCTACGAGTTGCAAAGGGTCTTTGCAATGCCTCTTGGCATAGTTCACCGCAGGGGGTGAGGCGCCTGCGACCTGAGAGCGGGTCCCGGACTACCCCTGTGGTTCCGGCGCCACGGTTCTGTGTCCTTGGCTGACGAACGCGAATGTGGTCAACTTAAATCGCTGGTGACGGGGGAGGGAGCGGAATGCAGCGTCATGCCGAGGAAGTGCCGCCGGGGGCGTCGCTCGCCGAGAAGGTCGAGTGGCTGATCCGGAACCTGTGGCCGGCGGAGGCTCAGCCGCCGCGCAACAACGTCGAGACGGCCGCCGCCATCGCGCGGGCCACCGGCGAGGACATCTCGTCCACCACCGTGTGGAAGCTGCGTACCGGACGGCAGGAGAACCCGCAGCTGAAGACGCTGACGGCGCTCGCCACGTTCTTCGGCGTCCCGATCGGCTACTTCGGCTTCTCCAGCGAGTCCGACCCGATCGGCGACGATCTGACGCTGAAGGCGCTGCGCCGGGACGTCGAGCACGGCATCATCCGGCCCGAGGTGCTGCGCGCCCTCGTGGACCTGTCCCCGGAGGCGCGCTGGGTCGTGGACGAGATGATCCTCGCCGCCGCCGAGGCCGACCGCGAGCGGCACGCCTGACCGCGATGTTTCGATCACCGGCCGATCAGGTAGAGGCGGACTAGCGCCCGGTCCACCCGTACCCCGGAGGGGCAATGCCTCCGTACGCCGTCGTCCTCTCGGTCCTTGGGCTGGTGGGGGCCGTCGTGGCGGGGGTCTACGCCGTCTCCTTCGTGACGGCGCCCAGGGGGTTCGAGAGCGGGCCGTTCCTGTCGGGCGCGCGGCCGGCGGAGCACGCGCTGTCGCGGTACCACGTCCGCTGGTACACGGTGGCGATGCTCTTCCTCGCCTTCGACATGGAGATGGTCTTCATGTACCCGTGGGCGCTCGTCGTCGCGTCGATCGGCGTGAAGGCGGTCGTGGAGATGTTCGTCTTCCTGGCGCTGCTGCTGGTCGGCGTCCTGTACGCGTGGCGCGAGGGGGCACTGCGGTGGGCCTGAGCCGGTTCGCGGCCCCGCGGCCCCTCGTCGTGCAGGCGGCGGACGGGACGCGGGACCGGCTCGCGGCCGAACGGGCGATCCGGTCGCGGAGGCGGCGCCCCGCGCTGTCGCCGGGGGAGACGGGGATGCTCGTGGTGTGCGGGAACCCCGGCGACGCGCTGGCCGAGGCGATCGACGTCGTGTGGCGGGACATGCCCGAGCCGCGCGTCCTCGCCTCGCCGTCCGATCTGGAGGGGGTCGCCGGCGGCCCGCGGGAGGCCCTGGAACTGGACGCCGGGATGGCCGATCGGGCGGACGACCGGGACGGGTTACGGCTGGACGTCCTGCACGTCCCGCTCGGCCCCGTCCTGCCGTACTGGCCCGCGGGACTGCGGGTCGACCTGGAGTTGCAGGGGGACGTCGTCCAGGCCGCCGAGGCCACCCCGGTCGACACGGGCGGCGGGACGTTCTGGACGGAGGAGCGGCGGGCGGCCGGGCGCCTCGACAGCGTGTCGCGGCTGCTGCGCGTCGCGGGATGGGAGGCGGCCGCCGACCGCGCGGCCGTCCTGCGGGACGAGGCGTTGAGGGGCGCGCCCGGCGATGGGCTGACCAGGCGGTTCGCGGCGTTCGCGCGGACGGTCCGGCGCTCGTGGGCCCTGCGGTGGATGACGCGGGGCGTCGGCGACGTGCAGCGCCGGCTGGACGAATGGCTGCGGGAGACCGGCGCGTCCCTGGAAGGGAGCCCCTGCCCGCCTCGCGCTCCCTGGGGCGAGGTGCTGGAGGCCATGCCGTCGCTGCTGGAAGGGGCCGAGCTGGCGCAGGCACGGCTGATCGTCGCGAGCCTCGATCCGGATCTCGGGGCGGGCGCCGATGGCTGAGGTCCTCGCGCTGGGGGTGCTCGCGCTCGCGGCGGCCTCGCTGGACGGCGCGTTCGCGGGGCGTCCGGCCGAGCCGTTCCGCGAGGCCGCCCGCCTGCTGGCCTCGCAGCGGCGCGTGCCTGCTCGATCCGATGTGCCGCTGACCAGGATCGGGGTGATCTCGCTGCCGGTGGCGGCGGCGCTCGCGGCCCTCGTGGTGCCGCTCGGCGGGAGCGCGGCGGTCGGGACGAGCGTCGGCGTCGTCTGGTTCAACGCGATGGAGGTCGTGGCCTGGGCGTCGGTGTGGCTGGCGGGATGGGGCGTCAACTCGGCGTTCGGGCTCGTCGGCGGGTACCGGTTCCTCGCGCAGGGGCTCGCGTACGAGCTGCCGCACATGTTCGCGCTCATCACCGCGGCGCTCGCCGCCCACTCGCTGGACCTGCGGGTGATCGGCGGCGCGCAGGACGGGCTGTGGTTCGCGGTGTGGATGCCGGTCGCGTTCGCGATCTATCTGGTGTCGGCGTCGGCGATGGCGTTCTGGGGACCGTTCGACCACCCCACCGCCGGCGACGCGGCCGGGGGCGTCCTGGCCGAGCTGTCCGGACCCGACCGGCTCGTCTTCCTGGCGGGACGGTACGGGCTGCTGGCGGTGGCCGCGGCCGCCGCCGTCCCGCTGTTCCTCGGCGGCGGGGCCGGTCCGCTGCTGCCGGCGTGGCTGTGGTCGCTGCTGAAGGCGTGCGCCGTCCTGGCCCTCCTGGTGTGGACGCGCAGGCATCTGCCGGTGCTGCGCATGGACCGCGCGATGACCGCGGCCTGGACGGTCCTGATCCCCGCCGCCGTGCTGCAGATGCTCGTCGTCGCCATCGTCGTCGTGTGAGGAGGAGCCGTGGAGGCCGTCGCGTTCTGGGTGCTCGCCGTCGCCGCGGTGGGGTCCGGCGTCGCCGTGTTCGTCGTGGACTCGATGGCCCGCGCGACGTTCGCGCTGCTGGCGTCGTTCCTGTGCGCCGGGGGCGAGCTGCTGCTCATCGGCCTGCGCTATCTCGGCGTGCTGGTCGTCCTCATGATGATCATGGAGATGCTGGTGATGGCGGTCTTCATGATCATGTACATGATGAACCCGGCCGGGCTCATGCCGATGGCGATGCGGCACAACACGCGCGGCGCGCTCGCCATCGCCGGGACCGCGTTCGCGGCGCTGGCGGCCGGGATCCTCACGGTGCCGTGGCCCGAGCGGGAGGGACGGCCCCCGCCCGACCCCACCGTCGCGCTCGGCGAGGCGATCATGGGGCCGGCGATGCTCGTCATGATGGTGATCGGCGTCGCCATCCTGGCCACCATGATCGCGACCGTGGTGCTGGCCGCGCACCGGGGGCGGTACGGCGATGACGCTTGAGACGTTCCTGCTGCTCGCCGCGGCGCTGTTCTGCGTCGGGCTGTTCGGGGCGCTGTCCCAGCAGTCGATCGTGATGCTGATGATGGGCCTCGAACTCATGGTCAACGGCGTGCTGGTCGCGGCGGCCGGGTTCTGGTACTGGGTGTCGCCCGGCAGGGCGGACGGGCAGGTCCTGGTGCTCGTCGCGATCACGGTGATGGCCCTGGAGATGGCGATGGGCTTCGCGGTCGTCACCGCCCTCTTCCGCGCGCGTGATGTGGACATGACGGATGACGCTGGGGATCTCCGGGGGTAGATGTGCTTGCGGGGTGGCCGGGCGGCTTGGCGGTGGACGGGCTCTCCGCCGTGCTGCTGGTGACCCTGGCCGCCGTCCTGGCGGCGGTGCTCGTCCACGCGGCGGGGGAGAGGTTCGGCGCCCGGTTCCACCTGCTGATGCCGGCGTTCGCGGCGGCGATGGCGGTGACGGTCACCGCGACCGATCTGCTGCTGGTGCTGATGGGCTGGGAGGTCATGGGCGCGACGTCGTACGCGCTCATCGGCTACGCGTGGCCGGAGGCGGACCGGGTGCGGTCCGCGGACGTCGCCTTCCTGACCACGCGGGCCGCCGACCTCGGCCTCTACGCGGCGGCGGGGTTCGCCGTGGCCGGGGCGCATTCGCTGCGGTTCGACGACCTCGCCGGGGCCGAGGAGCCCTGGCGGGACCTCCTCGCGGCCGGTGTCGTCGTCGCCGCGCTGGGGAAGTCGGCGCAGCTGCCCTTCTCGTTCTGGCTGTCCCGGGCGATGGCGGGCCCGAGCCAGGTGTCGGCGCTGCTGCACTCGGCCACGATGGTCGCCGCCGGCGCGTACCTGCTGATGCGGCTGCATCCGCTGCTGGACGCGACCGGGTGGGCCGCCGGGCTGGTGAGCTGGGCGGGCGCGCTGACCGCGCTGGTCCTGGGGGCCGTCGCGGTGGCGCAGCGCGACCTCAAGCAGCTTCTCGCGGCGTCCACCTGCGCGCAGATCGGTTTCATGGTGCTGGCGGCCGGTGCCGGGGCCGTGGGGGCCGGCGCGGCCCAGCTCGTCGCGCACGCGGCCGTGAAGAGCCTGCTCTTCCTCTGCGCCGGTGTGTGGGCCCGGCGCGATCGGGTGGTCGATGTCGCGTTCGGCGTGGGGGCGCTCGCGCTGGCCGGCGTCCCGCCCCTGTCGCTGTGGGTGACGAAGGACGAGGTGCTGGGCGGCGCCATGGAGCGGTCGGGCGGTCTGCTCGCGGTCGGCCTCGCGGCGTCCGCGCTGTCGGCCGTGTACGCGGGCAAGGCCCTGGTGATGCTGCTGCGTCCGCCCGAGGGACCGCGGGTGCGGATCGTGGAACGGGTGCCGCTGGTGGCGCTGGCGGTCGCGGCGGCCTGCCTCGGCGTCCTCGGTGTTCCCGCCGTGGCGGACGGCTGGCGGCGCATGCTGGGGGCGGCGGGCGAGGCCGGACCTGAACCGTGGGTCCTCGTCCTCTCCGGTGCGCTCGCGGTGATGACGGTCGCCGGAGTGGTGGCGGCCCGGCGGGTTCCTGAGCCCGCATGGGCGCTGAACTGGCTGTACCTGGAGCGGGCCGTCACGGTGGGCGTGGTGCGTCCGGCGTTCGCGGCGGCGCGGGCGCTGGCCCGCTTCGACGACCGTGTCGTCGACGGCGCGGTGCGCGGTGCCGCGCGGGGCGGGCGGTCCCTGGCCGGGCTCGCGGGGCGCCGCGTCGAGTTCCGCGTGGACGGGCTGGTCGGTGCGGTCGGGTCCGCGGCCCGGACGCTGGCCGCGCTGGCGCGGCGACCCCAGACCGGGCAGGTCCACCTGTACTACGCCCAGGCCGCGGTGGTGCTCGCGGTGCTCGTCGTCGTCGCGCTCCTGGCCGGGTGAGCGGGATGCTGACACTCGTCATCTTCCTGCCGCTGGCGGTCGCGTGCGCGCTGCCCGCCGTCCCGCGACGCGCGGTGCCCGGGATCTGGATCGGCGCCTGCACCGTCGAGGTCGCGCTCGTCGCGGGCATGTGGGCCGTGCACGGGACGCGCGCCGGGGTCTCGTTCGAGACGGACGTGCGGTGGATCCCGTCCGTCCGGGCCGGCTACCACGTCGGCGTGGACGGCCTGTCGCTGCCGCTGCTGGCGCTCACCGCCGTCCTGTTCGCGGCCTGCGCGGTGTACTCGCTGCGTCAGCCGCACCGGGTGCGGGCGTTCGCGGCCCTCTTCCTGTTCCTGGAGACGGTGTGCCTGGGGTTGTTCGCGGCGCTCGACCTCCTGCTGTTCTTCGTCTTCTTCGACCTGTCGATCGCCGGCATGTACTTCGTGATCCTGCTGTGGGGGCACGGCGACCGGTCGCGGTCGGCGCTGAAGTTCTTCCTGTACACGTTCCTGGGCTCGCTCGTCCTGCTGCTGGGGTTCATCGGCCTCTACCTGGGCGCCGACCCCCACACGTTCGACATGGTCGAGCTGACCCGCACGCCGCCTCTGGAGGGGTCGCCGGGCCTGGCCGGCCTGACGCTCCTCGCCATCGGCATCGGGCTCGGGATCAAGACGCCGGTCGTCCCGTTCCACACCTGGCTGCCTCCCGCGCACACCGACGCGCCCGCCGCCGGGTCGGCGATCCTCGCGGGGGTCATGCTGAAGATGGGCACGTACGGGCTCGTCCGGATCGCCCTGCCGATGCTCCCGGACGCGTGGCGGCGCTACGCCCTCGTGGCGCTGGTCGTCGGCCTGGTGAGCGTCCTGTACGGGGCGCTGGTCGCGCTCGCGCAGGAGAACGTGAAGCGGCTCGTCGCGTACACGTCCGTGAACCACATGGGGTACATCGTCCTGGCCCTGGGCGCGGCGGGGTACGCGTCCGGCGGCGCGGACGCCCGGCGGCTCGCCGTGACCGGCGCGGTCACGCAGATGGTCAGCCACGGGCTCGTCACGGGCGCGCTGTTCCTGCTGTGCGGGGTGCTGTACGACCGCGCCGGAAGCTACGACCTCGGCCGGTTCGGCGGCATCGCCGGAAACGCTCCCGTATTCGCCTGGCTGACCGGGGTGGCCGCGTTCGCCTCGCTCGGGCTGCCGGGGCTGTCCGGGTTCATCGCCGAGTTCCAGATCTTCGCCGGGACGATCGGCGGCGGCGCGGCGGCGACGGCGGTCACCGGCGCCCTCGCCGTGCTCGGCATCCTGGTCACGGCCGCGCTGTTCCTGCGCGTCCTGCACCGGGCCGTGCTCGGGCCGCCCGGCGAGCTGACCCCGCTGGTCGGCGACGTGCGGTGGCCCGAGCTGGCGGCGCTCGCCCCGCTGCTGGCCCTCTCGGTGCTGATCGGCGTCGCGCCGCGCCCGCTGCTCGACACGATCGAGCCGCTGTCGGCGGCCGTCGTCGCGCTGGTGGGACGGTGATGAACGAGAACCCCGCCGACCTCGCCCCCGAGCTGTGCGTGCTCGCCGCCGCCGTTGTCGGGCTGGTCTACGGGATGTTCCTGCCCCGCGCCCGGCAGCGGCGCGTCGCGGTCGTCTGCGCGGCGGGACTGCTCGCGGGCCTGGCCGCCTCAGGGATCGCGGCGGCCGGCGACGACCTGATGGCCTTCGGCTCCTTCGCCGTCGACCCCATCACGCACGTCACCCGGATCGCCGTGCTCGGCGCGACACTGCCGGTCGTGGTGCTCGCGGCCGGGCGGGTGCACGGGCATCCGAGGGAGAGCGAGCACTACGTCCTGATCCTGCTGTCGGCGCTCGGGACGATGGTGCTCGGCGCCTCGGCCGACCTGCTCGTGGTGGTCGCCGCGTACCTGCTGGCGAGCCTGCCCGCCTATGCGCTCGCCGGGTTCGGCAAGGACGCCCCCGGGACCGAGGCCGCGCTCAAGTACTACCTGATGGGCGCGCTGCTGGGCGTGCTCATGCTCGGCGGGGTGACGCTGCTGTTCGGAGTGGGGCGCGGCACGGCGTACCCGGTGCTGCGGGCCGGGCTGGCGGAGGCGCCCCCGGCCGCCGTCGCGGCGGGTCTCGTCGCGCTGCTCGCGGGGCTGCTGTTCAAGGCGGGCGCCGTCCCCGGCCACTTCTGGGTGCCGGACGTCGCCGAGGGCGCCCCGCCGGCCGTCGCCGCCTACGTCACGACCGTCCCGAAGATCGGCGCGCTGGCCGCCCTCTACCGGTTCGGGACCGAGACGATGCCGGACGGCTGGCCCGTGCTGCTCGCGGTCGTCGCCGCGGCCACGATGACGCTCGGCAACCTCGCCGCCTTCGCGCAGGACAACGTCCGGCGGCTGCTGGCGTACTCGACCGTCGCCCAGGCGGGCTACCTCCTCGTCCCGGTCGCCATGGCGGACCGGAGCGACCTGGCCCAGCCCGCGCTGCTCTACTACGTCGCCGCCTACGCGGTGACGAACGTGGGGGCCTTCGCGGTCGTCCTCGCCGCCGGGCGGGACGACCTCGGCGGCTACGCCGGGCTGCTGCGCGGCTCGCCCCTCCTCGGCCTGTCCCTCGTCGTCTGCCTGCTCGGGTTCGTCGGTACGCCGCCGACCGCCGTGTTCGTCGGGAAGGTCCTGATGTTCGGCGCGGCGATCGACGGCGGCCACGCCTGGCTCGCCGCGGTCGCGGCCGTGAACACGGTCGCGAGCGTCTTCTACTACCTGCGCTGGATCGTCCCGCTGTTCCGGCGCCCCGCCCGCCGGCCGCGCCCGGCGCGCGGGGCGTCCGCGGTCGCCGTGACCGCCGCCGTGGCCTCGGTGGTCCTCGGCATCGGCAGCGGCCTGGTTCTGCCCTGATCGGGAATGGTGACCCAGGGGAGCCGGACGACCTGGAGGATTCGGCATGGACGACCTGGTGAGGCTGCTGTCCCGGGCGGACAAGCTGCTGCGGGCCGCGTCGGACGCCGCGCTGAGCGAGCACGGGGTGCGCATCGGGCAGAACCTCGTCCTGGAGGCCCTGTGGGAGCAGGACGGCCTCGCGCCCGGCGAGCTCGCCGCCCGGCTCGGGCTGACCACCCCCACGATCGTCAACACCGCCACCCGGATGGAGACCGCCGGCCTCGTGGTGCGGCGGCGCGACCCGGCCGACGCCCGGCTGGTCCGGCTCTACTTGACCGGCAAGGCCCTGCGGGCGCGGGAACCCGTCGAAGAGGCGCGGCGGCGGCTCGAAGAGCGAGTCGCCGCCGCGCTGACGGAGGAGGAGCGGCGGCACGTCCGCACCGCCCTGGAGAAGATCATCAAGGAGCTGGCGTAGGCGCGTCCTGGAAGCGGGGCGCCCGCATGTTCACCAGGCTGTCGAGCTTGTGGATCCGCTCGTCGTGGCCGATCTGGCGGAGCAGGTCCGCCACGGTGCCGTACCGTCCGTACTCCTCGGCGTACGTCGTGGGGGCCGCCACGTGCTCCAGCTCGGGATGCTCCGCCACGTAGGACATGTACTCGTGCTCGGCGTGGTCCTCGAAGTCGGCGTTGAGCCGGTAGCTCAGCTCGGGGCGCACCAGGAACAGCAGCCACGACACGTGGTAGTAGAAGAACGCCACGAGCCACGGTGCCAGCCGGTGCAGCAGGAACGACTGCTTCATGCCGTCCCGCTGGACGAGGTCCTGGAGGATCAGCAGGTGCCACTGCTCGTTGTCCTGCTCCTCGCGCGTCTCGACGATCCGCTCGTACACGCGCTTGGCGAGCGCCGAGCGGCGGCGGTGCCGCGACAGCGAGAAGTAGCCCATGCGTTCCCACGCCTGGTACGGGACGCGGGCGATGAACTCCAGCATCGTGAACTTCACGAGCGTGCGCTCGCGGCCGTAGACCAGGTCCATCTGCTTGAACAGCATCCGGGCGAGCAGCCCGTACTTCAGCCGCGGGCTTTCGAGGGTCTCGATCTGGGCGGCGCGCAGCTCCATCGGGGTGAGCTTCGGCGGGCCGCCGTGGACGGGGGCGTCGGGGCGGGTGAGGGTCTGCGTCGTGTTCGTCATGGGGACGATGCTGCGTGCACGGTCCGTACCCGGGCATCGGCCGCCGAGCGACACCTCCCCTACAGCGCCCCGATCACCGTCCGGTGCCTCCGGTACCGCCCCGGGCGTAGGGGACGACCCTGAGACGGCCTAGGGGGCGTACCGGCGCCCCGCTCCATCCAGTCCTCGCCCGGCACGAGCCCGGACATGAAGATCGTCAGTTCGCAGCCGACCGAGATGCCGATGCCGGAATGCGCGCGGCGGAGCCGTTCGGCCTCGCGGGCGACGGACGCGAGGAACCGCCCGCCGCCGTCCCGGCGAGCACCGTCCTGCGGCACGGCGGGTGCCGGGCCGAAGGTCGGTGTCAGGCGAGCAGGCCGTGCCGCTCGGCGAGGTCGAGCGCGGCCCGCGCCGCCGGAGCGAGCAGGTGCCGCTCGCCGGGGCCCACGTAGACGAACTCGTCCACCTCGCCGGTCGCCGCCATCGCGCCCCGGAACGCGGCCGTGAAGCACGCCATGCGCACGTGGGCGAAGTCGGGCTGGTCGTGCGCCGGGGCCCGGACGACGCCGAGCTCCCGGAAGGACGTCCGGTCGAGTTCGAGATCCAGCTCCTCGCGGATCTCCCGGGACAGCGCCGACCAGTCGTCCTCGCCCGGCTCGCGCTTACCGCCGGGGAGGTAGAGCAGGTCGCGGCCCCGCGCGCGGACCGCGAGCATCCGGCCGTCCGACACCTGGATCCACGCGACGACATCGAGATCTTCCACGGTGATCAGTGTCCCCCACGCGGCCGTCAGGGACGGATCGCGCGCAGGGTGAGGGTTCGTACACCGCCGAGACCGAGGGCGGCGGCGGCCGAGCCCTGGTTCACGGCCAGGCCCGGCCAGCCGGACGAGTCGATCCACAGCAGCGGGTCGCCTTCCGCGACGCCGCCGAAAGTCTCCTGGAACGTGACCCGGACGCTTCCGGGGGCGGGGTCCTCCCAGGTGACGTCCAGCGGGGTCCCCGGAGGCAGCTCGCCGAACGCGGCCGTCAGGTCGCCGCGCTCGGCGCCGAGGACCAGGCTGCCGAAGCGGTCGGTGTAGAGCACCGGGACGGTCAGCTCCCCGTCGCCCACGGCCGGCGGCGGGACGTCCAGCGGCAGCGGTTCCGCCCGCGCGCCGAGGTCGGCGACGTCGACGCCCGCGGCGATGTGCGCGGCGGCGGGGGAGAAGATGTCGCGGCCGTGGAACGAGGCCGACACCTCCGGCAGCCGGTAGGCGGGGTTCTCCAGCGCGTGCGCACGCACGACGCCGCCGAGCTTCCCCGCGGCCGGGACGAGCAGCCCGTTGTCGGGCCCGACCAGGACGTCCCCGCGCCCGGTCTCGATCGCGAGGGGCAGCCGCGGCGTGCCGACGCCCGGGTCGACGATGCCGACGTGCACGCCCACCGGGAAGTACGGCAGCGCCTGCCGCAGCAGCATCGCGCCCTCGCGGACGTCGAACGGCGTGATCTCGTCGCTGAGCACGAGCACCGTCGCCGCCGGGGCGATGGTGTGGACGACGCCCGCGCAGATCGCGGTGTACGCGGCGCCGAAGTCGGTGGCGAGGCTGACGAAGGGCCGGCTTCCGGGCATGCGGCGATGCTACCGGCGTGCCCGTATGCTCCGGAGCGTGCGCGCCGAAGCCCTCGATCCCGTCCTGCTGCGGACGTTCGTCGCCGTCGCCGACCTCGGCTCGTTCACCGCCGCCGCTGCCGCCGAGGGGTACACGCAGTCGGCCGTCTCCCGGCAGATCGCGGCGCTGGAGGACGTGTGCGGGGTGGAGCTGTTCGCGCGCGGGGCCCGGGGCGTCCGCCCGACCCCGGCCGCGGAGTACCTGCTGCCGCACGCGCGCGGCCTCCTCGACCGGCTCGCCGACACCGCCCGCGCGCTCGACGGGCTGCGCCGCCTCGACACCGGGACGCTGCGGATCGGCGCGTTCCCCACCGCGAACGCCGCGCTCGTCCCGCGCGCCCTCGCCCGGTTCCGGGCCCGGCATCCGGGCGTCCGGCCGCTGCTGCGCGAGGGCACCACGGAGCGGCTGCTGCCGATGCTGGAGGCCGGCGACCTCGACATCGCGCTGGTCAGCACGCACAAGATCCCCTCGATCGCCGCCGACGACCTGGTGACCCTGGTGGAGGACGTCCTGCTCGTCGCGCTGCCGGACGGCCACCGGCTCGCCGCGCGGGAGCGGGTCCGGCTGGCCGACCTGGCCGGCGAGCCGTGGATCGTGGCCGACGACCCCGCGGCGATCGCCGCGCTGCGCGCCCGCTGCGAGGCCGCCGGGTTCGTCCCGCAGACGCCGCTGCGGGTCGCCGAGTGGGTCTCCAAGCTGGGCCTGGTCGCGGAGGGGTTCGGCGTCACGCTCGTCCCGGCGCTCGCCGCGACCGCGATGGCGCGGGACGGCGTGGTGCTGCGCGCCGTGGCGGCCGGGCGGCCGCGGCGGACGGTCTACGCGGCGGTGGGACGGCACGCGCGCAGGTCCCCGGCCGTCACCGCGTTCCTGGACGACCTGCGGGACGTCGCCGGAGACCTGCGGCCCTGAGGGACGCAGCACGGTCTCAGAGGGTGAAGAGAAGGGCGACCGCTGCCAGCAGGATCGTCAGGCCCGTGGCGACCAGAACAGACACCGGGTCGGCCGCGCCGCCCTCCGGAAGGCCGCGGCGGGCGCGGAAGCCGGTCCGGTTGCGGCGGAGCATCAGGGCCGCACTGCCGCAGACGACGGCCGCCGCGCCGGCCGCCGCCGCCGTCGAGGGCGCGAGCCGGACGCACAGCAGGCCCGCGGCGACCAGCGAGAGCGTCGTGCGGGACCAGGCCAGCGAGGTCCGCTCGGGCTGCGCTCCGGGGTCCCGCAGTCTCACCGCTCGGTCACCTGGTGGCCAGCAGGGCGCCGAGCAGGACGACCGCGGCGATCGCCAGGCCGTAGGACATGACCGGGGCCAGGGCCGGCGGCGGGAGGGTCTCCGACCGGCGCAGGGCGCGCTCGGTGCGCAGCCAGCGGCGGAACGCCAGGGCCGCGACGCCGGCGCCGGCCGCGGCGAAACCCGCGGCGACGCCGACGCGCAGCGGCGCGTCGATCAGGTCGCCGGCGAGGGAGAGGCCGACCCCCGCCGCGATCAGGGCCAGGGCCGTCCGGATCCACGCCAGGAACGTGCGCTCGTTGGCGAGTGTGAAGCGCGGATCGGGGTCGCTGCCCTCGGCGAGCAGGCGGTCGGTCCACCTGCCGCCGGCGGGGTCCGGGGGCTGAGTCGCGGTCATCGCCGTTCATCATAGGCGACGAAAACACACCCAATTCCTCGGAAATGCCTGGTAGGAGGGGGTGGGAGGGGTCAGGAGCGGTCGAAGCGGCGGGCCGAGGCGTCCTCCAGGGCGAGCCGGTGCAGGGCCGTGAACACCTGCTCGTACAGGACGGTGGAGACGATCAGCGTGTGGACGGTCCGGGCCCGGGGCGTGCCCTCGGTGACCCGGCCGACCTCGTGCTCGGAGATCTCGCGCGCGGCGCTCACGTAGGGGCGCAGGTCCTTGAGCGTGATCGGGAAGCCGAGGCGGCGCAGCGCCACGAACGTGTGCGCGAGCAGGTCGCGGGCGGGGGCGCGCTCGCCGACCGTCCAGCCGAGCTCGCGGACGAGCGCGTCCACGTCCTCGCGGGCGGCGCGCCAGTGCGGGTCGTGCGGGGCGGCGGCGTGCGGGCCGATCGCGTGCTGGGCGGTGGCGACGAGGTCGTGCGGGCCGGTGCGGTCGTCCTCGACGGCCTTGATGATCTGGTGGATCGCCGCCACCGGCAGGTCGCCGACCTCGCGCAGCGCGCTGATCAGCCGGAGCCGCTCCAGGTGGCGGCCGTCGTACTCGGCGCGGGTCGCGCTCACCGCCGAGCCCTTCGGCAGCAGCCCCTCCCGGATGTAGAACTTGATCGTCTGGACCGTGAGCCCGCTTCGATCGCTGAGCTCGGAGATCTGCACCGTGGCACCCCCTTGACCGCGGGTCAAAGGTAGCGAGGCCGGAGCGCCGGCGACCGGCGTTATCCCAGGTCTGTCCAAGTTGTGGCGGTTTGCAGGTCCGCCGCCGAACGGCCCGCACGGAAGGCGCGCGGGGCGGGCGGCCGCTGGTCCGGCGTGATCGCGACCGTGACCGAGGCACCGGGTTCGGCCTCGGCGACCGCGAAGCCCGCGAGCCGCACCGTCCCGCCGTCCAGCGCGTAGAGCTGGACGACCTCCCGGCCGGCCCTGCTCCCGGTGTTGCGGACCGTCACCTCCGCGGCATCGCCCGAAAACGCGAGCGACTCGTACTCCCACGTCGTGTAGCCCAGCCCATGCCCGAACGGGTAGGCGACCTGGGCGGGCGTGTAGTACCGGTAGCCGATCGCGGTGCCCTCCGCGTAGTCGAGGACCCCGTCCTCGGACGGGACCGGGGACAGGACGCCCTCCTCGGACGCGGGGAACGTCGTCGGCAGCCGCCCGCCGGGCTCGGCGGCGCCGGTGAGGACGTCGGCGATCGCGTCGCCGCCCTCCTGTCCCGGCAGCCACGCCCACAGGACGGCCGCGACCTCGTCCCGCCGTCGCCGCGACGCCCGCCGACTGGACGCCCCGGACGAACGCGGCGCCGACGCGGGCGGTGAGCAGCGGGTCCTCGGAGTAGTTCTCGAAGTGCCGCCCGCCGAGCGGCGTCCGGTGCAGGTTGACCGTCGGCGCGAGCTGGACGTGCACGCCCCTGTCGCGCGCCTGGGCGCCGTTGAGCCGCCCGACCTGCTCCGCGAGCACCGGGTCCCACGTCGCCGCGAGCGCCGACGGGTTCGGGAACAGCAGGCTCGGCGCGCGCTCGTCCCAGGTCGTGCCGCGGACGCCGCTCGGGCCGTCCGACATCACGATCCGCCGCAGGCCGATCTTCGGCAGCGGGCGCAGCGTCCAGAACCCGTCGCCGGTGAGGAGGTGACCTTCTCCTCAAGGGTGAGGTCCGCGAGACGGGCGCGCAGGCGGGGGTCGACCATCCGCCGAGCCTATGCCGGGGGCGCTCAGGACGCCGTGCGGCGCATCCCCTCGGAGATCTTCTCCGCCGCGGCGGCGACGGGCCCGGCGTGCAGGCGGCCGGGGGAGCGGGTCAGGCGTTCGAGGGGGCCCGACACCGAGACGGCGGCGATCACCCGCCCGCCTGCGCCGCGGACCGGCGCCGAGACCGAGCCGACGCCCTGCTCGCGCTCCCCGACGCTCTGCGCCCAGCCCCGCCGCCGGACCGACGCGAGCGTGGTGGCCTCGAACTTGGCGCCGCGCAGCCCGCGGTGCAGCCGGTCGGGCTCCTCCCAGGCCAGCAGGACCTGCGCGGCCGAGCCGGCCGTCATCGGGAGCGCGGCGCCGACCGGGATCGTGTCGCGCAGGCCGCTGGTGCGCTCGGCGGCGGCCACGCAGACCCGGACGTCCCCCTGGCGGCGGAACAGCGACGCGCTCTCGCCGGTCAGGTCGCGCAGGTGGGCCAGGACGGGCTGCGCGATGGCGAGCAGCCGGTCCTCGCCCGCCGCGACCGCCAGCTCGGCGAGCCGGGGCCCGAGGATGAACCGCCCCTGCGTGTCGCGGTGCACGAGGCGGTGGTGCTCCAGCGCGACGGCCAGCCGGTGGGCGGTGGGGCGGGCCAGCCCCGTCGTCTGGACGAGCTGGGCGAGCGAGGCCGGACCCGCCTCCAGCGCGTTCAGGACGAGAACCGCTTTGTCAAGTACGCCGACTCCGCTAGAGTTGTCCATGTCTTGATATTGCCGTCTCGTAATTTGAGATGCAAATCGAGGTCACAGCGACCACGGGCGCACCGGCCCGACCGCGGCGGTGCGCCGACGATCATTACAGGTGAGGTGAAGGTGATGGGCCGAACACTGGCCGAGAAGGTGTACGACGCGCACGTCGTACGGCGAGCCGAGGGTGAGCCGGACCTCCTCTACATCGACCTGCACCTGGTCCACGAGGTCACCAGCCCGCAGGCGTTCGACGGGCTGCGGATGGCCGGCCGCCAGGTCCGCCGCCCCGACCTCACGATCGCCACCGAGGACCACAACGTCCCGACCACGGACCTGCTCAAGCCGATCGCCGACCCGGTGTCGCGCACCCAGGTCGAGACGCTCCGCAAGAACTGCTCCGACTTCGGGATCAGGCTGCACCCGATGGGCGACGACGGCCAGGGCATCGTGCACGTCATCGGCCCGCAGCTCGGCCTCACCCAGCCCGGGATGACCGTCGTGTGCGGCGACTCGCACACCTCCACGCACGGCGCGTTCGGCGCGCTCGCCTTCGGCATCGGCACCAGCGAGGTCGAGCACGTCCTCGCCACCCAGACGCTGCCGCAGATCCGGCCGAAGACGATGGCCGTGACCGTGAACGGCGCGCTGCCCGAGGGCGTCACCGCCAAGGACCTCATCCTGGCGATCATCGCGCGGATCGGCACCGGCGGCGGCCAGGGCCACATCATCGAGTACCGCGGCGAGGCCGTCCGGTCGCTGTCGATGGAGGGCCGCATGACGGTCTGCAACATGTCCATCGAGGCCGGCGCCCGCGCCGGGATGATCGCCCCGGACGAGACCACGTTCGAGTACCTCAAGGGGCGTTCGCACGCGCCGACCGGCGAGGACTGGGACCGGGCCGTCGAGTACTGGACGTCCCTGCGCACCGACGACGACGCGGTCTTCGACAAGGAGGTCGTGATCGACGCGTCCGAGCTGACGCCGTTCGTCACGTGGGGCACCAACCCGGGCCAGGGGCTGCCGCTCGCCGGGTCCGTCCCGGACCCGGCGTCCATCGACGACCCGGCCAAGCGGCAGAACGCCGAGCGGGCGCTTGAGTACATGGGCCTCACCGCCGGGACGCCGCTGCGCGACATCAAGGTCGACACCGTCTTCGTCGGCTCCTGCACCAACGGCCGCATCGAGGACCTGCGCGCGGTCGCGAACGTCCTCAAGGGCCGCCAGGTCGCCGACGGCGTCCGGATGCTCGTCGTCCCTGGCTCCATGAAGGTCAAGAAGCAGGCCGAGGAGGAGGGCCTCGACGCGGTCATCTCCGCGTCCGGCGCCGAGTGGCGCGAGGCGGGCTGCTCGATGTGCCTGGCGATGAACCCCGACAAGCTCACGCCCGGGGAGCGCAGCGCCTCCACGTCCAACCGCAACTTCGAGGGCCGGCAGGGACCCGGCGGCCGCACCCACCTGGTGTCGCCCGCCGTCGCCGCCGCCACCGCCGTCACCGGCCGCCTGACCGCCCCCAGTGACCTCGGCGAAGTCGCCGGGGGGTCTGGGGGGTCGTCCCCCCAGACCGACGCCGACCTGTAGAGGAATCCACCGATGGAAGCGTTCACCACCTACACCGGGCGCGCGGTGCCGCTGCGCCGCAGCAACGTCGACACCGACCAGATCATCCCGGCCGTCTGGCTGAAGCAGGTCAGCCGCACCGGGTTCGACAAGGGCCTGTTCTCCGCCTGGCGCGAGGACCCGGACTTCGTCCTCAACCAGCCCCGGTACGAGGGCGCCGGGATCCTCGTCGCCGGACCCGACTTCGGCACCGGATCGTCCCGCGAGCACGCCGTCTGGGCGCTGCAGCAGTACGGCTTCCGCGTCGTGATCGCGCCGCGCTTCGGCGACATCTTCCGCAACAACTCCACCAAGATGGGCCTGCTGCCGGTCGTGCTCACCGCCGAGCAGGTCGAGGCGCTGCAGGACGCGGCCGAGAAGGACCCCGCCCTGGAGGTCACCGTCGACCTGGAGAAGCGCGAGGTCCGCTGGGGCGCGGACACCGCCTCCTTCGAGATCGACGACTACACCCGCTGGCGGCTCATGGAGGGCCTGGACGACATCGGCCTGACCCTCCGCCACGCCGACGCCATCGCCGCGTTCGAGTCCGCCCGCAACCCGCTCCTTCCCACCACCGCGTAGGCGCCGCCCTCCAGGCCCGGCCCGTCCGAACCGGCGGGCCGGGCCTTCGGCGACCCCGGGTAAGCCGACGCGGACGCCGCACAGGGACAATTCCCTTAGTGTGCAGGGACGTCCGACCGTATGGGGGAAGCCAATTGGGCACCGTGCCTTGGGCCGGGCCGGAGTGGGACGATCCGGCTCTGACGCGCCTCGCGCAACAGCTGCGTGACGCTCACCGGGCCGTGGCGCCGCTCCCTCCGCAGGACCGGCAGCGGCTCATCCGGCACCTGCTGGCGATCACCGATCTGGCGAAACGGGACGCCGAACTGGCCGCCCGCAGGCTGGACGCGTTCCTCGCCGATTTTCAAGACGGCCCCGACGTCGGTTAGCGTGCGCAGTGACCGGATCCGGTCCGGTCGCCCGGCGAGACGGGGGCGAGGCCGACAAAAACGCCAGCGACACGCCAACTCGTGCGTGCAGGTGATTGTGTCCTTGCTGAGGGTCCCTTAGTTTCGTTCGGGCAAGGGGGGAACTAGAGGAGTAACCCATGAACAAGCGTGAGCTGGTCGACGCCATCTCTGACCGGCTGGGCAGCAAGAAGGCCGCAGCCGAGGCCGTCGACGCCATCCTGGAGGCGATCCAGAACGCCGTCGCCAAGGGCGACAAGGTCGCTATCACCGGGTTCGGTTCGTTCGAGAAGGCCGACCGGCCTGCCCGTACGGCCCGCAACCCCGCAACGGGCAAGACCATCGAGGTTCCCGCGACGTCCGTGCCGAAGTTCAAGGCGGGCGCCGACTTCAAGAACCTGGTGGCCGGCAAGAAGTAGCCACACCGCGCCAGCGCTCGGGACCGTGCCACAAGGCCCGGTTCCGGGCGCTGACGCTTTGTTCGGGCGGCTCAGGACGGGAGCGGGAAGGTCGACAGGGTCACCGCCGTGACCCGGTCCCCGTCCGTCGCGAGGTTCACCCGCTGGCCGAACCGCAGCAGCCGCAGCCCGCCCGCGGCGAACGCGTCCGCGTCGAACGGCAGCTCCGTCCCGTCGTCGAGCAGCACGCTCCCGGTCCGCGTCTCCGCGTCGAACGCCTTCACCGTCCCCTGCATGACCGGAACTCTAGGCCAACGACGGCAGCCGGGACGCGACCTCGGCGGTGCGGGGGCCGGCGCCGAGGGCCAGGGCGGCGCGGAGGTCGCCGGGGGTGTCGACGTCGCGGCGGACGCTGTCGGTCCCGGGCAGCACGATCTCGCGGGCGCCGCGGGCGCGGTGCGCGGCGCGCGAGTCGCCGCCGAACGCGGGGGAGAACGGGACGCCCGGCCGGGCCGTGTACAGCGTCGTGCCGACACCGGCCGCGTCCGGGACGAACGCCTCCGGCGCGGCGCCGGCGGCGTCGAGCACGCGGCCGAGGTCGCCCGGCCGCAGCGCGGGCAGGTCGGCCGACAGCGCCCCGACGCCCGCGTCCGGGGCCAGCTCGCGCCCCCGGCCCGCGCCGTGGACCAGGGCGGGGTTCAGGCCCGCGTCCGGGACGTCCGGCACGATCGTGGCGCCGAGCGCGGCCAGCTCGGCGGCGGGAAGGGGGTCGTCGGTGACGACGATCACGCCCCGGACCCGGTCGCAGCGCAGCGCCGCGGCGACCGTGTCGGCCGCCACCGCGAGCGCGAGCGCCTCCCGGTGCGGGCCCGCGGCCTCGGACATGCGGGTCTTGGCCTTGGCGAGGACCTTGACGGGGACGACGAGCGACCACCGGAGGGAGGGCGCGCCGGGCGCCGGCATGGACGGTGCTGGTGTAGACATGGCAACTCGACACTATGCGCACGCAACCGCGACACTTGAGGACACCCCACGTTCACCCCGGGGGACGGATAGAGAAGGGGGCGTCCAAATGAGCGAAGCGAAGCGGGGGGCGCGGGGGGCCGCCCCCTCGCAAGGAGCACGCATGAGCGAAGCGAAGCGGGAGGCGCGGGGGGCCGCCCCCTCGCGAGGAGCGACCACGGGCCACCGGTATTCGCCGGCATGGCGCAGGCTCACGATCGTCATCCTGCGCCCGCTGCTGTTCGGGCTGCTCAAGCGGGACTGGCGCGGCCGCGGCAACGTGCCCGGGAAGGGCGGCGTCATCATCGCCGCCAACCACATCTCCGAGTCCGACCCCCTCGCGCTCGCGCACTTCGTCTACGAGGCGGGCCGCTACCCGGTCTACCTGGCCAAGTCCACGCTGTTCGACGTGAGGTTCATCGGCGGCGTGCTGCGCGGCACCGGCCAGATCCCCGTGTACCGCGACCGCGCCGACGCGGCCCTCGCCCTGGAGGACGCCGAGAAGGCGCTGCTGGACGGCGAGTGCCTGATGTTCTACCCGGAGGGCAGCTGCACCCGTGACCCCGAACTGTGGCCGATGACCGGGCAGACCGGTGTCGCGCGGATGGCGCTGACGACCGGCGCCAAGGTCGTCCCCGTGGCGAGCTGGGGCGCGCACGAGCTCATGCCGTACAAGAAGGGCGAGCAGAGGGGGCTGGCGGGCAGCCTGAAGAAGGGCTTCCACCCGCTGCCCCGCAAGACGATGAAGGTGATCGCCGGGCCGCCGGTCGACCTGTCGGCCTACGAGGGGCGCCCGCTCAGCCGGGAGACGCTGCGGGCCGCCACCGACGACATCATGAGCGCGATCACCGCGCTGCTCGGCGAGCTGCGCGGCGAGGAGCCGCCCGCGGAGCGCTACGACCACCACCGGGTGCTCGAAGAGCGCCGCGGCGCCGCCGCCCCGCCGGCGGTCCCCGAGCCCGCACCGCCGGCCGGGTCGGAGTCCGGCGGGCGGCGGGCCGCGGAGCCGAAGGCGGCCGACTCGTGACCTTCCGTACCGCGGTGATGGGCGCCGGATCCTGGGGGACGACGGTCACCCGCCTGCTGCACGACGCGGGCGGCGAGGTCGTCCTGTGGGGCCGCCGCCCCGAGATCGTTGAGTCGATCAACGAGCGGCACGAGAACCCCGACTACCTGCCCGGGGTCCCGCTGCCGGAGGCCGTCCGCGCCACGCTGGACCCGGCCGAGGCCCTCAAGGGCGCCGACTTCGTCGCGCTGGCCGTCCCGGCGCAGACCCTCCGGCGCAACCTCGCCGGCTGGGTGCCGCTGCTCCCCCCGGAGGCCGTGCTCGTCAGCCTGATGAAGGGCGTCGAGATCGGGACGTCCAAGCGGATGTCGGAGGTGATCTGCGAGGTCGCCGACGTCCCGGAGGAGCGCGTTGCCGTGTTCGGCGGCCCCAACCTCGCCCGGGAGATCGCCGGCGGGGAGCCCGGCGCGGCCGTCGCCGCCTGCGTGGACGAGGACGCCGCGGTGCGCCTGCAGGCCGCGACCATGACCCCGTACTTCCGCGTCTACACCTCCACCGACGTGGTCGGCTGCGAGCTCGGCGGTGCGGTGAAGAACATCGTCGCGCTGTGCGTGGGCATGGCGGTCGGGCTCGGGTTCGGCGCGAGCACCCAGGCGGTGCTGATGACGCGCGGGCTCGCCGAGATCGCCCGGCTGGGCGCCGCGCTCGGCGCGGACGAGCACACCTTCGCCGGGCTCGCCGGGATGGGCGACCTCGTCGGGACGTGCATGTCGCCGCTGTCGCGGAACCGGACGTTCGGCGAGAACCTCGGCCGCGGGATGACCCTGGACGAGGTCGTCGCCGCCACCAAGCAGACCGCGGAGGGCGTCAAGTCGTCCGAGGCGGTGCTGGAACTGGCCCGCAAGCACAACGTCGAGATGCCGATCACCGAGGCGGTCACCGCGGTCCTGCACCACGGCATGCCGATCAAGGAGGCGGCGATCTCGCTGATCTCGCGGTCGCCGAAGCCGGAGCGGTACGGGGTGTGAGCATGATCGTCGCGCCCGTGGCCCGTGCGGGCTGATCACCGGTAGGGTCGGGCCTCATGTCCCAGGTTTCTAGGATCCGCGTGGCGGTGGTCTTCGGCGGGCGCAGCTCCGAGCACGCGATCTCCTGCGTCACCGCGGGCGCCGTCATGGCCGCCATCGACCGGGACCGGTACGAGGTGGTGCCGGTCGGCATCGCCCGCGACGGGCGCTGGGTGCTCCCGCCCGCGGACCTGCGGCTCGCGATCGAGGACGGCAGGCTCCCGGAGGTGACCGGCGAGGGCGGCGTCCTGGCGCTGCCGTTCGACCCGGAGAGCCGCGGGCTGATGGTGGTCGAGCCGGGCAAGGTGCCCTCGACCCTCGGCGACGTCGACGTCGTCCTGCCGCTCCTGCACGGCCCCTACGGCGAGGACGGCACGATCCAGGGCCTGCTCGACCTCGCCGGGATCCGCTACGTCGGCGCCGGGGTGCTGGCCAGCGCGGTCGGCATGGACAAGGGGTTCATGAAGCTCGTCTGGCAGGCCCGCGGCCTGCCCGTCGGCCCGTACGTCCTGGTCGGCGACCGGGAGTGGCGGCGCGAGCGCAAGCGCAAGATCGACGAGATCAAGGACCTGGGCCTGGCCGCCGGGACCCCGGTGTTCGTCAAGCCGGCCCGCGCCGGGTCCAGCATGGGCATCACCCGCGTCACCGACGAGGCCGGGCTGGAGGCGGCGGTCGAGGCGGCCCGCGAGCACGACCCCAAGGTCATCGTGGAGGCGGCCGTCGAGGGCCTCGAGATCGAGTGCGGCGTCCTGCAGGGCGTGGACGACGGCCCCGCCGAGGCGAGCCTGCCCGCCGAGGTGCTGATGGCCGGCGACCACGACTTCTACGACTTCGAGACCAAGTACCTCGACGGCTCCACCACCATGGCGATCCCGCCCGAGCTGCCGCCCGCCGCGATCGAGGAGGTCCGCCGCATCGCGGTGCAGGCGTTCGACGCGCTCGACTGCGAGGGGCTCGCCCGGGTCGACTTCTTCCACACGCCCGACGGCCGGTGGATCCTCAACGAGATCAACACGATGCCCGGCTTCACCCCCGCGTCGGCGTTCCCGCAGATGTGGGCGGCCACCGGGCTGGACTACCCGGCGCTGGTCGACCGGCTGATCCAGACGGCGCTGCGGCGGTCCACGGGGCTGCGCTGAGCGTCAGCCGTACGGCAGCCAGTCGCCGCCCTTGAGGGTGGACGCGTCGGTGGCGTGCGCTCCTGCGTCGGAGAACGTCCAGAGGGTTCCGCCCACGAGCAGGGAACGGTCGACGCCGTTGCGGCCGCTCTTCCCGGGATGGCGGACCGTGCCGGTCTCGGTGATGCGGGCTCCGGCGACCTTGAGGACGAGGGCCTCGGCCGCCCCGCGGCCGGGCCGCAGCACGGGGACGACCGTCAGGCCGCTCTCCGGCCAGTACAGGAAAGCGTGCGGGTCGAACTCCGCCTGGGAGCTCGCTCCGGGGAGCTTGTGGGTTCCGACCCGCCGCGGTTCGCCGGAGACGTCGAACAGGGAGATCTGGAGGCCGCTCGTCTGGCCGGAGGTGTCCGCGTCCTGCCCGACGCCGAGGAGTTTCCCGTCCGCCGCGGGGTGCAGGTAGGCGGAGTAGCCGGTGATCTTGAGTTCGCCGGTGAGGCGCGGGCGCCGCGGGTCCTTCAGGTCGAGCGCGTACAGCGGGTCGGTCCGCCGGAACGTGACGACGTAGGCGCCGGCGCCGATGAACCGGACCGAGTGGATCCGCTCGCCCTTGCCGAGCCCGTCGATGCGCCCGATCTCGGTGAGCGAGGCGTCTCGCTGGGCGAGGACGTACACCGAACTCTGGGACGACCTGTCGTTCGGAGCCTGCCGGCCGGTCGTCGTCGCGATCCTCAGGTTCCCCTCGTGCTCCGACATCGAGTACTGGTTGAGCAGGGAGCCCTTCACCGAACCCGCCGCCACGTAGCGGGGTCGTCCCGCGCCGCCGACGTCGAACTTGTAGATGTCCGTGCGCGGCTGCGCCCTCTTCCGCGGCGACCGCGTGAACGGCTCTGGAGGAGTGCCGGTGACGTACAGGCTCTTACCGTTGCCGTAGACGGTCGACCCCTCCGCGATCACCGCGATCGGCTGCGGATCGCCGAGGCCCTTCGCCAGATCGAACGTCAGCACGGTCAGCATCGACGAGCCGGCGTACGAGGACGGGCGGCTGACCTGGTCGCACGGTGCCCGGAAGGTCTGGCCGGAGTCCGTTTGGAAGGCGGGCAGCCAGGCTTCCAGCGGGGCGGCCCAGACGGCGTTCCGATTCTCCGACGTGGCCTTCTCCGCGTCGCCCCGGCCGGGGAAGTCGATGCGCGGGCGCGACTGCACCACGACCCGGACCGTCGAGCCGCTCTGGCGGGCGTCCAGGTAGCCGGCGGTGGACGTCATCGACCCGACGATCTTCGGCGCGCCCGCCACGTCGACCAGGGTCAGCCGCATCAGCTGCTCCGGCATGGGGAGCGGGCTGGCGCCCGGCCCCGGCCGGTCGAACGCGACGACCCGCTGCTGCCGGCTGATCACCAGGACGCGATTCCCGCTGAGGAGCAGTTGTCCGTTGCCGTACCGGGTCTCGCCCGGTAGCTCCAGCGTGTGCGTCACCGTGCGGGCCGCCTGGTCGATGACCCTGAGCCGCCCGCCCGCGAGCGCGATGATCCGGCGGCCGTCCGTCTTCACGAGGTCGGGCTCGTCCGCGCCCGGCTCGTGGGAGTTGGTGGTGGAGTGGGGCGGGGCCTGGCCCTGGGCTCGCGACTCGGCGCCGCCCGGGACCTTCCCCAGCGCCCAGGTCCCGTCGGCGGGGAGGACGGGCGAGTCGTCCAGCCCGGTCGGGCCCACCTTCTCGACCGTGGCCCGGTGCAGCTCGTCGAGGAGCTTGCCGCAGCCGTCATAGGCGACGAGGCGTACCGGCGATGCCGGAGCCGGCCCGCCGGGAGGCTCCGGAGAACCCGAGCACCCGGCCAGCAGGAGCATCGTCGCGGCCGGTGCGAGGAGGCGACCACGCATGGGCCTTGGACGCTCGCATCGCCGCCCGGGTTCCCGCGGATTCCCTCCGATTTCCCGGTGATCTCCGTCTAACGCGGCCGTCAGCGCTGAAATCGTCCGGAAACATCGTCGTGGACGTGCGCGGCGTCGAGCGGTTCCGCGTGACCGGGCCGATGCTGATGCCCGACCCGTCCCCGCGCGTCGCCTAGCCCTCCTTCCGCCGGCGCCTCTCGTGCTTGGCGATCAGCGTGTCGATCTGGACGCTCAGCCGGGAACCCAGGGGCCAGCCGACGTAGTGGGTCAGGAAGATGCCGATCTCGCGCAGCTCGTCCGGCGTCAGCTCCCCGTTGGCCAGCGCCGCCGGGATCTGGATGTCGAGGACGTCGTTCAGCCCCTGACCGGCCAGGACCCCGAGCAGGAGGAGCCGCCGGTCGCGCATGGTCAGGCCGGGACGCGTCCAGATGTCGCCGAAGAGGTGGTCGACGGTGATGCCGAAGAACTCGCCGGGCGCGTCCTCGATCTCCCAGCCGTAGACCTGCCGCATCATCTCCAGCCCGCGTTCGCGGCGCTCGTCCCCGCCCTCCGCGGGCGGACCGCCCTCACTCATCGCCCTCGCCCTCCAGCCCGAGCCCGGCACCGAACCGTTCGAGGGCGATGCGCGCCAGCGGAACGTCCACCCCCAGCTCCTCGGCCAGCTCCAGGGCGAGCGACAGGTCCTTCTCGCCGAGGTCCCGGGTGTGGCTGAGGATGTCGTACAGGTCGTCGTCCGGCTTCATGGGCGCGGTCGTCGGGCGCAGCATGATCGAGCCGGCTCCGCCGGTGATCGCGTCGGTGTGCCGGACGACCCGGCCGAGCTTGCGCAGCGACACCCCGGACGCCTCCGCCAGCCGCTGCGCCTCGGCGGCGGCCGTGAACGAGATGAAGTGCAGCATGTTGCGGGCCAGCTTCGTCCGGGTGCCCGCGCCGACCGGGCCCATGTGCAGGACGAGGTCCGCCCACGCGCCGAACGGCCCGCGGCAGCGCTCGAACGCCTCGTCCGTGCCGCCGACCATCACCGCGAGGCTGCCCGCGCTCGCGCCCATGAACCCGCCGCTGACCGGCGCGTCCACCACCTCGATCCCGTACCGGCGGGCCCGCGCGGCGAGGTCCTCGGCGGTCGCCGCGCGGATCGTCGAGTGGATCGCGAGGACCGTGCCCGGACGGGCGCTCGCGATCGCCTCCTCGCCGACCTCGGTCACCTGGGCGTCGTCCCGGACCATGATCGAGACCAGGTCCGCGTGCGCCGCCACGTCGGCGACGCCCTCCGCCGCCCGCGCGCCCGCCTTCACCAGCGGCGCCATCGCCTCGGCCCGCGCGTCGTACACGACCAGCCCCCCGCCGGGCAGGTGCCCCGCCATCGGCGCGCCCATCTGGCCGAGCCCGACGAACCCCACCTTCATGAGCGGAACACCTCGCCACCATCGACGTTGACGATCTGACCGGTGATCCATGCGGCCTCGTCCGACAGCAGGAACAGGCACGCGCCGACCAGGTCCTCGGGGGAGCCCATCCGCTTGAGCGCCATCTTGTCCTGGACGATCTTCTGCGCCATGTCGCCGGGGACGACCGCGCGGTTCGCCTCGGTGTCGATCGGGCCCGGCGCGATCGCGTTCACGCGGATGTTCATGCCGCCCAGCTCGTGCGCGAGCTGCTGCGTGAGCCCGTTGACGCCGACCTTCGCCAGCCCGTAGAAGCCGGAGTACTGCCACGCCGCCGTCGACGACTGGTTGACGATGGAGCCGCCCCCGCGCTCCTGCATGTGCGGGTAGCAGGCCCGCGCGCACAGCAGCGCGCCGTCCATGTTCACCGACATGAACTTCTTGTAGTAGTCCCAGTCGACGGTGAAGAGGAAGTCCAGCTTCATCGTGCCGAAGATGGCGGCGTTGTTGACGAGGTGGTCGATGCCGCCGAACCGCTCCTTGGCCGCCGCCGCCATGGCCTCCACGGACGCGGGGTCGGAGACGTCCGTCCGCACGAACAGGCCCTTGATGTCGTCGGCGACGCCCTGGCCGCGCTCGTCCACGTCCGCGACCACCACGCGCGCGCCCTCGGACGCCAGCGCCCGCGCGTACGCCTCGCCGATCCCCTGCGCGGCCCCGGTGACGACCGCGACCCTTCCCTCGAACCTCACAAGCCCTCCGCGATCGCCTGGGTCTCCAGATACTCCTCGAAACCGGCCACGCCCATCTCGCGGCCGATGCCCGACTGCTTGTAGCCGCCGAACGGGACGTCCGCGCCGTACCAGACGCCGCCGTTCACGCTGACGGTGCCGGTGCGGAGCCGCCGCGCGACCCGGCGGGCCCGCTCGGCGTCGCCGCCGTGCACCGCGCCCGACAGCCCGTACGGCGAGTCGTTCGCGATCCGCACGGCGTCGTCGTCGCCGTCGTGCGGCAGGATCACCAGCACCGGCCCGAAGATCTCCTCGCGAGCGGTCCGGCAGTCGTTGGTCAGCCCGGTGATCAGCGTCGGCTCGATCCAGAAGCCCCGGTCGCGTCCCTCCGGGCGGCCGCCGCCGCACGCGAACGCGCCGCCCTCCTTCAGGGCCAGCTCCAGATAGCCCTCGATGCGCATGCGCTGCCGCGCCGAGATCACCGGGCCGCAGACCGTCCGGTCGTCCCGCGGGTCGCCGGCGCCGAGCTTCGCCAGCGTGCCCGCGGTCACCTCCACGGCCTCGTCGTAGCGGTCGCGCGGCACGAGGATCCGGGTCGTGATCGCGCACCCCTGCCCGGCGTGGGCGACGCCCGAGAACGCCGCGTACGAGCACGCGGACCGCAGGTCGGCGTCGTCCAGCACGATGAACGCCGACTTGCCGCCGAGCTCCAGGAACACCCGCTTGAGCGTCGCGGCGGCGCCCGCCATCACGTCCCGTCCGGTCGCCGTGGACCCGGTGAACGACACCAGATCCACCCGCGGGTCCCGGCCGAGGCGCGCGCCCAGCTCGTGGTCGGAGGAGGTGACCACGTTCACCACGCCCGGCGGGATGTCGGTCTCCGCCGCGATGACCTCGCCGAGGACGGCCGCGCACCAGGGCGTGTCCGGCGCCGGCTTCAGGACCACGGTGTTGCCCGCCGCGAGCGCGGGGCCCAGCTTGGCGAGGTTGATCTGGTGCGGGAAGTTCCACGGCGTGATGGCGCCGACGACGCCGACGGCCTCCCGCCGCACCCGCCGGTGGCTCGGCATCCCCATCGGCTCGGCCCGGCCGAGGTCGCGTTCCCAGGCGTAGCCCTCGACCAGGTCGGCGAACCAGCCGAGGTCGTCCACGGGCGCGTCGAGCTGGGCGCCGAACGTCAGGAACCGGGGCGCGCCCACCTCCTCGATCGTCAGTTCGCGCAGCTCGTCCGCGCGGCGCCGCAGCCCGTCCCGGAGCTGCCGCAGGCACCGGGCGCGGAAGGCGTGGTCGGACGCCCACGCGGTCTCGTCGAACGCGCGCCGGGCCGCCCCGATCGCGCGGTCCAGGTCGGCGGCGGTGGCGTCGGCGGCGGTGCCGAGCACCTCCTCGGTGGCGGGGTTGATCGTCTCGAAGGCGCCGCCCGTCCCGGGGACGAGCCGCCCGTCCAGCAGAAGCAAGCGATCGGTTGTTCTGGACACGTGTCCAGACTACAGTTCAGCCCCCGGGCGGACGCAAGGACCAATCCGGCGGGCCCCGGGCGGCCGTGCCGGAGCCGTGGCGGAATGATCGCGTTCGGTGGCCCCGGGAGCCGTCCGGATATGCCAGGCTTGGGAGGCCCGTTTCCCGTCCCGAGGAGAGCGTCCGTGCCGCACCCCGACCTGCCGGAGCGCATCGGCCCCTACCGGGTCGTGGACCGCCTCGGCGAGGGCGGCATGGGCACGGTGTTCGTGGGGCTGGACACCTCCGGGCGCAAGGTCGCCATCAAGGTGATCCGGCGCGAGTTCGCCGCCGACCGCCAGTACCGGGCGCGGTTCCAGGCGGAGGTCGCGGCGGCGCAGCGGGTCCGGCCGTTCTGCACGGCGCCCGTCCTGGACGCCGACCCCGCCGCCGAGCCGCCCTACCTGGTGACCGAGTTCGTCAACGGGCCGAGCCTCGACGCCGCCGTGGCGAAGGAGGGGCCGCTGCGCGGCGCCGACCTGGAGGCCGTCGCGGTCGGCATCGCGACCGCGCTGACCGCCATCCACGACGCGGGCGTGGTGCACCGCGACCTGAAGCCCGCCAACGTGCTGCTGTCCACGTTCGGCCCGCGCGTCATCGACTTCGGCATCGCCCGCTCCCTGGACGGGACGCGTCTCACCGCGACCGGCGGCATCGTCGGCACCCCCGCCTTCATGGCCCCCGAGCAGCTCGACGGGCGCGGCGCGACCCCGGCCTCCGACGTGTTCGCCTGGGGCGCGACCGTGGCGTTCGCCGCGAAGGGCGGACCCTGCTTCGGCGGGAACTCGATCCCGGCGATCATCCACCAGATCGTCAGCGGCGAGCCCGACCTGAGCGGCCTGGACGGGACGCTGCTCGGCGCCGTCCAGGCGGCGCTCGCCAAGGACCCGGCGCGCAGGCCGTCCGCCCAGTCGCTGCTGGACGGCCTCATCTCCAGCGGCGTCCGCCAGCAGCCCGACCGGTCCCGGACGTCCGCGCGGGAGCCCGTCCAGCAGCGCACGCAGGCGCCGTCCCAGCAGTCCCGGCCCGCCCAGCAGGCGCCCGCCCAGCCGTCCACGCAGGCCCGGGGGCCGCAGACGTCCTCGATCGTCCCGCCGCCGGCGTCGCCGCTCGCCGCGGGGGAGGCGGAGGCGCTCGTCGAGCGGCAGTACCGGCAGGCGGCGCAGGCCGGCGACCCGGCCGCCATGCGCAACCTCGCCGCGCTGCTCAACGGGCAGGGCCGCACGGCCGAGGCGGAGTCCTGGAACCGCTACGCCGACGCGATCGCCGCCCGCCCCGCGGCCTACCCGCAACAGCAGCAGCCGGCGGGGTACCACGGCCAGCCGACGCAGCCGCCCCACCAGTACGCGGCCGGGTACCACCCGCACGCCAAGCCGCCCATGAACAGCCTGGCGATCTACGCGGTCTCCATGGGCGCGGTCGGGCTGATCACGTGCGGGCTGCCGTCCATCCCCGCGATCGTCGCCGGGCACATGGCGTGGGTCCGGCTGCGGCGGTCCGGTGAGCGCGGGATGGGGCTCGCGGTGACCGGCATCGCCCTCGGCTGGATCATGGTCGCGTTCTGGGCGCTGATCGCCTTCGGCGCGGCCCTGCCGGACGAGCCCTGATCGGAAAACCCCTGATCGGAAAATACGTTGCGGCGCCTCGCGGCCGGTGGCACCGTAGACGACGTCAGCCCGTCCAGGACGGAGCAGCGAGAGGAGGACCGGCCATGGCTCTGGAGCAGTATCGACTTCGACTGCCCTCGGCGTCGCACGCCCGCCCCGGCCGGTATCCCGTCTCCTAGAGACCCTCGGCCGAGCCGCCGCGAGTGACGCCACCCTCGCGATCTTCTTGCGGCTCTACTCCAACCGGTAGAGAGGCCACTCTCAGGAAGTGGATGTTCCGGGTTCGAATCCCGGGAGCCGCACGCCTGCCTCCGTAGTCCAACGGTAGAGACAGCGGCATGAGGTGCCGTGTGCTGGGGGTTCGAATCCCTCCGGAGGTACGACGCGGGCCGCACGGCCCGCACAGGGGGCGGCGCCGACGCTCGGAGAGTCGGGCCTGCCTGTAAAGCAGGTGTCTCAGACTGAGTGGGTTCGAATCCCACCCGCCCTACACAGCCCTTCAGAGCGTCCGGACGGAGCCCAGCACGGGGTTTCTAGGGGCCGTCACCCACGGCTTGCCGCGCCGGGTGTACGACAGGCCGGGGACGTCGGCGGTGACGAGCCAGGGCCGCTCGGCGTCCGTGTCGGCGTCGACGACCTGGGCGGTGCAGAAGCCGCCCACCCGGCGCGCGGCACCCCGGTTGTTGCCAACGAGGCGTTTCTGAACTAATGTCTGGACACGTGTCCGGAAACCAGCGGCTGACGACCGAGCCCACCCGCCGCCGCCTCACCGAGCGGCAGGCCGACACGGTGCGGCGGCTGACCGACGCCGCCGTGGTGGAGGTCGGCGAGACCGGCTACGAGGGGCTGACCGTCCGCAACGTGGCCCGGCGCGCGGGCGTGGCCCCGGCCACCGCCTACACCTACTTCGCGTCCAAGAACCACCTGATCACCGAGGTGTTCTGGCGCCGGCTCGGCGCCCTGCCCCCGGTGGAGGCGGACGGGACGCTGCTCCAACGCGTGGTGGAGACGCTGCGCGAGATCGCGCTGCTGGTGTCGGACGAGCCGGAGCTGGCGGCGGCGTGCACCACCGCGCTGCTCGGCACCGACCCCGACGTCCGGGAGCTGCGGGAGCGGATCGGCGTCGCGATCCGCGAGCGGCTCCGCGCGGCGCTGCGCGACCACGACGACCCGAGGATCCTCGGCGCGCTGGAGCTGGCCTACACCGGCGCGCTGGTGCACGCGGGCATGGGCTACACGTCCTACGCCCGCATGGCCGACCGGCTCGCCGAGATGGCGGAGCTCATCCTGCCCCCCGAGTGAGGTGACGGCCGTGGACCCTGCCGCGCAGGCCTCCTACAGCCCCTTCGACTACGCGGTCCATGAGGACCCCTACCCCGTCTACGCGCGGCTCCGCGAGGAGGCGCCCCTGTACCGCAACGACGAGACCGGCTTCTGGGCGCTGTCCCGGCACGCCGACGTCGCGGCGGCGTTCCGCGACCACACCACGTTCTCCAACTCCCACGGCGTCTCGGTCGAACCGAGCGCCTGGGGCCCGCACGCGAGCCGGACGATGTCGTTCCTGGCCCTCGACCCGCCGCGCCACACGCGCATGCGGGCGCTGGTGTCCAAGGGGTTCACCCCGCGGCGCGTGAAGGAGATGGGCGACGGCATCCTGGGGCTGACCCGGCGCCACCTCGAACCGGCCCTCGACAAGCGCGAGTTCGACTTCGTCGGCGACTTCGCCGGGCTGCTGCCGATGGACGTCATCTCCGAGATGATGGGCGTCCCCGAGGCGGACCGGGCGGAGGTGCGGCGGCTCGCCGACACGGTCGTCCACCGGGAGGAGGGGCTGAACGACGTCCCGCCCGCCGGGATGGACGCGGCGCTCACCCTCGCCGGCTACTACCAGGACATGGTGGCCGAACGCCGCCGCAGGCCGTCGGACGACCTGACGTCCGCGCTGCTGGAGGCCGAGGTCGACGGCGACCGGCTGGACGACACCGAGGTCATCGCCTTCCTGTTCCTGATGGTGGTCGCCGGGAACGAGACCACCACCAAACTGCTGGCCAACGCGCTGTACTGGGGGTCGCTGAACCCGGACCAGGCCGCCAAGCCGCTCCGCGACCCGGCCCGCGTGGACGACTGGGTGGAGGAGACGCTCCGCTACGACACCTCCAGCCAGATGCTCGCCCGCAAGGTCGTCAGGGACGTCGAGCTGCACGGGACGCGGGTGCCCGCGGGCGACCGGATGCTGCTGCTCGTCGGGTCGGCCAACCGCGACCCCCGCGCCTTCGAGGACGCCGACGCCTACGACCTCGACCGCGACACCTCCCGGCTCGTCAGCTTCGGCGGCGGGAGGCACTTCTGCCTCGGCGCCAACCTGGCCCGGCTGGAGGCCCGCATCGCGCTGACCGAGCTGGTGCGGCGCGTCTCGTCCTACGAGGTCGACCATGACGGCGCCGAGCGGGTGCACTCGGTGAACGTCCGCGGGTTCGCCTCGCTGCCCGTCCGCGTGGAGGTGCGCTAGTGCCCCGGTTCGATCCCCATCCCGAGCGGCGGACCGCCGTGGTCACCGGCGCGTCGTCGGGCATCGGCGCCGCGACCGCCACCGCCCTGGCGCTGGCCGGGCATCCGGTCGCGCTCGGCGCGCGGCGCCTGGAGAAGTGCGAGGAGCTGGCCGCGACGATCCGGGCCGGCGGGGGAGAGGCGTTCGCCCACCCGCTGGACGTCGGCGACACCGACTCGGTCAAGGCGTTCGCCGCCGCCGCGCAGGACGCGCTCGGGCCGGTCGAGGTCGTCGTGTCCAGCGCCGGAGACCTCGCCGCCGGACGCCTCCACGAGATCGATTCCGCCGACTTCCTCGCGCAGGCGCAGGTCCACCTCGTCGGCGCGCACCGCCTCGTGTCGCACTTCGTCCCGCAGATGGTGGCGCGGCGCCGCGGCGACATCGTGTTCATCTCCTCCGACACCGTCCCCGCCCCGCGCTCCTGGACGGGTGCCTACGTCGCGGCCAAGAGCGGCGTGGAGGGCATGGCCCGCACCATGCAGATGGAACTGGAGGGCACGGGGGTGCGGGCGTCCATCGTCCGGCCCGGGCCCACCGCGACCAACATGGGCATGACCTGGGACGCCGAGACGACCGGGGCCGTGCTGGAGGACTGGGTGAAGTGGGGCCACGCCCGGCACCCGTACTTCCTGCGCCCGTCCGACGTCGCCGCCGCCGTCGCCGCGGTCGTCGCGACCCCGCGCGGCGCCCATCTCCGGCTCGTCGAGGTACAGCCCGAAGCCCCCTTGGAGGAATCATGACCGCTCTGGTGGAGCCGCGCGTCGTGTCGGGCGGGCCCGACCACCTGGAGGAGCTGCGCCGCGATCCGATCGGGCTGATGCGCCGCGTCCGGGACGAGTGCGGCGACGTCGGCGAGTTCGTCCTGGCCGGGCGGCGCGTGGTGCTGCTGTCGGGCGCCGAGGCCAACGAGTTCTTCTTCCGCGCCCCCGACGAGGAGCTCGACCAGGCCGAGGCGTACCCCTTCATGACGCCGATCTTCGGGGAGGGCGTGGTGTTCGACGCCACCCCCGAGCAGCGCCGCGAGGCCCTGCACAACCAGGCGCTCAAGGGCTCCTACCTGAAGGGGCACGCCGCGACGATCGCCGCCGAGGTCGACCGGATGGTGGCCGGCTGGGGCGACGGGGGCGAGATCGACCTGCTCGACTTCTTCGCCGAGCTGACGATCTACACCTCGTCCGCGTGCCTGATCGGCCGCAAGTTCCGCGAGCAGCTCGACCGCCGGTTCGCCGACCTGTACCACGACCTCGAGCGCGGCACCGACGCGATCGCCTACGTCGACCCCTATGCCGACATCGAGAGCTTCCGGCGGCGGGACGTGGCCCGCGAGGCGCTCGTCGGGCTCGTCCAGGAGATCATGGACGGCCGGCCACCGGACCCGCCGAAGGAGGACCGCGACCTCCTCGACGTCCTCATGTCGATCAGGGACGCCGACGGGACGCTGAAGTTCGACGCCGACCAGGTCACCGGCATGTTCATCTCGATGATGTTCGCCGGGCACCACACGACGTCCGGCACCGCCGCCTGGACGCTGATCGAGCTGCTGCGCCACCCGGACGTGCTGGACGGCGTCGTCCGCGAGCTGGACGAGCTGTACGCCGACGGCCGCGAGGTGTCGTTCCAGGCGCTGCGCGCCATCCCGCGGCTGGAGGCGGCGATCAAGGAGGCGCTGCGGCTGCACCCGCCGCTGATTCTGCTGCTGCGGGTCGCGCAGTCCGACCAGGAGGTCCTCGGCCACCGCATCCCGGCGGGCACGATGGTCGGCTGCAGCCTCGCCGTCTCCAACCGGATCGAGTCCGACTTCCCCGACCCGGACGCCTTCCACCCCGAACGTTACGCCGCGCCCCGCGAGGAGGACCTGCTCAACCGCTGGACGTGGGTGCCCTTCGGCGCCGGGCGGCACCGCTGCGTCGGCGCGAACTTCGCGATGATGCAGCTCAAGGCGATCTTCTCGGTGCTGCTGCGGGACTGGGAGTTCGAGCCCGCCCAGCCGCCGGAGACCTACCGCAACGACCACTCGAAGATGGTCGTCCAGCTTGCCCAGCCGTGCGCTGCGCGATACCGCCGGAGGACCGATGACCGCAGCGAAGCGAGGATCGTCGGGCCGGGGGCCTGGGGGGCGCCGCCCAGAGAGGAAGGGCGCCGGTGAGGATCGAGGCCGACCTGGACCTGTGCCAGGGGCACGCCATGTGCGAGCTGGAGGCGCCCGACGTCTTCGAGGTGCCGCGCAAGGGGAAGGTGCGGGTCCTCGACGCCGAGCCACCGGACGACCAGCGCGCCGAGGTGACCGCCGCCGTCCGCTACTGCCCGACCCAGGCCCTCAAACTGCTGGAGGCATGATGCCGTCGTTCCCGCGCGCAGAGCTCGACGCGATGGTCGAGCACTGGCTGGCCGAGAACCGCCGCTGCGAGGAGGCGGGCGACTGGCGCCCGCTCGCCGAGCTCTACACCGAGGACGCCACCTACGGCTGGAATGTCGGCCCCGACCAGGATTTCATGGCCGTCGGCCGGGACGAGATCCGCGACCTCGCCCTCGGGTCGGAGATGGGCGGCCTGGACGGCTGGACGTACCCGTACCAGAGCATCCTGATCGACGAGGTCAAGGGCGAGGTCGTCGGCTTCTGGAAGCAGGTCGCCGACGCCCGCCGCCCCGACGGGACGCCGTACGAGGTGCTCGGCATCGGCGGCTCGTGGTTCCGGTACGCGGGGAACCGGCGGTGGTCGTGGCAGCGCGACTGGTTCGACCTCGGCAACGTCACGTCGGTGTTCGTCGAGATGATGAAGGCGGACGTGCTGTCGGACGGCATGAGGCGGCGGCTGGAGCGGGCCGCCGCCGGCGAGCCGGCCCCCGGCTACTACCCGCGCGGAGAGAGCCCCGTCCCGATCTGGTGACCGGCGGCCGCGGGAATCACCTCCGCGGTGTACCGCCCGACCGCCAGTGCCGGGGCGGGGCGTGCGGGGATGGCGCGAGACCTGGCGCCGGAAGGGCGCGTGCGGGGCCGTGGTCAGATCTGGCCTTCGGGCTTGGCCGGGATCGTCGACCTGATCGCCGGGCCCAGCTCGATGAGGACGTCCCCGGCCGGGTTGTACTTGGGCGGCACCGTCACCTCGACGTAGGCCTGCCGGCCGACCGCGGTGAAGGTGACCGGCCGGTCGGCGGGCGTGCCGAACCAGTCGATCCCGTTGATCGTCACCAGCTCCGACGTGGGCTTCAGCGTGGCGGGCCGCGGCACGCCGCAGCGCAGCGCGATCGCGGGGGAGCCCCAGGCCGCGGTCAGCGGCGAACCGGGGGAGGTGTCGCGGCGCTTCTCGCCGTGCACCTTCTCGGGCAGCCGCAGCCCCGCGCACAGGCGGCTCGTGGCGGCGTCCGGGGAGGGGACGGGGACCTGCACCGCGCCGTCGCCACACGCCGCGGCCAGCAGTACGGCGACGATCAGGGCCGGGGCGAGCCGTGCCGCGCGGCCGGTGCCGGGACGCCGGCCCGGACCTTTCGGCGAGGGCATCTGTACGGCGCTCTCCACTCCGCCCGTGCTCCGCTCCGGGCGCCTCTCAGATGTGGACGATCGGGCACGTGAGCGTGCGCGTGATGCCCTCGACCGCCTGGATCTGCGCCACGACGAGCTTGCCCAGCTCGTCGACGTTGCGCGCCTCCGCCCGGACGATCACGTCGTAGGGCCCTGTGACGTCCTCCGCCAGCGTGACGCCCGATATGCCGGAGATGTGGTTGGCCACCTCGGCGGCCTTCCCGACTTCGGTCTGGATGAGGATGTAGGCCTGCACCATCACGTCCTCCCCGGGCGGAGAATCAACCGTCGGACGGTTCACCGTATCGTGTTACGCGCCGCCGCGGGCGGCCAGGGTACGGCGTGCCCGGTGAGACCGGTGGGAAACGCGTGAAACGGGGAGAAGGCGGCGGATGGGCACCATCGGTGAACTGGGCGAGTTCGGGCTGATCGGCCAGCTGACCCGGCGGCTGCCCCAGGGCCCGCAGGTCCGGCTCGGGCCCGGCGACGACGCCGCGGTGATCGCGGCGCCGGACGGGCGTGTCGTCGCCACCACCGACCTGCTCGTGGAGGGCCGGCACTTCCGCCTCGACTGGTCCGGCCCCTACGACATCGGGCGCAAGGCCGCCGCGCAGAACCTCGCCGACGTCGTCGCGATGGGCGCCCGCCCGACCGCGCTGCTCGTGGGGTTCGCGGCACCGCCCGGCACCGGCGCCGCCTGGGCCGGGCGGCTCTACGACGGCCTCGCCGACGAGTGCCGCGCGGCGGGCGCGTCCGTCGCGGGCGGCGACGTCGCCGGAGCGCCGCACATCATCGTCGCCGTCACGGCGCTCGGCGACCTCGGCGGCGCGGCGCCGCTGACCCGGTCCGGAGCGCGTCCGGGCGACGTCGTGGCGGTGCGGGGGAGGCTCGGGTTCGCCTCCGCCGGGCTGGCGCTGCTCGGCGCCGGCGAGGACGGCCCGGAGGAGCTGCTGGCGGCCCACCGCCGTCCGGAGCCTCCCTACGCGGCCGGGGACGAGGCGCGGGCCCACGGCGCCACCGCGATGATCGACGTGAGCGACGGGCTCGTCCAGGACCTCGGCCACATCGCGGACGCGAGCGGCGTCCGCGTCGACATCGACTCGGCGGCCGTGCCCGTCCCCGAGATCCTCGGGCCGGACGGGCTGCGGCACGTCCTCACCGGCGGCGAGGACCACGCGTTCGCCGCGACGTTCCCGCCGTCGGCCCCGCCGGCGTCGTGGACGCGGATCGGGGTCGTCGCGAAAGGGGCCGGCGTGCGGGTGGACGGCCGCGAGCCGCCCGCCGGCGCGTGGGACCACTTCCCCGCCTGAACGTGTCGCTTACCCAGCGCGTACAGCTGTGTGCGTTGACGCATCCAGTAGGCATGTTTGGTACGGGTTTGGTATACATCCTGTGATCGAAGAGGGATGGGATGGGACGACACTCCAGGTTTGAGCAACCGGACGACGAACCCGCGCCGGGCGCCGGCGCGCCCCGGGGTTCGTACTACGGGGCTCCGGTCGACCCCACCTACGACGCCTTCTCCGGACCGACCGACGACCGGGTCGTCGTGGCGCCGAACGACCAGGCCCGCCGGGGAGCGCGGCCGGTCGCCGACCGCCGGCACGACCCGCCCGGCGCGTTCCGGTTCGAGCCGCTCCCCGGTGACTATCCCGGCGACTATCCGGGCGCCCCGGGCACGGCGCTCCCCGAGCAGCCGCGCGAACCCCCCGATCCGCCGGAGCAGGCGGACGCGTCCGGCGCGTCCGGCGCCTCCGGCGGACGGCGCGGCTGGACCAGGTTCGTCTCCGTGCTCCCGCTCCCTCTGCTCCCGATCGTCGCGCTCGTCATCGCGGTGGGGATCGTCTCCTACGCGCTGAGCACCCAGCAGATCTCCCTCAACTTCGCCGGCGGCTCCCCCAAGACGACGCAGAACGACCCGCGCGACAGCCAGGTCTCCCAGCGCGGCCCCGGCGAGCGCGCCAGCCGCGGCGGCCGCCCCGACGGCCTCATCGTCGCCTTCCGCGTCGCGTCCCGGACACCGGGCGGTTTCAAGGCCACCGCCACCATCGCCAACAAGGGGCGCCAGCCGGTCTCGGCGTGGGCCCTGGCCTTCAAGATCCCGAACGCCACCGTCACCGCCGTCAGCGGCGCCACCGTCGTCCGGGGCGGGACCACCCCCCTCGTCCGGGGCCGCGGCGCCATCGCCCCCGGAGCCACGGCGCGGATCGTGTTCGTCGCCCGCGGCACGGCGTCCAAGCCGTCCGCCTGCGTGCTGAACCGGCTGCCCTGCACGCTCGTCTGAGATCGCCGCTCCGGGCGGATCGCCATAAAGTGGACGGCATGACGCGCGCTCCGAAGGCCCCTCCCCTCGTGCTCACCATCGCCGGCTCCGACTCCGGCGGCGGCGCCGGCATCCAGGCGGACCTGAAGACCATGCTCGCCCACGGCGTGCACGGGATGAGCGTCGTCGCCGCCGTCACCGCGCAGAACTCCCTCGGCGTCCAGGGCTACTGGGAACTGCCGCGCGAGGCGGTCCGCGCCCAGCTCGACTCGGTGCTGTCCGACATCGGCGTCCACGCGATCAAGACCGGCATGCTCGCGTCCACCGCGCTGGTCGAGACCGTCGCCGAGGCGCTGGCCGCGTCGGACGCCCCCGCCGTCGTCGACCCGGTCGGCGTGTCCAAGCACGGCGACTCACTGCTCGCCCCGGACGCCGTGGACGCCGTCCGGTCGGCCCTGCTGCCGGCCGCGACCGTGGTCACGCCGAACCTGTACGAGGTCGAGCAGCTCACCGGCGTCAAGGTGGTGGACGAGGCGGGGCTGCGCGAGGCCGCCGAGGCCGTCAAGGCGCTCGGCCCGTCCTGGGTGCTGATCAAGGGTGGGCACCTGCCGGGCGAAGCCGCCGACCTGCTGTTCGACGGGGAGCGCGAGCACCGCTTCACCGCGCCCCGGCACGACAACCGGCACACGCACGGGACGGGCTGCACGCTCGCGTCCGCCATCGCGTCCCACCTGGCGCTGGGTGAGGACGTCCCGGGCGCTGTGGCGAAGGCGAAGGAGTACGTGACCGGCGCGATCGCGGCGGGCTTCCCGCTCGGCGCCGGCATCGGCCCCGTCGACCACGCCTGGCGCCAGCGGTCCTGAGCACGGGACCGCCCCTGGACGCAGAAAGCCGGCCCATCGGACATCTCCGATGAGCCGGCCGAAGCCCTCGTGGACCGTGCCGGGGGTGACCCCTGGCGGATCAGACCGTCGGCTTGACGATCTTGCCGGCCTTGATGCAGGAGGTGCAGGCGTTGATCCGCTTGGTGCTGCCGTTCACGACGGCGCGCACGCGCTGGATGTTGGGGTTCCAGCGGCGCGGGGTGCGGCGGTGCGAGTGGGAGACGCGCATGCCGAAACCGGGTCCCTTGCCGCAGACGTCGCAGACGGAAGCCACGGGAAACTCCAAGTGGTGTCGATGCTCTGAACCGGAGCGCCGCCCGGTGCCGCCGCGGGCGAACCGGGCATCATGGGCGCTCACTGATGAGCGCCTCGGACGAGGCGCATGGATCAGAGTAGCCGACAGCCCGTCGGCTAGGCGAATCGACCGGGCATCCCCGTGCGTCGCGGCGTGCGAAGCTTGCGACGCGGGAAAGGAGCGCTGTGGGCCACTCTGAGCGGTGCGCCGCCCTCGACGGCGGTGCGGTGCGGCGGTGGTGCAGGCTGGCGGCGGACGCGCTCGGCCGCACCCGGGCCGAGATCGACGCGCTCAACGTGTTCCCCGTCCCGGACGGCGACACGGGGACCAACCTGCACCTGACCGTCGTCGCGGCGGCGGACGCGCTCGACGAGCTGCCGGAGGGCGCGGCCGGCCCGCGGACGTGGCGGGCGCTCGCCCAGGGGGCGCTGCTCGGCGCCCGGGGCAACTCGGGCGTGATCCTCAGCCAGGTGTTCCGGGGGCTCGCGGACGTCCTCGGCCCGCTGGAGGAGCCGCCGGACGGCACCGCGCTCGCGCGGGCCCTCGGCCACGCCTCCGGCCTGGCCCGCGGCGCGGTCGAGCACCCCGTCGAGGGGACGATCCTGAGCGTGCTCGCCGAGGCGGCCTCGTCCTGCGCGCGGAATTCCGATCTTGCCGGGGCCGCGCGGGAGGCCGCGGCGGGCGCCCGGCGGTCGCTGCGCCTGACCACCGGCCAGCTGGACGTGCTCGCCCGCAGCGGCGTCGTCGACGCGGGCGCGGCCGGGCTCTGCGTGGTGCTCGACGCCCTCGCCGCCGTCGTCACCGAGGAGTACCCCGAGCGGTACGAGGTCCCGGCCCGCTCCGCCCCGGCGCCCGCCGCGGCGGAGGAGCCGCCGCCCGAGCGGCCGGGCCCCGGTTACGAGGTCATGTACCTGCTGGACGCGCCCGACGACGCCGTCCACCCGCTGCGGGAAAGCCTCGACGGCCTCGGTGACTCGCTCGTCGTGGTCGGCGGCGACGGGCTGTGGAACGTCCACGTCCACGTGGACGACGCCGGCGCGGCGATCGAGGCGGGCATGACGGCGGGGCGGCCGCACCGGATCCGCGTCACCTGCCTGCACACCGGGGACGGGGAGCCGCACGCCCCGCACACCGGCCGCGCCGTGATCGCCGTGACCGCCGCCGACGGGCTGGCCGCGCTGTTCGAGGAGTGCGGCGCCCGGGTCGTGCGGCGCGAGTCCGGCGGGGTCCCGCCGCTCGCGGTGCTGGCGGCGGCGATCCTCGCGGCGGGCGACGAGGTGGCCGTCCTGCCGAACGAGCCGGAGGTCCTGTCGCTCGCCGAGGCCGCGGCCGAGCGGGCGCGGGACGGCGGGGCGCGGATCGCCGTGGTGCCCACCAAGGCGTCCGTCCAGGGCATGGCGGCGCTCGCGGTGCACGACCCGCTCCGCCGCTTCGCCGAGGACGTCATCGAGATGACCCGGGCCGCCGGCGCCACCCGCTTCGGCCACCTGGAGGTCGCCGCGGAGGAGGCCGTCACGAGCGTCGGCCTGTGCCAGCCGGGGGACGTCCTCGGCCTCATCGAGGGCGACGTCGCGACGATCGGCGCGGACGTCGCCGCCGTGGCCGCGGACGTCCTGGACCGCATGCTGTCGGGCGGCGGCGAGCTGGTCACCCTGATCGCGGGCCGGCACGCGCCGCCCGGCCTCGCCGCCGCACTGGAAGACCATCTGCGCCGCGTGCACCCCGACGTGGAGGTCGGCGTCTACGACGGCGGCCAGGAACGGTACCCGCTGCTCATCGGCGTCGAGTGATTCCCGTCGCCCCCATGGGCTAGAAAAGACGACGTGGCGAATCTCGACGAGCCGCTGGGCAAGGTCCTCGGCGACAAGACGGCCAAGGCGCTGGAGAAGGGCCTCGACCTGCGCACGGTCGGCGACCTCCTGCACCACTACCCGCGCCGCTACGCCCACCGCGGCGAGCTGACGCAGCTCAGCGGCCTGCAGGACGGCGAGCACGTCACCGTCATGGCCGAGGTCGTGAAGGTGCAGGGCCGCACCCTCACCCGCAACCCCGGCTACGTCCTGGAGATCACCGTCACGGACGGGACGGGCGAGCTCAAGCTGAGCTTCTTCGGCCGCAAGGGCTCCTACCGGCCGGAGAAGGACCTGTCGCCCGGCACGCGCGGCCTGTTCGCCGGCAAGATCAGCACCTACGCGCCGCGCAGCGGCCGGCCCGTGCGGCAGCTCGCGCACCCGCAGTACAAGGTCGTCCCCGAGAAGGGCGCCGCGGAGGCCGCGCAGGAGTGGGCCGACGAGATCATCCCGATCTACCCGTCCACCAAGTCGCTGCCCATCGAGGCGATCAGCACGTCGGTGGAGACCGTCCTGTCCCAGCTGGACCTGCCCGCCGACCCGATGCCCGGGGCCCTGCTCCGGCGCCGCAACCTGATCGGGCTGCGCGAGGCGTACGAGGGCATCCACCGGCCGCGCAGCTGGGACGAGCTGGGCCGCGCCAAGGCCCGCCTGAAGTGGGACGAGGCGTTCGTCGTCCAGATCGCGCTGGCGCAGCGCCGCGTCGCCGCCGCCGCGCTCCCCGCCAAGCCGCGTCCCCCGTCCTTCGGCGGCATCCAGGCGGAGTTCGACGCGCGCCTCCCCTTCGAGCTGACCGAGGGCCAGCGCGAGGTCGGCGACGAGATAGCCACAGACCTGGCCCGCGAGCACCCCATGCACCGCCTCCTCCAGGGCGACGTCGGCGCGGGCAAGACCGTGGTCGCGCTGCGGGCGATGCTCCAGGTCGTGGACGGGGGAGGGCAGGCCGCGCTGCTCGCGCCCACCGAGGTGCTGGCGCAGCAGCACCACCGCTCGATCACCGGGATGCTCGGCGACCTGGCGCAGGCGGGGCAGATCGGCGGGGCGGAGCACGCCACCCGGGTCGCGCTGCTGACCGGGTCGCAGGGCGCGAAGGCGCGCAAGGAGGCGCTGCTGGACGTGGCGTCCGGAGCCGCCGGCATCGTGGTCGGCACCCACGCGCTGCTACAGGAGACCGTCCAGTTCGCGGACCTCGGGCTCGTCGTGGTGGACGAGCAGCACCGCTTCGGCGTCGAGCAGCGCGACGCCCTCCGGGAGAAGGCCGGCGGCGGGCGCCCGCACGTCCTGGTCATGACGGCGACACCGATCCCGCGGACCGTGGCGATGACCGTCTTCGGCGACCTGGAGACGTCGGTGCTCGGCCAGCTCCCGGCGGGGCGGTCGGAGATCCGCACCCATGTCGTCCCGCCCGAGAAGCCCGCGTTCCTCGCCCGCACCTGGGAGCGGATCAAGGAGGAGGCGGCGAACGGGCGGCAGGTCTACATCGTGTGCCCGCGCATCGGCGAGCAGGAGGGCGACGAGGGCGACGCCGTCGTGGCGGAGGAGGGCGAGCGCCGCTCCCCGCTCGGGATCATGGAGGTGCTGCCGAAGCTGGAGGAGCTCCTCGCCGGGCTGCGCCTCGGCGTCCTGCACGGCAAGCTGCACCCGGACGAGAAGGACGCGGTGATGCGCCGCTTCACCGCCGGGGAGATCGACGTCCTGCTCGCCACCACGGTCATCGAGGTGGGCGTGGACGTGCCCAACGCCACCGTCATGGTGATCATGGACGCGGACCGGTTCGGCGTCTCCCAGCTCCACCAGCTGCGCGGCCGCGTCGGGCGGGGCTCGCTGCACGGCCTGTGCCTGCTGGTCACCGACGCCGCGCCGGGCAGCAAGGCCCGCGAACGGCTCGACGCGGTCGCCTCCACCACCGACGGCTTCCGGCTGTCGCGCCTCGACCTGGAGCAGCGCCGCGAGGGCGACGTCCTCGGCGCCGCGCAGGCGGGCCGCGCGTCCAGCCTGCGCCTCCTCACCCTCCAGCGGGACGAGGACGTCATCCGCGACGCCCGCGAGGAGGCGACCGCCCTCGTCGACGCGGATCCGGACCTGGCGGACCACCCCGGTCTCGCCACCGTGCTGGCCTCCCTCCTGGACGACGAGCGCGCCGACTTCCTGGAGAAGACCTAGGGCTTCCGAAATTCTCTACCTATCAAGTTGACATTCCGGCACGCCCTGCCCGAGCTGTACTTCGGCGACGACGGGGTCCGGACCCAGGCCCGCTGGTCCCTGGCCTGACCGGCGAACAGACGGACGGGCCGCCCCGTGGCACGGCGCGGCGGCCCGTCATACCTTCCTCAACCCGCGCCGCGGATCGGGAAACGGTTGCCCGTCCGCAACGGAGGGTTCCAGGGGGGCGCTCCCCCTGGGCTAACACAGAACACATGGTTGATCACGGACGTCTAACGTGTAGAGGATGGTAGGTGGCCATCGGGGGTTTGTACGGGTACAGGTCCCCGTGGCGGGTCGGTACGCGATTGAGGAGCTCCCCATGACGTCCCCCGGTCCCCTGGTGCCCGGAGACCCGGCGCGACTCGGGCGGTACGAACTGGTCGGGCGGCTCGGGGAGGGCGGGCAGAGCGTCGTCTACCTGGGGCGCCGGGAGGACGGCGTCCAGGCGGCGGTGAAGCTGCTGCGCGACCAGCTCAGCCGCAGCCCCGAATGGCGGGCGCGGTTCGAGCGCGAGATGCGGATGATCGGGCGGGTCGCGGGGTTCTGCACGGCGCAGGTCGTGGAGGCCGACATCTCCGGCGACCTCCCGTACGTGGTGAGCGAGTACGTGCCGGGGCCGTCGCTCAGCGGGCTGGTGCACGAGCAGGGGCCGCGGCTCGGAACCGACCTGGACCGGCTGGCGATCGGGACGGTCACGGCGCTCGCGGCGATCCACCGGGCGGGGATCCTGCACCGCGACTTCAAGCCGTCCAACGTGCTGATGGGGCCGGACGGCCCGCGCGTCATCGACTTCGGCATCGCGCGGGTCATCGGCGCGGCGTCGGCGCGGGGCAGCGGCGTGGTCGGCACGCCGTCCTACATGGCGCCCGAGCAGGTCACCGACGCCGAGCTCGGCAGCGGCGTGGACATGTTCACGTGGGCGGCGACGATGCTGTTCGCGGCGACGGGGCGGCACCCCTTCGGCAACGACACGATCTCCGCGGTGTTCCACCGGATCCTGAACTACGAGCCGGACCTGTCGCCGCTGCCGGAGTCGCTGCGCGGCGTCGTCGCGTCCTGCCTGGCGAAGGACCCGGCGATGCGGCCGGCGGCGCAGGAGGTGCTGCTGAACCTGCTCGGCGGGCACGACGTCCCCGAGGACGAGGGCGCGCTCAGCACCGGCGCGCACTTCGCCGGGGACGCGCGGGTGCCGCCGACCGTGGCGCGCCCGGTCCTGCCGGCCGGGACCGACTCGGGCGGGACGTACCAGGCGCCGCAGCCGCACACCGTCCCGCCGCGGAACCGGCGCCGGGGGGTCGGGATCGCCGCGGCGGTGGTGGCGCCGCTCGTCGCGCTCGCCGCGGGCGGGGTGGCGTGGCTGCTGATGTCGGACGGGTCGGGGCAGGATCCGGCGAAGGCCGAGACCGGGTCGGTCGCCCCGCCCGCCGCGGCGGCGGAGGCGGTCGCGCCGGCCGCGCAGGCGATCACGTCGGTGCTCAGCTTCGACCACGCCGAGTTCGAGGAGAACGTGGCGGCGGCGCACCGGGTGTCGACGCCCCGTTACGGCGCGGACTACGACCGGCAGCTCGGGACGCGGGACTACAAGGAGGAGCTGGAGTCCAAGAAGGGGTCGGTCAGCGCCGAGGTGGTCGATTCGGCGGTCGTGTCCGCCGCGTCCGGCCAGGTGACCGTGCTGTCGTACGTCAAGCGGACGGTGCGCGCCGAGAACGCCGACCCGACCCGCCTCCAGGACCCGATGCGCGCGACCATGGTGAAGCAGGGGGGCGGGTGGCTGCTCGACAGCCTGTACTCGCTGAAGGCGGGCTCGCCGAAGGCCGAGCTGTCGGGTGCGACGTGGCCGGGGACGGACGCGCGCGGGGTGATCGGCACGGTGTCGCGGGACCCGGCCGTCGCGCGGGGGACGGCGCTGGAGGTCGGCCTGCGCCCCGGCGGGTCGGCGACCGAGCTCACGGCGCTCGTCCTGGTCGGTGACTGCAAGAGCACCTGCACCGACGACGACAAGGTCGAGATGCGCAGGCTGGTGCTCCAGCCGGCGGGCGGCGGGTGGAAGATCGCCAGGTCCGAGGCGCTCTGAGACACCCGAAGGGGCGCCCCCCGGATGGGAGACGCCCCTTTCCAGGCGGTGCTCAGGACTCGCGGGCGTGCCGCCTGCGGGTCGCGGCCACCGCTGCGCTGCCCGCGGCGATGGCGGTGATGCCGAGCGCCACCAGCGGCAGCGCGCCGGCGCCGGTGAAGGGCAGCTCCTTCGGCGGCGTGATCTCGCCGGCCGCCGTCGGGCCGGGGCCCATGCCGCCGCCGGACGGAAGGTCCGGCAGCAGCGGCGACGACGGGAGCGACGGCGGCGCCGGCGACGGGCCGGGCGGCGTCGGCTCGCCGGGCGGCACCGGCGGGGTCGGCGGCGTGGGCGGGGTCGGCGGCGTCGGGGGAGTCGGCGGGGTCGGGGCCTCGCAGCCGCCGCCGACGCAGGCGCCGACCGACAGCTGCGCCGACAGCGGCGTGCCGCCCGCCGGCGCGACGGACGCGCCGAGCCGGGTCTGCGCGCTGACGAGCTGCCTGCCCGCCGACACCGTGGCGCCGGTCTGGAGCGTCAGCCCCGCCGTGCCGGCGGGCGAGGCGGCGCGTGCGCCGAGCCGCGTGCCCGCCTGCACCGTGGCGTCGTTCAGCGAGACGCTCGCGCCGGTCTGGAGCCGGACGCCCGCGCCGCCCTCGGGTGTCCGGACGCCCGCGCCGAGGTCGACGCCGGCGCTCGCGGTCTTGCTGCGCTCGTCGTACTTCAGCGTGGCGCCGAGACGGAGATCGACCCTCGGCTGCGCCTTCTTTGTTGTTGTCTTTCGGGTTTTCGCCTTTGTGGGGGCCTTCGACTTTTTTGCGATTTTCGGCGTGGCCGATTTCTTCAGAACGATCTTCTTTGGCGCCGCCCTCTTCGGTTGGGGGGCCTTCTTCAGCGCCAGCTCCCCGAGCGGATGCGCCGCGTGCCTGGCGGGGGGCTGCGAGGTCTCAGAATGTGAGACGCCGCTCATGGCGGCGATGCCGAGAACCGTCGCTCCGGCCGTCACCGCCAGTCTCTTACCGTGATGCACTGCTGCTCCTACTGGCTGGGTTGTACAACCTGCGAGCACGTTTACACGTCAAGTAGTCGTTGTGAACAGGGTGCAGACCATTTAGGTAGAGATTCACAACGGAAGGGCGTGGCGATTGTGCATGATTAAGCGCTTTCCCTGGCCGGGCGGATTGCGCGACCATCGCGGGACGCCCCCGATACTGGACGGGTGAGCAGGGTCATCGCGGGCAGTGCGGGCGGGCGGCGGTTGGCGGTCCCGGCCGGGAAGGACACCAGGCCGACCAGCGACCGCGCGCGGGAGGGCCTGTTCTCCACGGTGCTGGCCCTGCTCGGCCCGCTGGACGGGCTCCGCGTCGCCGACCTGTACGCCGGGTCGGGCGCGGTCGGGCTCGAAGCGCTCTCCCGGGGCGCCGCCCACGCGCTGCTGGTCGAGTCCCACCCGCGCGCCATGAAGGTGATCCGCCAGAACGCCGCGTCGCTCGGGCTGCCGGGCGCCGTCCCGTGCGCGGACAGGGTGGAGCGCCTCGTCCGCAGGCCGCCGGACGAGCCCTACGACCTGATCTTCGCCGACCCGCCGTACGCGCTGGCGGACGCGTCCGTCACCGCGCTGCTGGAGGACCTGCGCGACCAGGGGTGGGCCGCCCCGGACGCGCTCGTCGTCGTGGAGCGCGCCGCGCGCGGCCCGGCGCTGGCGTGGCCGGACGGCTACGTCCCCGAGCGCGACCGCCGTTACGGCGAGGCCATCTTCTGGTACGGCAGGGCGGAAGGGCGCTGATACCGGGGGGAGTCGGGTACAGGCATGCGCATGAAGCCGGGCATCGACCGCGCACTGGGCCGCACGTGGATCGTCACCCTGGTGATGGCGATCGCCCTCCTGGGGAACATCACCTACGTACAGGGGTTCGAGGCGCAGGACCTCCGGGACGACTCCCTCAACGCCCGCCAGTTCGAGGACCGGTTCAAGGTCGACCGCGGTCCCATCGTCGCGGACGGCGAACGGCTCGCCTGGTCGGAGAAGACCGGACGCCAGCGGTACCAGCGGCGCTACAAGGACGGCGCCGTCTTCGCGCCCATCACCGGCTACTTCTCGGTCTTCTCCCAGACGGGGCTGGAGGACGCCGAGAACCACTTCCTGGACGGTTCGGACGACCGGCTCGCCACGTCCAACTTCATCGACAAGCTGATCGGCAGGCCCGTCCCGGGCGGGACGGTCGAGTCCACCGTCGACCCCGACGCGCAGCGCGTCGCCTACCAGGCGCTGCGGGCGAGCGGGGCCCGCCGCGCGGCGGCGGTGGTCCTCGACGCCTCCACCGGCGCGATCCTCGTGATGGCGTCCACGCCGTCCTACGATCCGAACGAGGTGTCGACGCTCAACCGGGAGCAGGCCGTGCGGGCGTTCGAGCGGCTCGGTGGCCGGCCCCTCAAGCCGCTGCTCAACAAGGCCGCCTACGAGCTGTTCCCGCCGGGCTCCACGTTCAAGACCGTGGTCGCCGCGGCGGCGCTCCAGGACGGCGGGAACGAGGACACCGAAGTCCGGGCCGGACGCAGCTACCGGCCGCCGGGCGCGGGGCAGGCCATCAACAACGACGCGGGCGACATCGGCGGATCCTGCGACCTCGGCCGCATCCCGCTCATCGAGGCCTACGCCCAGTCCTGCAACACCACGTTCGCCTTCATGGGCGCCGAGGAACCCGGCAACGGCGCCGTCCGCGCGCAGGCGGGCAAGTTCGGGTTCGGCGACCGCGTCGAGTTCGCGGACGGCCTGACGACCGCCCCCAGCGCCTTCCCGGAGACCGACCAGCCGTCCCTCAGTGCGCTCGGCTCGATCGGGCAGGGCAGCACGGTCGCCACACCGCTGCAGATGGCCATGGTCGCCGCCGGCGTCCTCAATGACGGCGAAGTCATGAGGCCCCGTCTCGTGGACAAGTTGCGCGCTCCGGACGGCACCACGGTCGACAAGATCTCTCCGCGGCGCCTGTCGCGCGCGCTCAGCTCGGAGCAGGCCGAGCAGGTGCGGGACATGATGAAGGCGGTCGTCGATCGGGGCACCGGCAAAACCCTGCGCGGGACGTCCATCCTCGGCGGCAAGACAGGGACCGCCGACGTCGAGGGCGCCGCCTACAACGACCGCTGGTTCATCGGGTTCGGCCCGCGCGGCGACCCCAGGTACGCGGTGGCGGTGATGACCGAGGCGTCCGGCTACGGCATCGAGTCCGGCCCGATCGCGGCCAGGATCGTGGACGCGCTGGACCAGTGAACGGGGCCGCCGGCACCGCCCCGGGGCCGTCCGGCGAGCCCGGCCGTCGGTGACCCGAACGGCATTTGGTACGTTCACGCCGCAGGTCAGAAACCGGGACCGAAGGGGTTCGCGCCGTGCGCCGTGTCGTCTGTCCGGGATCGTTCGACCCCGTCACCAACGGGCATCTCGACATCATCAGCCGCGCCTCCCGTCTGTACGACGAGGTGGTCGTCGCCGTGCTGATCAACAAGAACAAGAAGAGCCTGTTCACCGTCGACGAGCGCGCCGACATGATCGCCGAGGTCACCCGGGAGTACGGCAACATCCGGGTGGACACCTTCTACGGGCTGACCGTCGACTACTGCAGGGAGCAGGACATCCCGGTGATCGTCCGGGGCCTGCGGGCCGTCAGCGACTACGAGTACGAGCTGCAGATGGCGCAGATGAACCACCGGATCGCCGGCGTCGAGACGCTGTTCATGGCGACGAACCCCGAATACGCGTTCCTGTCGTCCAGCCTCATGAAGGAGGTCGTGAAGTTCGGCGGGGACATCTCCGGGCTCGTCCCCGACAGCGTCCACGACCGGCTGGTCGAGCGGCTCCAGCAGCCGGGGTGACGGCGGGCTCCGGCGCGCGGCCCTGGTGAGCGGCCCGCGAGTTGGGTCGGCGCCCGGTGTTCGGTACCCTGGGACATCGGCCATCGCAGGCGGCCGCCGTTCACCATGCCACACGAAAGCAGGAATCCGCTGACACGCCACGAACCCAGCGCACCTCTCAAGCTCGACACCCGAGCTCTGGGCAGGCAACCCGGGTCGTCGCGGGAGGAGCACCTGTCCGTGCCGGCACCGGAGAATTTCGGCGTCGAGATGGTGGGCGTCCCCGAGGGCGCCGCGGTCGAGCTGGATCTCCGGCTCGAAGCGGTGCTGGAGGGGGTGCTCGTCACCGGCACGGCGACGGTCCCCCTGAAGGGGGAGTGCTCCCGCTGCCTCGACCCGATCGCCTCGACCTTCGAGGCGGACTTCCAGGAGCTGTTCGTCTACGACGACACCCGCTCGGGCGGGAACGCCGACGACGACGAGCTCCGCCTCGAGGGCGACCTCATCGACCTCGAACCGGTCCTGCGGGACGCGGTGGTGCTCGCGCTGCCGCTGTCCCCGCTGTGCCGGGACGACTGTCCGGGCCTGTGCCCGGACTGCGGTGCACGGCTGGCGGACGCCGAGCCGGGGCACCACCACGACGTCGCCGACCCCCGGTGGGCGGCACTGGCGGACCTCGCCGGCGACATGGCGCCGGCCGCCCCCGACCGGGGGAACGGAAGCCTCGGCTCCCGTGGTTCATCCGACCGACGAGAAGGAAAGCAGGAGGGCTGACGTGGCCGTCCCGAAGCGGAAGAAGTCGCGCAGCAACACGCGGCACCGGCGTGCGCAGTGGAAGGCCACCGCGCCGAACCTGGTCGAGTGCCCGACGTGTCGCGACCACAAGCTGCCGCACACCGCGTGCGCGACGTGCGGCACCTACGACCGGCGGCAGGTCATCGCCCCGTCGGCCTGAGCCTTCTCGCATCCTGGGGGGCGGCCCGCGCCGTCGGCGCGGCCCGCCCCCCACGGTGCGGTAGGACACGCACCCCGACCACCCCGGCGTGTGCCGTCGGCGTGGTGACCGGCGCGGAGACTGCGCCCGGAGCCGTGGTGCACGCCGGGATCAGCCGACCGGCGCGCACCTCGTCTTCGCGGACCCTCCCGCCGAGCGTCCTCGCCGTCCCGGCCGGCTTCCGGCCGCGCGCCACCGACGCGACCGCGCAGCGCGCGGTACACGGCCTGCGAGGAGGGCCCGTGAGCGCCAAGAAGAGCGAACCCGCGCCGGACCGCGCGGAACTGACCGCCGCGCTCGGCGTCCGTGTGGACGACGAGCTGCTAGAACGCGCACTGACGCACCGTTCCTACGCCTACGAGAACGGCGGCCTGCCCACCAACGAGCGCCTGGAGTTCCTCGGCGACTCGGTGCTCGGCCTCGTCGTCACCGACACCCTGTTCCGGGGCCACCCCGACCTGCCCGAGGGGCAGCTGGCCAAGCTGCGCGCCGCCGTGGTCAACATGCGCGCCCTCGCCGGCGTCGCCCGCGGCCTCGGCGTCGGCGCCCACATCCGGCTCGGCCGCGGCGAGGAGGGCACCGGAGGCCGCGACAAGGCCTCGATCCTCGCCGACACCCTGGAGGCGCTGATCGGCGCCGTCTACCTCGACCGCGGCCTGGACGAGGCGTCCGCCCTCGTGCACCGGCTCTTCGACGCGCTGATCGCCCGGTCGGCGGGCCTCGGCGCCGGCCTGGACTGGAAGACCTCGCTGCAGGAGCTCACCGCCGTCGAGGAGCTCGGCGTCCCCGAGTACCACGTCGCCGAGAGCGGCCCGGACCACCAGAAGACGTTCCGCGCCTCCGTGCGGGTCGGCGGCAAGACCTACGGGTCGGGCGAGGGCCGCAGCAAGAAGGAGGCCGAGCAGCACGCCGCCGAGGCCGCCTGGAACAAGATCCGCGAGATCGTCGTGCAGCGCGAGGCGCAGGCGCAGGGCGAGCAGGCCGCGCAGCAGGCCGGGCAGGCGGCGCAGGCCGGTGCCTGAGCTGCCCGAGGTCGAGGTCGTCCGCCGCGGCCTGGAGCGCTGGACGACGGGCCGCACCGCCGCCTCCGCCGAGGTGCTGCACCCCCGGGCGGTCCGCCGCCACGAGGCGGGCCCCGCCGACTTCGCCGGCCGCCTGGCCGGCCGCACCCTGCTGGCCCCGCGCCGCCGCGGCAAGTACCTGTGGATCCCGCTGGACGGCGAGGGCGAGGCCGTCCTCGCCCACCTCGGGATGAGCGGGCAGCTGCTCGTCGGCGAACCGGACCGGGAGCGGGAGAAGCACCTGCGGGTGCGGATCGCGTTCGGCGACGGCGGCCACGACCTGCGGTTCGTCGACCAGCGGACGTTCGGGCACCTCATGGTCGCCGACCTCGTCCCCGACGCCGTCGGCACGGGCGCGCTCGTCCCCGAGCCGATCGTGCACATCGCCGCCGACCCGCTGGAGGACGCCTTCGACGCCGAGGCGTTCTTCCGCGCCCTGCGCCGCCGCAGGACCGGCATCAAGCGGGCCCTCCTCGACCAGTCCCTGATCAGCGGGGTCGGCAACATCTACGCCGACGAGGCCCTGTGGCGGGCCAGGCTGCACTGGGCGCGCCCGACCGACACGATGACCAGGGCGGAGGCCGCACGCGTCCTGGAGGCCGCACAGGAGGTCATGGCGGCCGCCCTGGACGTCGGCGGCACGTCCTTCGACAGCCTCTACGTGAACGTGAACGGCGAGAGCGGCTACTTCGAGCGGTCCCTGGACGCCTACGGGCGGCGGGACGAGCCCTGCCGCCGCTGCGGCACGGCGATCCGCCGCGACGAGTTCATGAACCGTTCGTCCTACAGCTGCCCCGTGTGCCAGCCGCGCCCCAGGCGGGCACGGTACTAGGGCACGGTGCCAGGGGCCGGGACCGAGGGGGCGACATGGGCGACGACGAGATCGTGCGGCTGACGGCGTGGGTGCGCGGGCGCGTCCAGGGCGTCGGATTCCGCTGGTGGGTGAGGGCGCGGGCCCTGGAACTCGGCCTGGACGGCAGCGCGACGAACCTGCGCGACGGGCGGGTGGAGGTCGTCGCCGAAGGCCCCCGCGGCAGATGCCGGCGGCTGCTGGAGATGCTCGACGGCGACTCCCCGGCCGGCGTCCCCGGACGCCCCGGGAAGGTCACCGGCGTCACCGGGCGCTGGAGCGAGCCGCGCGGCGAGGCCGCCGGATTCCTCGAACGGTGAGTGGGTAGGGAGTACCGGTTTGTACCTGCTAAACTAGTAGAGGAAGGTTGTTACCGGCCTGTGATGTGCGTCTTGACCAGGACGGCGGCCGGTGCGACTCTAGACGGTACGCGCACCGACTTCAGATGTTTCTCGTGCGCGATCCCTGCTGGTTACTCAGCGTGGAGGACCCTTAGTCATGGCGAAGGCTCTACTCGGCCACGTCGGCGGTCCCGACCCCCGGATGGTCGCGGAGATGCGGCGCCTTCAGCAGCGCGTACGTGATCTGGAAGCCGAGCTGGTACGGCTTCAGGCAGAGAACGACGCGCTTGCGACGGCGACGGACGACGATGTGATGTCGCTCGCGGTGAAGGACCGTGAACCGGCGCTGACCTGATCAGCGCCTTCTTCTCTCTCAAGTTGACCAGGGACGCCGCGCATGGCGTCCCTTGTTCTTTGCCTTCGGCACCCCTGTTCGCGGCCCGGCCCCGCTCACGTCCGGCCCCGGCCGCGTCCGGCTCTGCCGCGTTCGGCCTTGTGGCGTGCGGGCCCTGTCGCGTGCGGTCAGGGGCGTTCACCGTTGACGTCCGCCCTTTCTGGTGGCCGGGCGCTGCGAGCGCCCGCCAGTCCCCGCTGTTGGTACGGCTGAAGCCTCGGCAGTGTTCAGGTCCCTGAGGGCACCCTTGTAGCCGTGCTCTTGTCCGGGGCGGACGTACGCCGCATTGCTTGCGCCCGCCAGACCCTTGGCGACGGTGACACTCGGTTACCGCGACCGGTGGCCGGAAGAGGGGCCGGCAATTGCGGCGGCGCCGATCGTGCCGGGACGGTCAAGGTTCGATGGGATTTCGGGCTGTCCGATTATTACAATTTTGCGTTGATCTACTAATTTGGGGCATTTGAGGGGTTGTGGGGGTGGTGTCCGAGAGTCGGGCGGGTGGGCGCGCATGTGCCGTGCTCCGGGGTGCCGCGGCCGGTATCGTTCGACGGATGTTCCAGGTGCCGGGTACGCAGGAGGGGGACGGCTAGCGCGTGTACCTGAAGAATCTGACGCTGCGCGGCTTCAAGTCCTTCGCGTCCTCCACCACGCTCAGGTTCGAGCCCGGCATCACCGCCGTGGTCGGGCCCAACGGGTCCGGCAAGTCCAACGTCGTCGACGCCCTGGCCTGGGTGATGGGCGAGCAGGGCGCCAAGTCGCTGCGCGGCGGCAAGATGGAGGACGTCATCTTCGCCGGCACGGCCAGCCGGGCGCCGCTCGGCCGCGCCGAGGTCGTGCTGACCATCGACAACTCCGACGGCGCGCTGCCGATCGACTACTCCGAGGTCACCATCAGCCGGCTGATGTTCCGGTCCGGGTCGAGCGAGTACGCGATCAACGGCGACTCCTGCCGGCTGCTGGACATCCAGGAGCTGCTGTCGGACTCCGGCATCGGCCGCGAGATGCACGTGATCATCGGTCAGGGGCAGCTCGACCGCGTCCTGCACTCCGGGCCCGAGGGGCGGCGCGCGGTGATCGAGGAGGCGGCCGGCGTCCTCAAGCACCGCAAGCGCAAGGAGAAGGCGCTCCGCAAGCTGGACGCGATGCAGGGCAACCTGACCCGCGTCCAGGACCTGACCGGCGAGCTGCGGCGGCAGCTGAAGCCGCTGGGCAAGCAGGCCGAGATCGCGCGGCGGGCCGCGGTGATCCAGGCCGACCTGCGCGACGCCCGGCTGCGGCTGCTGGCCGACGACCTCGTCACGCTGCGGACGAAGCTGGAGCAGGAGGCCGCCGACGAGGCGGCGATCCGGGAGCGGCGCACCGAGACCGAGCGGGCGCTGACCGAGGCGCAGGAGCGCGAGGCCGTCCTGGAGGCCGAGGAGGCCGAGCAGGCGCCGCGGCTCGCGCAGGTCCAGGACACGTGGTTCCGGCTGTCGGCGCTCAAGGAGCGGCTGCGCGGCGTCGCCGACCTCGCCGCGGAGCGGCACCGCAACGCCGCCGAGGCGCGCGAGGAGGAGCGGCGCGGCCGTGATCCCGAGGACATGGAGCGCGAGGCCGCCGAGATCCGCGAGCAGGAGGAGATGCTCCGCGCCGCGCTGGACGAGGCGCAGGACGGGCTGGCCCGCGCGGTCGAGGAGCGGTCGGGGGCCGAGGAGGCCCTCGCGGCCGAGGAGCGCCGGCTGCGCTCGGCCGCCCGCGCCGCCGCCGACCGGCGCGAGGAGCTGGCCCGGCTGCGCGGCCGGGTCGAGGCGCTGCGGAGCAAGGCCCAGGCCGGGCGGGCGGAGATCGGGCGGCTCACCGGCGCCCGGGAGGAGGCCGAGCAGCGCGCCGAGGCCGCGCAGGCCGAGTTCGAGGCGTTCGAGGCCGAGGTCGTCGAGGACCCGGAGCTCGCCGCCGAGCACGAGGCCGCCCAGGAGGCGCTCGCGACCGCGAAGGACGCCGCCGAATCCGCGCGGGCGGCCGTGGACGGCCCGCGGCGCGCCCTGAAGGAGGCGCGGGCGGCCGTGGCGTCGGCGCGGTCCGCCGACCAGGGCGCCCAGAAGAAGGTCACCGCGCTCCAGGCGCGGATCGAGGCGCTCAACCTGACGCTCGCCAGCGCCGCGGACGGGGGCGAGGCCCTCCTCGCCGCGGGCGCGGAGGGGACGCTCGACGGGGTGATCGGCACGGTCGCGTCGCTGCTGAACGTCCGTCCCGGGTACGAGACGGCCATCGCCGCCGCGCTCGGGAACGCGGCCGAGGCCATCGCCGTGGGGTCGCTGGACACCGCCGAGGCCGCGCTGGCGCTGCTGCGGACGCGGGACGCGGGACGCGCCGGCCTGCTCGTCGGCGGGGGAGCGGTGTCCCCGCCCCAGCGGGTCGCGGGAGCCGACTACGCGATCGACGCGGTGAGCGTCCCGGAGACGGTGCGGCCCGCTGTCGAGCACCTCCTGCGCGACGTGGTCGTGGTGGACGACGTGCCGTCCGCCGCCGCGCTCGTCCGCCGGGAGGCGTCCCTCCGCGCGGTCACGCGGGACGGCGAGCTCATCGGCGCGCACTGGGCGCAGGGCGGCGCGGCGGGCGGCGGCCAGAGCCTGTTGCAGATGAGGGCCACGCTCGACCAGGCGACCGAGGATCTGGCCGCCGCGGAGACCGCCGCCGGCGCCGCCGCGGACGAGCTCACCGCGTCGGTGGAGCGCGAGCAGGCCGCGCAGACGGCCGTGGAGGCCGCCGAAGCCGCCGTCAACGAGGCCCAGGCGGGGGTGAACCACGCCCAGGCCGAGCTCGACCGCGTCCGCGCGCGCGTGCGGGAGTTCGACGCGCAGGCCGCGCAGGAGGCCAAGCGCGCGGCCCGCCTGGAGGCCGACGTCCGCGCCGCCCGGGGCGAGGCCGAGCGGCTGACCAAGTCGCTCGACGCCGCGAGCGAGTCCCTGGAGCGCGACACCGAGGCGGCCGGGGAGCTGGCGCTGCGCCTGGCCGAGGCGGAGGAGGCGGCCGAGGTCGCCGACGAGGCCGGCCACGACACCGACGCCCGCGACGAGCTGGACGCCCGCTGCCAGGAGCTCCGCACCGCCGAGATGGAGGCGCGGCTGTCGGTGCGCACCGCCGAGGAGCGCGTCCAGGCCATCTCCGGGCGCGCCGACGCCCTCGAACGCGGCGCGCGGCGGGAACGCGAGGAGCGGGCCCGTGCCGCGCAGCGCCGCGCCCGCCGCGAGGAGCAGGCCAGGGTCGCCCAGGCCGTCCTGCGGGGGGCGCGGACCGCCCTGGAGAGCATCGAGCACTCCCTGGCCGCCGCCGTCCGCCGCCGGGAGGCCGCCGAGGAGGCCAAGGCGGCGCGGGAGGCCGAGCTGAAGGTCGTCCGCACCCAGGTGCGCGAGCTGTCGGCGACCCTCGAACGCCTGGTGAACGTCGTGCACGGCAACGAGGTCGCGCGCGCCGAGCAGCGTCTCCGGCTGGAGCAGTTCGAGCAGCGGGCCCTGGAGGAGTTCGGCCTGGAGGTCGAGTCGCTCGTGTCGGAGTACGGGCCCGACCAGCCCGTCCCGCCCGACCCGGAGAAGGGGGAGGACGCGCGGCCCGTCCCGTACGACCGGGCCGTCCAGGAGAAGCGGGCCAAGACCGCCGAGCGGCAGCTCAACCAGCTCGGCAAGATCAACCCCCTCGCCCTGGAGGAGTTCGCCGCGCTGGAGGAACGGCACGCGTTCCTCACCTCGCAGCTCGAAGACCTGAAGAAGACCCAGCGGGAGCTGCTCGGCCTCGTCAAGGAGGTGGACGACCGCGTCCAGCAGGTGTTCGCCGCCGCCTACGAGGACACCGCACGCGAGTTCGAGCGCATCTTCGCCCGGCTGTTCCCCGGCGGCGAGGGCAGCCTGTCGCTGACCGAGCCCGGCGACATGCTCACCACCGGCGTCGAGGTCGCCGCCCGCCCGCCGGGCAAGAAGGTCAAGCGGCTGTCGCTGCTGTCCGGCGGCGAGCGCTCCCTGGTCGCCATCGCGTTCCTCGTCGCGGTGTTCAAGGCCCGCCCGTCCCCGTTCTACGTGCTCGACGAGGTCGAGGCGGCGCTGGACGACACCAACACCCAGCGGCTCATCACCGTCTTCGAGGAGCTGCGCGAGTCGTCCCAGCTGATCATCATCACGCACCAGAAGCGGACGATGGAGGGCGCCGACGCCCTCTACGGGGTCAGCATGCGCGGCGACGGCGTCACCCAGGTCGTCAGCCAGCGGCTGCGCGACTAGCGCCCGCGAATTTCACATAACGGCAATATTTGATACCTCAGATGGAACGTGACAGCGCCCAATCTTCAGTATTTCGGGCGCGATCGTGATCTGGTCCCAAGTATTTTCGGCCTCCAATAACCGTTTGGTGACATCGCGTTAGCCCCGGTGGCGCCTGAGCATCCGGAGCGGCCGCCACCGACCGTGATGACGTGGCGACGCTCGCGGGCTTGTGCTGCCCTTCGGCCATCCACTACCCATAAGCACCGGCGGTTCTCCGGCTCTCCCACCGGGCTCCCCCCGTCCGGTACGGAGGATCGCGGGAAAGGTGATGCCCGTGGACACCGGGAAACTCAAAGACAATTTCGCCCTGGTGGGCGCTAACGGCGTGGACGTCGCCGAATATTTCTATGCCGACCTTTTCGCGCGGGAACCGCAGCTCAGGTCGATGTTCCCGGCGGCGATGGCCAGGCAGCACGAGGTGCTGCTCGCGGCGCTCTCGCAGATCGTCTCGTCGGTGGACGACACCGAGACGCTCGTCCCGTTCCTGCAGGACCTCGGCCGGCGCCACCACGGCTTCGGCGTGGTCGCCGACCACTACGCGCCCGTCGGCGCCAGCCTGCTCGCCACCCTCGCCTACTTCAGCGGCCCCGCCTGGAACGAGGAACTCGAACGCGACTGGGCGGCCGCCTACGGGCTCGTCGCCAAGGTCATGGCGGAGGCCGCGGCCGAGCCCGTCTCCTGACCCGCATGGACGCCCAGCGACTGAAGGACAGCTTCGACCGGGTCGCCGGAGAAGGCGACGCCGTGGCGCTGTTCTTCTACTCCGACCTCTTCGTCCGCAACCCGCACCTGCGCGACATGTTCCCCGTCGGGATGGCCGGCCAGCGCGACAAGCTGCTGCGCGCCCTCGGCCACATCGTGTCCCGGGTGGACGACCTGCCCGCCCTCGTCCCGTTCCTCCAGCAGCTCGGCCGCGACCACCGCAGGTTCGGCATCGTCGCCGAGCACTACCCGAACGTGGGGGCCAGCCTCCTCGCCACCCTGCGGCACTTCTCCGGGACGGCCTGGAGCGACGAGGTCGAGAGCGACTGGAACGCCGCCTACAGCCTCGTCGCCAAGGTGATGCTGGAGGCCGCCGACGAGAACGCCCTCAGCAGCCCCGCCTGGTGGAACGGCCAGATCGTCGCGGTCGAGCGGCGCCGGTTCGACATCAGCGTCCTGCGCGTCCAGCCCGACCGGCCGCTGCCGTACGTGCCCGGCCAGTCGGTCGCCCTGGAGGTGCCGACCCGGCTGCGGCACTGGCGCTACTACTCGATGGCGAACGCCCCGCGGCCCGACCAGACCGTCGACTTCCACGTCCGGCTGGTGGACGGCGGGCCGGTGAGCCCCGTGCTGGTCCGCGGGACCGACGTCGGCGACCGGGTCCGCATGGGCTCGCCCATCGGCACCCTCACGCTGGACGAGGCGTCCGGACGGGACGTCCTGCTGATCGCGGGCAGCACCGGCCTGGCGCCGCTCAAGGCGATCCTGGAGCAGATAGCGCACCGTCCCGCCCCGCCGCCGCGCGTGCACCTGTTCTTCGGCGCCCGCACCAGGGACGGCCTCTACGACCTGGAGGACCTGACCAAGCTGGCCGGCGAGTTCCCCTGGCTCACCGTCGTCCCGGCCGTGTCGGACGAGTCCGGCGGGCACGGCTTCTCCTCGGTGCTCCAGGCCGGGGACGGCGACGTCGAGCACGGGAACCTGTCCGACGTGGTCGCCAGGCGCGGCCCCTGGGACGGCCACGACGCCTACGTGTGCGGCCCGTCCGCCATGGTCGGGCACACCGTGGAACAGCTGACGCGGCTCGGTGTGCCGCGCGACCGCATCCGCCTGGAAACCTTCGCAGACGCACAGAGGTGAGAGCGTTGAACTCCCCGAACCTTCCCGTCGTCTCCGAGGGCTCGCGGCTGACCCCGGGCGAGCTCCACTCGGTGGTGTTCGCCCGGGCCGCCCTCGGGCGCCGCGGATACGACGAGGAGCAGGTCCGCAACTTCCTGCAGTACGTGGAGAGGGAACTCGTCCAGATCTTCACCGACAAGGCCACCCTGGCCGAGGAGGTGAACCGGCTGCGCGCCCAGCTGGCCAAGGGCACCCGCGGGGTGATGGCGCCCGAGGACGCCCATTTCCAGGCCGTCCGCATCCTGTCCCAGGCCCAGCAGACCGCCGACCTGTACGTCGCGGACGCCGAGCGCTACACCCGCGAGCTGGCCCACGAGGCGCGCCTGCACCGGGAGGCGATCCTGTCCGACGCCAAGGGACGCGCCGAGCAGCTCCTGGAGGACGCCCACCGCAAGGCCGCCGCCGTCGCCGACGCGGCCGTCCGCCACGCCGAGCAGGCCGCGCCGCCTCCCGCCCCTCCGGCGCCCCTCCCGGACGACGAGCGCCGCGCCATGGAACGGGAGATCGCCTACCTGCGCACCTACAGCGACGTCTACCGCACCCATCTGCGCTCCTACCTGGAGGCCCTCCTCCGCAACGTCGACGAGTGGGAGTCGTCCGAGCGGGCATCCCTCCCCGGGCGGATGCCAGACTGATCGGTCAGGCCCACGGGAGTTCCAGGGATCGCCCGCCTGGGTGGGCACTCGTATCTTCTGGAAAACTGGGGGCGCTATGGAATATGTGATCGTCATCGCCGCGCTGGCGGTAGTCGCGTTGATCGTCGGCGGTATCGCGCTCCTGCGGCCGGGCCGGACCCGCCCGCGCCCGCCCGCCGAGCCGCCCGCGGAACGGACCGGCGGGGCGACCGCCGCCGGCGAGGCGGAGGGCGGCGCCCCCACGATCGAGAAGGCGCCGCCGACCGAGGTGCCGCCCCCGCGGCCCACGGTCGAGATCGAGAAGCCGCCGCCGGGCGCGGGGCGGCTCATCCGGCTGCGGGCGCGGCTCGCCCGGTCGCAGAACACCTTCGGCAAGACCCTCCTCGGCCTGCTGTCGCGCGACACGCTCGACGACGACGCCTGGGAGGAGATCGAGGACACGCTGATCACCGCCGACATGGGCACCTCGGTGGCCCGCCAGGTCACCGACGACCTGCGGACCCGGGTCCAGGTCCTCGGCACGCGCAGCCCGGCGGAGGTCCGGGAGCTGCTCAAGCAGGAGCTCGTCAAGCAGATCGGCCCGGATCTGGACCGCTCCCTGCGCACCGAGGCGCCCGGGGACCGTCCCGCCGTGCTCATGGTCGTCGGCGTGAACGGCACCGGCAAGACGACCACGTGCGGCAAGCTCGGCCGCGTCCTCGTCGGCGACGGGAACACCGTCCTGCTGGGCGCCGCCGACACGTTCCGCGCCGCCGCCGCCGACCAGCTGGAGACCTGGGGGACGCGGGTGGGCGCGCAGGTCGTCCGCAAGGACGAGGGCGCCGACCCGGCCAGCGTCGCGTTCGACGCCGTCAAGCAGGGCATCGACACCAAGGTCGACGCGGTGATCATCGACACCGCCGGCCGGCTGCACACCAAGACCGGGCTGATGGACGAGCTCGGGAAGGTCAAGCGCGTCGTGGAGAAGCAGGCCACGGTGGACGAGGTCCTGCTCGTGCTGGACGCGACGACGGGCCAGAACGGCATGCAGCAGGCCCGCGTCTTCGCCGAGGTCGTCAACGTCACCGGCGTCGTGCTGACGAAGCTGGACGGCACCGCGAAGGGCGGCATCGTCGTCCAGGTGCAGCGGGAGCTGGGCGTCCCGGTCAAGCTCGTCGGCCTCGGGGAGGGGCCGGACGACCTCGCGCCGTTCGAGCCCGAGGCCTTCGTGGACGCCATCCTGGGCGAGTAATAAAGGCCTTACATCATACAAATACGGCATGTGAGGATTTGGAAACACCGGTGAAACACACCGGGAGCGGTTTTCACACCCTGGAAACGTACGGGTCCCTCGGGTGAAATCGCCGAGGTCGAGTCTCTGAGCAGTTCGAAGTTCCTGGCGAGGAGGGACTCTCTCAGAGATGAAGATCGATAGCGGTAGTACCGCCTGGATGCTGACGAGCACCGCGCTCGTCCTGCTGATGACACCCGGGCTCGCCTTCTTCTACGGAGGCATGAGCCGGGCCAAGAGCGTGCTCAACATGATGATGATGAGCTTCGTCAGCATCGCCGTGGTGGGCATGGCATGGGTCGTCTACGGCTACTCCCTCACGTTCTCCTCCGGCGGCGGGCTCAGCTCGTTCATCGGAGGGTTCGGAGACTGGGGCCTGGTCGGCCTGGAGACCGCGGCGACGGCCGACGACGGAACGGGCATCCCGCAACTGGTGTTCGTGGCGTTCCAGGCGACGTTCGCCATCATCACCGTCGCCCTGATCAGCGGCGCGGTGGCGGACCGCGCCAAGTTCGGGGCCTGGGTCGTGTTCGCCCTCGTGTGGGCGACGCTCGTGTACTTCCCGATCGCCCACTGGGTGTGGTGGTCCGACGGCGAGGAGGGCGGCAAGGCCGGCTGGCTGTTCGACCTCGGCGCGCTCGACTTCGCCGGCGGCACGGTCGTGCACATCAACGCCGGTGTCGCGGCGCTCGCGCTGGCGCTCGTCCTCGGCAAGCGCAAGGGCTGGCCGAAGGAGCCGATGCGGCCGCACAACCTGCCGTTCGTCCTCCTCGGGGCCGGGCTGCTGTGGTTCGGCTGGTTCGGGTTCAACGCCGGGTCCGCGGTGTCGGCCGGCGCCACCTCGGCCGTCGCGTTCATCAACACGCTCGCCGCGACCTGCGCCGCCGCGTTCGGCTGGATCGTCGTGGAGAAGCTGCGCGACGGCGCGTCCACCACGCTCGGCATCGCGTCCGGCATCGTCGCCGGGCTGGTCGCCATCACCCCGGCCTGCGCGTTCATCACCCCGCTCGGGGCCATCGTCCTCGGTCTCATCGCCGGCGCGGTGTGCGCGTTCGCGGTCAGCCTCAAGTACAGGCTCGGCTACGACGACTCCCTCGACGTGGTCGGCGTCCACATGGTCGGCGGCATCGTCGGCGCCCTGCTGATCGGCTTCCTGGCCACCACCGCGGTGAACGACGCCGGTGCCGACGGGCTGCTCGCGGGCGGCGGGTTCTCGCTGCTCGGCAAGCAGGCGGTCGCCGTCCTCGCGACCCTCGCCTACTCGTTCGTCGTCACCTTCGTGATCGCGAAGGTCATCGACCTGGCCATGGGCTTCCGGATCGGCGAGGAGGACGAGGCCACCGGCATCGACAGCACCGCCCACGCGGAGACCGCCTACGACTTCGGCACCATCCGCGCCGGCGGCTCCGGCGCGACCGTCGCGGCGCCCCCGGCCCCGGTCTCCGGGGACGCGGCGAAGAAGGTGGAGGCTTAAGCCATGAAGCTCATCACCGCGGTCATCAAGCCGTTCAAGCTCGACGAGGTCAAGAAGGCCCTGGAGACCTTCGGGGTCAAGGGCATGACCGTCAGCGAGGCCAGCGGCTACGGCCGGCAGAAGGGCCACACCGAGGTCTACCGGGGCGCCGAGTACCAGGTCGACCTGGTGCCCAAGCTGCGCATCGAGGTCCTCGTCGACGCCGAGGACGCCGACGACATCATCGACGTGATCGTCAAGGCGGCCCGCACCGACAAGATCGGCGACGGCAAGGTGTGGGCCGTCCCGGTCGACACCGTGGTCCGCGTCCGCACCGGCGAGACCGGTCCGGACGCCCTCTAGGGACCCCGGTGACCCTCGCCCGCCCGCCGGCCGGAGACCGGGCCCCCGCGCCCGCTCCGGCCGGCGGCACCGGAACGGCGGAGGCCGCGCGGGCGGCCCTCGCGAGAGCACGGGCCGCCCGCGCCGCCGAACTGGACCGGTGGCTGGCCTCCCTGCTGGCCGCCGGCCCCGCCCCGGACGGCGTCGCCCTCGTCGCGGTCGGCAGCCACGCCCGCCGCGAGCTGACCCCCGGCGGCGACCTCGACCTCGTCCTCCTGCACCGCGGCCTGGCCGGCGTCGCCGCCCTCGCCGACCGCGTCTGGTACCCGGTCTGGGACTCCGGGACCAGGCTCGACCACTCCGTCCGCACCGTCCACGAGGCCCGCACCGTGGCCCGCGGCGACATGAAGGCCGCGCTCGGCCTGCTGTCGGCCCGCCGGATCGCCGGGGACCACGCGCTCGTCGACGAGCTGCGCGCCGCCGTCCTCACCGACTGGCGCGCCGACGCGCCCGCCCGGCTCACCGAGCTGTCGGCGATGTGCCGCGACCGCTGGGAGGCCCAGGGCGAGCTGGCCTTCCTCCAGGAACCCGACCTCAAGGAGGCCCGCGGCGGCCTGCGGGACGTGCACGTCATGCACGCCGTCGCCGCCTCCTGGGTGGCCTCCGCCCCGGACGCCCGGGTCCGGTCCGCCCACGACCTGCTCCTCGACGTCCGGCACGCCCTGCACGAGGTGACGGGCCGCTCCTCGGACCGCCTCGTCCTGCAGGAGAAGCAGGCCGTGGCCGAGACCCTCGGCCTCCTGGACGCCGACGTCCTGCAGCGCTCGATCGCGGAGGCGGCCCGCGCGATCACCTACGCGGCCTCCCACCTGTGGCGCCGCGTGGACCGCTTCACCCGAACCCGGGCCAGGACCGCCCGTCCGACGCCCCCCACCGCCCACCTGGACGCCGCCGACCTGAGCAAGGCCGATCCGAACGCGGGCGCGCCGGGCGCCGGGCGGCCCGGCGGGGACGGGCGTCCCGAGCGGCGCCCCGTGGGGGACGGGGCCGTGGAGTACGAGGGCGAGGTCGTCCTCGCGCGGAACGCGGATCTGAACGACCCGGCGCTCGTCCTGCGGCTCGCCGCGGCCGCCGCGCAGGCGGGCCTGCCGCCCGCCCCCGCCACCGTCACGCGGCTGGCCGAGCGCGCGGTGCTGCCCCGCGACCCGTGGCCCGCCGAGGCCCGCGACGCCCTGGTCTCCCTGCTCGGCGCCGGCCCCGCGGCCATCGCCGTCTGGGAGGCCCTCGACCAGGCCGGGCTGATCGTCCGGCTGCTGCCCGACTGGGAGCGCGTCCGGAACCGGCCGCAGCGCAACCCCGTCCACCGCTTCACCGTGGACCGCCACCTGGTGGAGACCGCCGCGGCCGCCGCCGCCCTGACCCGCGAGGTGGCCCGCCCCGACCTGCTGCTGGTCGGCGCCCTCCTGCACGACATCGGCAAGGGCTGGCCCGGCGACCACTCCACCAGTGGCGCCGTCGTCGCGCGCGACATCGGCGCCCGCCTCGGCTTCCCCGAGGAGGACGTGCGCGTGCTCGAAACGCTCGTCCGGCACCATCTGCTGCTGCCCGAGACCGCCACCCGCCGCGACATCGACGACCCGGTGACGGTCCAGACCGTCACGGCCGCCGTCGCGGAGGTGCCGGGCCGGGAGCGCGAACTCCTCGACCTCCTCGCCGCCCTCGCCATCGCCGACGGCGGCGCCACCGGGCCCGCCGCCTGGGGATCCTGGAAGGCCGGGCTCGTCGCCGAGCTCGCCCGCCGCGCAGGCGCGGCCCTCGCCGGCGGCACCCCGCCGCCCGCGCCCGCCCTCGCCCCCGGCCACCTCGCCCTGGCCCGCCACGACGGCGCCGCCGTCCGCGTCGCGGGCTCCCGGATCACCATCGCCGCGCCCGACCGGCCCGGCCTGCTGTGGCGCGCCGCGGGCGTCCTCGCCCTCCACCGCCTGGCCGTCAAGACCGCCCGGACGACGTCCTCCCTGGACGGCGAGGGGGACACGGCCGTCCTGGACTTCACCGCCGTCCCCGAATACGGGACGCCGCCGGATCCGGCCAGCCTGGAGGCGGACCTGCGGCGGATGCTCGCCGGCCGGCTCGACGTCGCCGCCCGCCTGGAGCGGCGGGCGCGGGCCGTGCGGGCGCGGCCCGGGATCACCGTGCCGCCGCCGCGCGTCATGATCGTCCCGGACGCGTCGCGGACCGCCACCGTGGTCGAGGTGCGGGCGCACGACCGGCCCGGCCTGCTGTGGCGGATCGGCCAGGCGTTCGGGGCGTGCGGCGTCCAGATCCGCGCGGCGCAGGTGGACACCCTCGGCGCCGAGGCGGTGGACGTCTTCTACGTGGTGGACGAGCAGGGCCGCCCGCTGGAGGACCCGGCCGCACCGGCCGCCGTCCGGGACGAGGTGCTGGCCGCGCTGCGCTGACGCGGACGCCCCTGTGAGGAAAGGCCCGGCGAGACGGGCGGGGACCCGCCGGCGACCCGATACGCTGATAGGCGATCCCAGAAGCTTTCCAAGGACGGTCCAGACACGTGTTCGAGACGCTCTCCGACCGGTTGACGACGGTCTTCTCGTCGCTGCGCAGCAAGGGCCGGCTCTCCGAGGCCGACATCAACGCGACCGCCCGCGAGATCCGGATCGCGCTGCTTGAAGCCGACGTCGCGCTCCCCGTGGTCAAGGACTTCATCGCGCAGGTCAAGGAGCGGGCGCGGGGCGCGGAGGTCTCGCAGGCGCTGAACCCGGCGCAGCAGGTCGTCAAGATCGTCAACGAGGAGCTCATCAACATCCTCGGCGGCGAGACCCGGCGGATCCGGCTGGCCAAGACGCCGCCCACCGTGATCATGCTCGCCGGCCTGCAGGGCGCCGGCAAGACCACCCTCGCCGGCAAGCTGGCCCGCTGGCTGAAGCAGGAGGGCCACACGCCGCTGCTGGTCGCCGCCGACCTCCAGCGCCCGAACGCCGTCCAGCAGCTGGAGGTCGTCGGCGAGCGCGCCGGGGTGCCGGTGTTCGCGCCCGAGCCGGGCAGCGGCGTCGGCGACCCGGTCGACGTCGCGCGCCGGTCGATCGACCAGGCCCGGCACGCCCAGCACGACGTCGTCGTCATCGACACCGCGGGCCGGCTCGGCATCGACGCGGAGATGATGCGGCAGGCCATCGACATCCGCGACGCCGTCAAGCCGGACGACGTGCTGTTCGTCGTCGACGCCATGGTCGGCCAGGACGCCGTCAACACCGCCCAGGCCTTCATGGACGGCGTCGGCTTCGACGGCGTCGTCCTCACCAAGCTCGACGGCGACGCGCGCGGCGGCGCGGCCCTGTCGGTCCGGCACATCACCGGCCGCCCCATCATGTTCGCCTCGACGGGCGAGAAGCTGGAGGACTTCAGCGTCTTCCACCCGGACCGCATGGCGGGCCGGATCCTCGACATGGGCGACATCCTCACCCTGATCGAGCAGGCCGAGCAGGCGTTCGACGCCGAGCAGGCCGAGAAGATGTCCAGCAAGTTCGCCTCGGGCGAGGACTTCACGCTGGAGGACTTCCTCGAGCAGATGATGATGATCCGCAAGCTCGGCCCGATCGGGAACCTGCTCGGGATGATGCCGGGCATGGGGCAGGTCCGCGACCAGATCAGCCAGATCGACGACCGCGACCTGGACCGGATCGCCGCGATCATCCGCTCGATGACCCCGCAGGAGCGCTCCCAGCCCAAGATCATCAACGGCTCCCGGCGGGCCCGCATCGCCAAGGGCTCCGGCGTCAGCGTCGGCGAGGTCAACAGCCTCGTCACCCGCTTCTTCGACGCGCAGAAGATGATGCGGCAGATGGCCGGCGGCATGGGCCTGCCCGGCATGCCCGGCGGGCGCAAGAAGGCCGCCAAGGCGGCGAAGGCCAAGAACAAGAAGGGCAAGCAGCGCAGCGGCGACCCGCGCAAGCGCGCCGCCGGCAAGGGCGCCCGCCCCGAGCAGGAGCAGCCCGCCGCCGACGGCATGCCCCAGGGCCTCCCGCCCGGCCTCGCCGGCAAGGGCGGCCTGCCCCCGGGCCTCGGCGGCCAGCTCCCGCCCGGCTTCCAGATGCCCGACCTCGGCAAGCTGCAGGGCCGCAAGAAGAAGTGACCCGCCGCGGGCCGGGGCGACACCCGGTTGCGCGATGGCGCTTTCACGCCGAACGTCTGGCAGAATGACAGGCTGGAAACCCGGACTCGCGAGGCGCCCTCTCTCGTCCTGCGCGACCGGAGTCCATCGGACGGCCGTGAGCCGGTGTTCCCCACCTGGCACGGGCTCGTCCACCCAGTGACGAAGTTGGAGTACACCACACCCGTGGCAGTCAAGATCAAGCTCAAGCGTCTGGGGAAGATCCGGAACCCGCAGTACCGGATCGTCGTCGCCGACGCCCGTACCAAGCGGGACGGGCGCGCCATCGAGGAGATCGGGCTCTACCAGCCCAAGCAGGAGCCGTCGCTCATCAAGATCGACTCCGAGCGCGCCCAGTACTGGCTCGGCGTCGGCGCGCAGCCGACCGAGCCCGTCCTCAACCTGCTGAAGATCACCGGCGACTGGCAGAAGTTCAAGGGCGAGCCGGGCGCCGAGGGCACCCTCAAGGTCGCCGAGCCGAAGGCCGACAAGAAGGTCGCGTTCGAGGCCGCCGTCAAGGAGTCGCTGGGCGACGACGCGGCCGCCGGCACCGCGACCCGGGGCAAGAAGAAGGCCGAGCCGAAGAAGTCCGAGGCGAAGGCCGCCGAGACCGACGAAGCCAAGAGCGAGGGCTGACGTGCTCGAAGAAGCGCTCGAGCACCTGGTCCGCGGGATCGTGGAGAACCCGGACGACGTCCGGGTCCGCGCCCGCCGGATCAGGGGCGGCCGGGTCCTCGAGGTGCGCGTGCACCCCGAGGACCTCGGAAAGGTCATCGGCCGAAGCGGTCGCACCGCCAAGGCCCTCCGCACGGTGATCAGCGCCCTCTCCGGGGGCCGCTACGTGCGCGTCGACCTCCTCGACGTCAACGAGGTCCGCTGAGTGGTGTCCCGATGAGCGAACCGCTCGTGGTGGGACGGATCGGACGGCCGCACGGGGTCCGCGGTGAGGTGACCATCGACGTCCGCACGGACGACCCGGATTCCCGGTTCGCCGTCGGCGCGACGGTCACCACCGACCCCGCCACCGCCGGTCCGCTCACCGTCGAGCGGGCACGCCGGCATTCGGGACGCCTGCTCGTGCGCTTCGCCGGGATCGGCGACCGCGACGCCGCGGAGCAACTGCGCGGCACCTGGCTCGTCGTCGACCCCGGCGACATCCCCCCGTCCGCCGACCCCGACGACTTCCACGACCAGGAACTGATCGGGCTCGCCGTGGTCACCGCGGACGGGGCCGATGTCGGCCAGGTCTCCGGCGTCCTCCACCACGGCCAGGACCTCCTGGTCGTGCGCGGCGCCGCCGGGGAGAAACTGGTGCCGTTCGTCGCGGCGCTCGTCCCGGAGGTGGACGTCCCCGGGGGGCGGCTCGTGATCGACCCGCCCCCCGGCCTACTCGACGAATCATGAAAATCGACATCGTCACGATCTTCCCCGAGTACTTCGCCCCCCTCGACATCTCCCTCCTGGGCAAGGCGCGGCGCGCCGGGATCCTGGACGTGCACGTCCACGACCTGCGCGCCTGGACCCACGACCGGCACCGCACCGTCGACGACACCCCGTACGGCGGCGGCCCCGGCATGGTCATGAAACCCACCCCCTGGGGCGAAGCCCTCGACGCCCTCATCCCCCCACCGGGCGAGCCGTCTGCCGGCCCGCGTCCGGAGGAGGCACCCCAGAGCACCCCGCCGTCCGACCGGCCGCGGGACGGCGGCGCGTCGTCCGACCCGACAGATGCGGGCGGCCTGCCACCGGGTTCACGTTCGGAGGGGACGCCCCTGAACGCCTCGCCCGACCGGTCACACGCGGACAGCCCGCCGTCCGGCGACGCGGCACATGGCGCATCGGCGCCCGGTAACGGGCAGTCTCTCGGCGACCCGTCATCCCGGACGGCCGGCGACGATGTCCCGTCCACCCCTGCGTCCCCGGCCGGGCCGGTGCCGCGGTTGATCATTCCGACGCCGAGCGGGCGGCCGTTCACCCAGGCCGACGCGGTCCGGTACGCCGCGGAGCCGTGGCTGGTGTTCGCGTGCGGGCGCTACGAGGGCATCGACTCCCGGGTCACCGAGGAGGCCCGCACCTGGATGCCGGTGGACGAGGTCAGCCTCGGCGACTTCGTCCTCGCCGGCGGGGAGGTCGCCGTCCTCGTCATGGTGGAGGCGATCGGGCGCCTGCTGCCGGGCGTCCTCGGCAACGCCGACTCCGCCGCCGACGACTCCTTCGCCCCCGGCGCCATGGAGTCGCTGCTGGAGGGGCCCGTCTACACCAAGCCGCCGGTCTGGCGCGGCCGGGCCGTCCCCGACGTCCTCCTGTCGGGGCACCACGGGGCGATCGCCCGCTGGCGGCGCGACGAGGCCCTCCGGCGGACGGCGCGGCACCGTCCCGAACTGGTCGAACGCCTCGACCGCAAGGCCCTCGACGAACGCGACCGGGCCGTCCTGCGCGAGGCCGGTTTTCCGGTTGACGGCGAAGATATGGCAGACTAGAGCGTCCGTGCGCGTAGGCCGCACGGCACCCCAAGACCACTCTCCGCGGCGCGACGCCCCCACGAAGGATCCACCGGGGCCTCTCGACGCCCGCGTTCGACCATGAGGAACCGCTGCGATGCACACCCTGATCCAGGAGATCGAGAAGGCCGCGATGCGCGCCGACATCCCGGACTTCCGTCCGGGAGACACGCTGAAGGTGCACGTGCGGGTCACCGAGGGCAACCGGAGCCGTATCCAGGTCTTCCAGGGCGTGGTGATCCGGCGGCAGGGCGGCGGCGCCCGCGAGACCTTCACCGTCCGCAAGGTCAGCTACAGCGTCGGCGTCGAGCGGACGTTCCCGCTCAACAGCCCCTCCATCGACAAGATCGAGGTCGTCACCCGCGGCGACGTCCGCCGCGCGAAGCTCTACTACCTGCGCAACCTGCGCGGCAAGGCCGCGCGCATCAAGGAGAAGCGCGACCACTGAGCCGATGACGACGACGCCCCGGGAACCCGCAGCGGTGACCGGGGCGTTGCCCGTTGCGGACGGAGCCACCGTCCGGCACCCCGCCGACACGCCCGCGCGCGGCGCCCCGCGGGCCCGGCGCCGCTAGGCTTTCGCTCTGATGACTGACGAGGACGATCGGAGAGACGTGCGATCCGAAGCCGAGGGCTCGGTGCCCGAAGAGAAGGAGCCCGCGAACTCGGCCGACGAGGCGGCCGGCGGCTCCGAGGACGAGGGCGGGCGCAAGAAGAAGAAGCAGGGTTCGTTCTGGAAAGAGCTCCCGGTCCTCATCGTCGTCGCCGTCGTCCTGGCCCTCGTCATCAAGGCGTTCGCGGTCCAGGCGTTCTACATCCCGTCCGGCTCCATGGAGAACACCCTCCAGGTCGGCGACCGCGTCCTCGTCAACAAGATCGTCTACCACACGCGCGACATCGCCCGCGGTGACGTCATCGTCTTCAACGGGCTCGACTCCTGGGACCCCGAGGTCCAGGTCGAGGAGCCCGGCAACCCCGTCTCCAAGGTCCTGCGCGCGATCGGCACCGCCTTCGGCGTGGCGCCCAACGAGAAGGACTACATCAAGCGCGTCATCGGCATCCCCGGCGACCACGTCAAATGCTGCGACGCCAAGGGCCGCGTCACCGTCAACGGCGTCCCGCTCGACGAGCAGTCCTACGTCTTCACCGACCCGGTCACGCACGAGCAGAACAAGCCGTCCAACGACCCGTTCGACGTCACCGTGAAGCCGGGCCAACTGTGGGTCATGGGCGACCATCGCGAACTGTCCTACGACTCCCGCTCGCACCGCGGCGACCCCGGCGGCGGCACCATCCCGGTCGACCGCGTCATTGGCCGCGCGTTCGTCGTCGTCTGGCCCCTGGACCGCATGGGGAACCTGCCGATCCCCGACACCTTCAAGCAGCGCGACCTGGAGAAACCGGCCGCCGCCGCCCTCCCCGCCACGCCGTACGCCCTCGGCTTCCTCGGTGCCCTCCCCATCGCCTACCTGCGGCGCCGCCACCGGACGAGACGCGGCACGGTTGTGACATAAGGCCGCAAGGGGGCGTTCTGTGGGCGACCGGGGGCGCTCGGGTCGTACGCTGCGGAGCATGAGGGATCGTCCGCTTCGCTTCACCCCGCGCCGGGACGCGGGGCTGTTCGCGTACGAGCGCGCGCTGGACCACGCCGGGTTCAGCCCCGTCGCCGGCGTCGACGAAGCGGGCCGGGGCGCCTGCGCGGGTCCGATGGTCGTCGGCGCGGTGATCCTCCAGGGCGGACGCCGCAGGATCGAGGGCCTCACCGACTCCAAACTCCTCACACCCGCCCGCCGGGAGGAACTGTACGCGGAGATCACCGAACGTGCCCAGGCGTGGAGCGCGGTCATCATCCCCTGCCACGACATCGACCGGATCGGCCTGCACCGGTGCAACATCACCGGAATGCGGCGGGCCCTCGCCGCCCTGGACCAGCGGCCCGCCTACGTCCTCAGCGACGGCTTCCCCGTCCCCGGCCTGGACGTCCCCGCCCTCGCGATGATCAAGGGCGACCAGGTCGCCGCCTGCGTGGCGGCGGCGTCCATCATCGCCAAGGTCACCCGAGACCGGATCATGGTTGAACTCCACGAGCGCTACCCCGAATACGGCTTCGACGTCCACAAGGGCTACGTGACCCGCGCACACGGCAGGTCCCTCGCCGAACACGGCCCTTGCCCGGAACATCGGTTCTCCTACGTCAACGTGGGGCGTGCCTTGCGGAACAATGGGGATGTGGTCCTGGAAGAGGAGACCGAGGGGGAACTCCCCGGCGAGGACCGCACGGAAGGGGCACGAGCGTGAGCGCCGAGGATCTCGAGAAGTACGAGACCGAGATGGAGCTTCAGCTCTATCGCGAGTACCGCGACGTCCTCGGCCTGTTCACCTACGTCGTCGAGACCGAGCGCCGCTTCTACCTGACGAACTCGGTCGACCTCCAGGTGCGCAGCGTCGACAACGGCGAGGTCTTCTTCGAGGTCACGATGCAGGACGCCTGGGTCTGGGACATGTACCGCCCGGCCCGCTTCGTCAAGAACGTCCGCGTAGTCACCTTCAAAGACGTCAACGTCGAAGAACTAGCCAAGAGCGACTTCGAACTCCCCTCAGACCAACACCCCCAATAGACCCCTAGACCCCCACAAAAGCACGCAACAAACCAACCACCTCGCGCTCCAGAGCACCGACTTGCTGGCGCCCTGCTCAGCAGCGACGTCGCCCAGCCCAGCGCTGCCAGCGACAGCAAAGCCCCAATCTCCGGCAGTGCCTCCACCAGCCGAAAACCGGCCAACACCCGCTCACCCACGCGACCCCCGCGGCCCAGACACCGCGCCACTACCCGCCACCCTGCGGGGCTGCTCTGGTTCTGGGGCGGCGCAAGGCCGGCGGCAAAGTCTCCAGCCCCGGCAGGGCGCCCCCGCCAGCCAGAAACAGCGGACAGCCGCTCATTCGGCCGCTTGGGGGGTGTGGTGCTCGGCGGAGTGGGGGGTCATTGCTTGGGGGGTGGGGTGGGGCCGGTGGGGGATTTGGCGGATTTTGTTAGGCGCCAGCCGGCTGCTGTGCGTTCTATGAAGCCGGCGGCGGCGAGGAGGCCGAGCTTGGCGTTGACGGTGTTCAGGTCGACGCCCGCCTTGACCGCCAGCTGGGCGGGGCCGGCCGCGCCGCGTGCCGGGAAGGCCTCCAGGACGCAGCGGGTGACCGGCTCCAAGCGGTCGCGGGGGAGGACGGGGGTGTCCGGTGGCGGTGCCAAGTCGTCGCCGATGAGCCCGACCGCCTCGACGATCTCCTCGGGGCGCGTCACCAGCGTGGTGCCCTCCTCACGCAGGAGGCGGTGGCAGCCGACCGAGGACCGGGAGGTGATCGGGCCGGGCACCGCCATGACGACGCGGCCGAGCTTGGCCGCCCAGCCGGCGGTGTTGAGCGCACCGCTGCGCGCCTCCGCCTCGACGATGACGGTGCCTCGTGAGAGGGCGGCGATCACCCGGTTGCGGACGAGGAACCGGAGGCGGTGCGGATGGGTGCCCGGCGGCGACTCGCTGACCAGCAGCGACCGTCGGGCCATCTCGGCGAAGAGGCCCTCGTTGGACGCCGGGTAGGGGACGTCGACCCCGTTGGCGAGGACGGCGACGGTGGTGCCGTCGGCGGCCAGCGAGCCGCGGTGGGCGGCCGCGTCGATGCCCAGGGCGCCGCCGGAGATCACCGTCCAGCCCGCGTCGGCGAGCCCGGAGGCGAAATCGGCGGCGGCGCGCAGGCCGTAGGGGGACGCGGCGCGGGAACCGACGACGGCGACCGAGCGCAGGCAGGTGTAGCGCAGGTCGAGGGGGCCGAGGAGCCAGAGCGCGTACGGCCGGCCGGTGCCGAGATCGTCCAGGGTCGTCGGCCATTCGGGGTCTCCGGGGCAGACGAACCGGCCGCGGAACCGGGCGCAGACGGCCATGTCCTGGTCGGGTTCCGCGGCGATGAGGCGGATCCGCCAGGCGTCGAGCCGCCGGGCCTCCTTCGGGGTGGCGGACACCCCTTCCGGGACCTGGGCGGCCCGGACGGCCTCCAGCGCACCTTCCGGGCCGCAGTGGTCGATGATCCGGTTGAGGAAGGCGTCGCCGGGTTCGGCGACCGCGGTCAGGGTGGCGCGGGCGGTTCGCTCGTCGCTCATTGGCGCCCCGCCGACCACAGGGTGAGGGCGCCGCCGATGTCGTCCGGGCCCGGTTCGTCGTGGCCGGCGAGGTCGGCGATCGTCCACGCGACCCGCAGGACCCGGTCGAGGCCGCGGGCGCTCAGCGTGCCCCGCTGCAGGGCGTCGTCGGCGGCCCGCATCGCCTCCGGCGGCGGGGTGAACCGGCGGCGCAGCTCCGGCCCGGGGACCTCGGCGTTCGACCGCCACGGGGTGCCGGCCAGGCGTCCGAGCGTCCGCTCCCTGGCGAGCAGGACGCGTTCGGCCACGACCTTGCTCGACTCGGCGAACTCCAGGTCGTAGCGGAGTTCGGCCCGGCTGGCGGGGGTCAGCTCCAGCTTGAGGTCGACGCGGTCGAGCAGCGGCCCGGACACGCGGCTCGTGTACTTGCGTCGGGCACCGGGTGCGCAGGAGCAGTCGATCTGCTTCGCCGCGGCGCACGGGCACGGGTTCGCGGCGAGGACGAGCGTGAACCGCGCGGGGAAGTGCGCCATGCCCTCGATGCGGGTGATCCGCACCTCGCCTTCTTCGAGGGGCTGGCGGAGGGCGTCGAGCGTTCCCAGTTGGAACTCGGGTGCCTCGTCCAGGAAGAGGATCCCGCGGTGTGCGAGGGACACCGCGCCCGGTTGGAGGACCCGGCCCGAGCCTCCGCCGACCATCGAGGCGCGCGATGCGGTGTGGTGCGGCGCGTAGAACGGCGGCTGGGTGATCAGTGGCGGGCCCGGCCGGAGCGTCCCGGCCACGGAGTGGATCGCGGTGACCTCCAGCGCGATCTCGGGTTCGAGGGGCGGCATCAGCGTCGGCAGCCGCTCGGCCAGCATCGTCTTGCCGCAGCCGGGCGGGCCGGCGAAGAAGAGATGATGCCCTCCCGCGGCGCTGATCTCCAGGGCGCGGCGGGCCTCGGCCTGGCCGCGGACGTCCGCCAGGTCGAGGTCGGGTGAGATCTCTTGCTGTCGCAGAGCGAACCCGTTCGTCGGGGAGTCGGGGGCGTCCTCCTCCTCGTCCTCCTCGACGGGCGGTGGCTCGTCGCGCAGCAGGCAGAGGAGCGCGCGCAGGTTGCGCGCGGACAGGACCTCCATCCCCGGGACGAGTTCGGCCTCCGCGGCGTTCTGGCTCGGGACGACCACCGTGCGGCAGCCACGGTTCGCGGCGGCAAGGACAGCGGGCAGGACGCCCTGGATGGGACGGAGGCGGCCGTCCAGCCCGAGCTCGCCGATCAGCACGAGCCCCGCGCAACTGCGGGCCGGGATCGCCTCCGCCGCCGCGAGCAATGCCACGGCGATGGCGACATCGAAGGTCGACCCCTTCTTGGGCATGCTCGCCGGGAACAGCGAGACCGTGACGTGCCTGTTGGGCCAGTCTTCGCCCGAATTGAAGATCGCCGCGCGGACCCGGTCGCGGGCTTCGCTGAGCGCGGTGTCGGGAAGGCCGACCAGATGCAGGCCGGGGACGCCGCTGGTGATGGCGGCCTCGATGTCCACGACGAAGCCGTCCACCCCGACCAAGGAGACGGAGCGCGTCTTAGCGAGCGTCATTTAGCACACCTCCCGCACGTGGTCGATGGAGAAGCGGTCGCCGTAGCTGATCAGGCCGAGGACGTCGACCCGCATGGACGCGCCGCCGACCCCGTTCGCGGCGGCCCACCGCCAGGCCAGCCGGCGTAACCGGGCGGCCTTGTCGGCGGTGATGGCTTCGAGGGGGTCGCCGAACCTGGCCGAGCGGCGGGTCTTCACCTCGCAGACCACGTGCCGCCGCCCGTCATGGGCGACGATGTCCAGCTCGCCCTCGGGGCACCGCCAGTTGCGGTCGAGGATCGTCCAGCCGAGTCCGGCCAGGTATTCGGCGGCGGCGTCCTCGCCGCGGCGGCCGAGGTCGATGTGGGCGTTCATGGGCCTCACCTCCGGTCTTCGACACTGGCGGGCCGTCACGGTGCGTAGCGTGGAAACGCCAACCTGTGGATAACTGTGGGAACAAGCTCGACAGATCGCTCGAAACCGGCGTGCGGTGCTTGCGTCGACCGGGGCTGTGGCGCAGCGTGACGCCTGTGACCGAGCCGCTGGAGGACGCCGTCTCCGAGTTCGGGCGCCATCTGCGCGCCGAACGGGACGTCTCGCCGCACACCCTGCGCGCCTATCTCGGTGATCTGGCCGACCTGTGCGCCTACGCCGCGGCCACCGGGGTCACCGAACCGGCGGAGCTGGACGTCTCGTTGCTGCGCGCGTGGCTGGCCCGTCAGCACGCCCTGGGGCGGTCGCGCGCGACCCTGGCCCGCCGCACGGCGGCCGTCCGAGCCTTCACCCGCCACCTACACCGGCGCGGGCTTCTCGAAAACGACCCGGGGCTGCTCTTGGGCACACCCAATCGACGGCGCGATCTCCCCGGCGTGCTCACCCAGGACGACGCCGCCCGTCTCCTGGACACCATGGACGCCCAAGGCTCGCTCGGTCTCCGCGACCTGGCCGTCTTGGAGGTGCTCTACGGGACCGGCGTCCGAGTCAGCGAGCTGTGCGGACTCGACATCGACGACCTGGACACCGGCCGCCGGACAATCCGCGTCTTCGGCAAGGGCGGACGTGAGCGCACGGTCCCTGTCGGCGAACCCGCCGTCCGCGCCGTCCAGGACTGGCTGCGCGCCGGACGTCCCGCGCTCGCGACCGAGGACAGCGGGCCCGCCCTCTTCCTCGGCGCCCGCGGCGGGCGTCTCCACCCGACGAGCGCCCGCCGAATCGTCCACTCGCGGATCTCCGAGGTGGGCCAGGTCCCGGATCTCAGCCCCCACGGGCTGCGCCACAGTGCGGCTACCCACCTGCTAGAAGGCGGCGCCGACCTGCGGAGCGTCCAAGAAATCCTGGGCCACGCCTCCTTGCAGACCACGCAGATCTACACCCACGTATCAGCCGACCGCCTCAAACAAGTCCACCGCCAAGCCCACCCCCGAGGCACCCGACCAGACTGATACCGGGCGGCGGGTTCGCAGCCGCCGACGGGAGCACTCGCTGGCTGGTGTCGGGCGGGGCTGTCGTGTGGATCGGTGGTCGTTGGCGCGCCGTTTTGTGCCTGGCCTGTGTGCGTTTTGCGGTCTGTTGCGGCGGGCGGGCGTTGGTGCGGCTTCTGGTGGTGGGTTGGGTGGCCTGCCCGCCGGTTATCCGGCGGGCCGGCCATCTTCTTTCAGGTCAGCGGGCGCGGCGTAGGTAGCGTTGGTGGGAGAGGTTGATGACGCCCGGCGGCGGGCGGCGTCTGCGGTGCAGGCGGAATCGGAGGCGGGTGCGGCGCCATACGAAGGCCATTGCGAACGCCAGGACCATCCCTGTCAAGGCCCCGCCCGTTGCCGTTGTCGCGTCGCGCAGGCCCATCCTGGGTGGGGACGGTTCGGCAGGACGGGGTTCGGCGGTCGGGGTGGGCTGCTTCCACTGGGGCAGGAGGCGGAACTGTCGCTGGACCAGGTTGAGCGGGTTCAGGTAGAGCGCGCCGCGGCGCAGCCCCCAGTGCAGGCAGGTCACGGGGCAGTGGGCGCGGCCGTCCTCGAGGACACCGATGCGGGCACCGGACGCGACGCGGCGTCCGACCACGACGCTGGGACGGACGGGCAGGTACGTGGTGCGCAGGACGCCGTGGTCGATCGCGACGACGCCGCGTCCCGCCAGGTCGCGGGCATACGAGACGCGGCCCGGACCCGCGGCGTGGACGGCCTGCCCCGGACGCGCCGCGAGGTCGACCCCGCGGTGCCCGGCACCCCATGGGGAGGACGGCGGCGAGAAGCCCCGCAGGACCGTCGGAGCGGGCGGGCCCAAGGGCCGGCGCCAGGCGTCCGGGCCGGGCGCCCCGAGGGTGATCACGCAGGTGAGGAGCAGCGTCAGCAACGTCATGCACAGCACCCTGCCGAGTGGCGGGCGGCGCCGCGAGAGGGTCCGCGAACTGTGGATAACCTCCGGGACCGATGGGGCCCGGCCACCTCCGCGCCCTGATAATCTGTAGACGTGCCCGAGAGGGCATCGGCCAGGGCCAGGCCGCCGTTCAACCGCCGCAGGCGGGGAGGCGGAAGCCGCTCACCGAGCGGCCGGGACCCAGACTCGGAAACGGGTCACAGCCGCCTGGAGGTATCCCGGCGGCTGATTTCACGCGTCCGCATGCCACCAAGGTCACGGTGGGGCGCAGTCCCTCGGTCCGTCGCCTCGGCGACGGTGGGACCGCACCCGGGCGCAGGCAGACAACCAAATGCGGCCCGGCAGGGCCAGAGAAGGAGAGCACGGGCAATGGCACCCGTCGTCACCATGCGGCAGCTCCTGGAGAGCGGCGTCCACTTCGGCCACCAGACCCGCCGGTGGAACCCGAAGATGAAGCGCTTCATCCTCACCGAGCGCAACGGCATCTACATCATCGACCTTCAGCAGTCGCTGTCCTACATCGACCGCGCGTTCGAGTTCGTCAAGGCCACGGTCGCCCACGGCGGGACGATCCTGTTCGTCGGCACCAAGAAGCAGGCGCAGGAGTCCATCGCCGAGCAGGCCACCAGGGTCGGCATGCCCTACGTCAACCAGCGCTGGCTGGGCGGCATGCTCACGAACTTCTCCACCGTCCACAAGCGGCTCACCCGGCTCAAGGAGCTGGAGGAGATCAACTACGACGACGTGGCCGGCTCCGGCATGACCAAGAAGGAGCTCCTCGGCCTGCGCCGCGAGAAGGACAAGCTGGAGCGCACGCTCGGCGGTATCCGCGACATGGCGAAGGTTCCGAGCGCCATCTGGATCGTGGACACCAAGAAGGAGCACATCGCGGTCAACGAGGCCAAGAAGCTCGGCATCCCGGTCGTGGCGATCCTCGACACCAACTGCGACCCCGACGAGGTCGACTACCCGGTCCCGGGCAACGACGACGCCATCCGCAGCGTCAGCCTGCTGACCCGCGTGGTCGCCGACTCCGTGGCCGACGGCCTGATCGCTCGTGCGGGCGCAGCCTCCGGCGGCGACGAGAAGCCGGCCGAGGGCGCCGCCGCCGCCGACGAGCCGCTGGCGGAGTGGGAGCGCAACCTGCTGAAGCCGGAGGAGGCGCAGGCCTCCACGGACGGCGCCGCGGCCCCCGAGGGCGCGAACGCCGAGAAGGCCGACGAGGCTGAGAAGGCCGACGAGGCTGAGAAGGCCGACGAGGCGCCGAAGGCCGAAGAGGCCTCGAAGGCGGACGAGGCTCCCGAGGCTCCCGAGGCCGAAGAGGCCCCGAAGGCCGACGAGGCCGCCGAGGCCGAGCAGGCTTGATCCCGCGGTCCCGGCGGCGCCCCATCGCGCCGCCGGGACCGTCGCGGGTCACACGACCAACGACGAGAGAAGCGAAGAGAGCGATGGCCAACTTCACCGCCGCTGACGTCAAGCGGCTCCGCGACCTGACCGGCTCCGGCATGATGGCCGTGAAGAACGCCCTGACCGAGGCGGACGGCGACTTCGAGAAGGCGACGGAGCTGCTGCGCCTCAAGGGCGCCAAGGACGTCGGCAAGCGCGCCGAGCGCACCGCCGCCAACGGCCTGGTCGCCGAGTACTTTGCGAACTCCGGCGATGGGGCGCTGCTGGAGCTGAACTGCGAGACCGACTTCGTCGCCAAGAACGCGCAGTTCATCGAGCTGGCCCAGCGTCTGGTCGAGTTCGCCGCCGGCAGCGGCGCCGCCGACGCCGCCGCGCTGCTGACCGCCGAGATCGAGCCCGGCACGACCGTCCAGGCCTTGATCGAGGAGAACAGCGCCAAGATCGGCGAGAAGCTGGAGCTGCGCCGCTTCGCCCACTTCCAGGGCGCCTACGTGGCGAGCTACCTGCACAAGTCCGACCCGTCCCTGCCGCCGACCACCGGCGTGCTGGTCGAGCTGGACAGCGAGAACCCCGAGGTCGCCAAGGACGTCGCCCAGCAGATCGCGGCGATGGCCCCCAAGTACCTCACCCGCGAGGAGATCCCCGCCGAGGCGGTCGAGAAGGAGCGGGCGCTCGCCGAGCAGCTCACCCGCGACGAGGGCAAGCCGGAGAAGGCGATCCCGAAGATCGTCGAGGGCCGGGTGAACGCCTACTTCCGCGACTTCGTGCTCCTGGAGCAGGCGTTCGTGAAGGACAACAAGAAGACGATCGCGAAGGTCCTCGACGAGGCCGGCGTGAAGGTCGTCCGCTTCGCCCGGTTCAAGGTCGGGCAGGCGTAAGGGCGCCGGAGACGGGCACCCGAGAGATACCGCGACGCAACGAGGAGGCCGCCGACGTGCCGGACAAGACGACCAGTAGCGCGACGGCGGCCTCGTCGTCCGGCCAGCACGCGCCGCGTGCGGGCTGGAGGCGGGTGCTGCTGAAGCTCTCGGGCGAGGCCTTCGCCGGAAAGGACCCGCTCGGCATCGATCCCGAGGTCGTCCAGCATGTCGCCGAGGCCATCGCGGAGGCCGTCCGGGACGGCGTGCAGGTCGCGGTCGTGTGCGGCGGCGGCAACATGTTCCGCGGCGCCGTCATGGCCGAGCGCGGCATGGACCGCGGACGCGCCGACTACATGGGGATGATCGGCACCGTCATCAACTGCCTCGCCCTGCAGGACTTCCTGGAGAAGCTCGGCCTCGACACCCGTGTGCAGACCGCCATCACCATGAGCCAGGTGGCGGAGCCCTACATCCCTCGCCGTGCCATCCGGCACCTGGAGAAGGGCCGCGTCGTCATCTTCGGCGCGGGCCTCGGCCAGCCGTTCTTCTCCACCGACACCACCGCCGCCCAGCGCGCGCTGGAGATCGGTGCGGAGGCGGTGCTGAAGGCGACTCAGGTGGACGGTGTGTACGACGCCGACCCCAGAAAGAATCCAGACGCGGTCAAGTTCGACCGTTTGGATTACGGTGAAGTTCTACAGAGGAGCCTGAAGGTCATGGACGCCACGGCCATCAGCCTCTGCATGGACAACGCGCTCCCCATCGTGGTCTTCGACCTCATGGGGCAGGGCAACATCGTCCGGGCCGTCCGGGGTGAGAAGATCGGCACGCTGGTCAGCCCGGCGGAGGGCTGACCCCAGCCCGCGGCCGCGCCGGACCCGTCGCGGCACTCCAGGATCAAGGCCGACCAGATGACACGGGAGTCACAGTGATCGACGAGACCCTCCTCGAAGCCGAGGAGAAGATGGAGAAGGCGGTCGCGGTCGCCAAGGAGGACTTCCAGGCCATCCGCACCGGCCGCGTCACCCCCGCGATGTTCAACAAGATCACCGCCGAGTACTACGGCACCCCGACGCCGATCAACCAGCTCGCGTCGTTCACGCTGCCGGAGCCGCGGATGGTCATCGTCCAGGTCTTCGACAAGTCGTCGATGCAGGCGGTGGAGAAGGCCATCCGCGACAGCGACCTCGGCGTGAACCCCACCAACGACGGCAACGTCATCCGGGTCGTGTTCCCGGAGCTGTCGGAGGAGCGCCGCAAGGAGTTCATCAAGGTGGCCGGGACGAAGGCGGAGGAGAGCAAGATCTCCATCCGCAACGTCCGGCGCCGCGCCAAGGACACCCTCGACAAGCTCGCCAAGGACGGCGAGGCCGGCGAGGACGAGGTCAGGCGTGCCGAGAAGGAGCTCGACGACACTACGCACCGCTACGTGGCGCAGATCGACGAGCTGCTTGAGCACAAGAAGGCCGAACTGCTCGAAGTCTGATGGAACTCGACGACGCCGGGGAGCCCGAGGGCTCCTCGGACGAGCCGGAGGTCGACATGGCCGGCCCACCCCCCGGTGAGGCATTGGACTCGTCTTCGGGGCGGGAACCGGACGGCCCGGTGGAGGACGTCCCGCCCTCCACCGGCGCGACAGCCGGTGACCGGTCCGATCAACCCCACGGCAGGACGGGCCGCAACCTCCCGATGGCCATCGGCGTGGGCGTCGCGCTCGGCGCGCTCGTGCTGCTCTCTCTCTACACCGTCAAGGAGATCTTCCTTGGCGTGATGATCGTGTTCCTGTTCCTCGGCATGCGGGAACTGACGGAGGCCTTCAAGACCCGCGACATCCGCGTCCCATTCATCCCGGTCGCGACGGGCATGGTCGGCACGCCCGTCGTGGCGTACGTGTGGGGGCCCACCGCGACGATCGCCGCGGTGTCCCTGACCGTGCTGGCGCTCCTGATGACGCGGATGACCGAGGGGGCGACCGGATACGTCCGGGACGTCGCCGCGGGATCGTTCGTCGCGGTCTACCTGGTGCTGATGGGCGGGATCGTCGCGCTGCTCATGCGCCCGGACGACGGTGACCACCGCATCGTCATCTTCATCGCCGCCACCGTCGCCAGCGACATCGGCGGCTACTTCGCGGGGTCGTTCCTCGGCAAGCACAAGCTGGCGCCGACGATCAGCCCGAAGAAGACCTGGGAGGGCGTCACCGGTTCGGCCCTCACCTGCATGCTCGTCGGCGGCTGGCTGGTGTGGTGGCTGCTGGACGGCGGGCAGGTCTGGCAGGGCGTGATCATCGGGCTGGCCGCGGTCGTCACCGCGACCGCCGGCGACCTCGTCGAGTCGGTGGTCAAGCGCGATCTCGGCATCAAGGACATGGGAACGCTCCTGCCGGGCCACGGCGGGGTGATGGACCGCCTCGACTCGCTGGTCGCGACGGCCCCCGTCGTGTGGCTGCTGCTGGAGCTGTTCGTCCCGAGCTAGGCCGCTCCGGGCCCTTCCGTCAGGAGACGACCCAGGAGCGGCCCTGCTGGGCGAGACGACGGATGAGCGCATCCGACCCCTCGCTCTTGGCGTAGCGGTGCTCCTCGCCGGTGATGGGCACGAGCCACAGCCACCGGACGGCGTCGCCGTTCAGCGTCAGCCCGGTCATGGGCGGCCCCTGAGGGCCCGCCAGGCGGTTCGGGTCGTCCAGCAGGAGCACGCCTTCCCAGGACGACTCACCGTTGCCCAGAGGGAACGTGCGGGCCTCGTGGTACCACTTGACGACGTCTCCCGGCGCAAACCAGGTGACTGAGCGCCAGGGGTACTGCGCCAGCCAGGGGAAGATGCTCCCTGCTCGCTGGCTGGGCAGGGTGCTGGCGACGGCGAGCTCTATCCGCCCGTACGGGGCGACGTCGTCCTCGTACAGCTCGACCGTGGGCATCCGCTGGCGGCTCATCCCCACGGTGCTGAGAACGGTGTACTCGCGGTCGCCTCTTGCTGGACGCTCCGACACCCCCACCGTCGGGGCCATGGCCGGCCTGCCGTTGGTGAGCTGGCGTCCGACGTCGTGCCAGTAGTGGCCACTGGGGCCGAGGCGTTGCAGCAGGTGCCCGAGCACCGACTGCTGGAACTCGGCCCAGGAACCGTCGGCACGGCACCGCTTCCAGTGCTCGCGCGCCTGGTCGATACGTGGCCCGAAGTCCTCGATCTCCTCGTCCAGAGGGAACGCGAACGGGCTCTGGCGGGTGGCGTCACGGGCATAGCCGGGGATGCCGCGGCCCATGTCCGACCAGCCGGGGATCACGAAGAGCGGGTCGCCCGCCTCCAGGACGGCCACCCCGTCGCCCTCTTCGAACCACACGACTTCCAGGGCGTCGGCGTCCAGTGCCCCGCGTCCGGAGGGATGGCGGACGTGCGACTCCGGCAGGAGCGGTGCGCGTCCCGCCTCCAGCCGTGCCCGATCCAGCTCGGACGGGGCCGCACGGTGGTTCGCGACCCAGACCGCCCCGACCACCGAGTCCCGTGCGTCCTTCAGGTAGGCCGCGGTGACGTCGCCGTCGGTCTCGACGGTGAGCCGCCGGCTGCCGTACGGGCTGGCCGCCGTGTGGACGACCGTGGCCGCCGGCCCCCGTGCCGTGGCCGCACCCCTGCGCAATACCGACATGATCGAGACCTTAGTGGCAGACAAGGTCATGTGCAGGAATGTCGTGCGGTGGGTAAAGGTGAGTGGCCGCAGACGGACGATGCACGGGCAGGTGTTTGCGACACTGGGGGGACCATGTCTGCCACCCAGCCTGCCGTGACCGGCGCCGCGCCCAAGAAGACCCCGGCGAAGCTCGTCTTCGCCGCCCCGAGGCGCGGCAAGCCGCCGAGGCATCTCGCCGACCTCACCACGGCGGAACGGCGCGAGGCGGTCGCCGCGCTGGGAGAGAAGCCGTTCCGGGCCGACCAGCTGTCGCGGCACTACTTCGCCAGGCTGATCGACGACCCGTCCGAGATGACGGACCTGCCCGCCGCTCTCCGAGAACGGCTCGTCTCCGAACTTCTTCCCTCGCTGCTGACTCCGGTCCGTGAGATGGACTGCGATGGGGGGACGACCCTCAAGACCGTCTGGAAGGCGTTCGACGGCGTCCTGTTCGAATCGGTGCTGATGCGGTACCCGGACAGGGCCACGATGTGCGTCTCGTCCCAGGCGGGGTGCGGAATGAACTGCCCGTTCTGCGCGACCGGTCAGGCAGGGCTCACCCGTAACCTGTCCACGGCCGAGATAGTCGAACAGGTCGCCGCGGGCGCGCGCGCCCTTGCCCGCGGACGCATCCCAGGCGGTCCTGGCCGCGTATCCAACATCGTCTTCATGGGCATGGGCGAGCCCCTGGCCAACTACAAGGCCGTGATAGGCGCCGTACGCCGCATCACCGACCCGGCACCCGCCGGGCTGGGCATCTCCCAGCGATCGGTCACCGTCTCCACCGTCGGGCTCGTCCCGGCCATCGAGAAGCTCGCCGCGGAGGACATGTCCGTCCGGCTGGCGGTGTCCCTGCACGCGCCCGACGACGAGCTGCGCGACGACCTCGTGCCGATCAACAACCGGTGGAAGGTCTCCGAGGTCCTGGACGCCGCCTGGGCCTACGCGGACCGCAGCGGCCGCCGTGTCTCGATCGAGTACGCCCTCATCAAGGACGTCAACGACCAGGCGTGGCGGGCCGATCTTCTCGGCAGGCTCTTGCGCGGGAATCTCGTTCACGTCAACCTGATCCCGTTGAACCCAACGCCGGGTTCCAAGTGGACCGCTTCACGGCCCGAGGACGAGCGCGAGTTCGTCCGCCGCCTGGAGGCCCACGGTGTCCCGGTCACGGTGCGCGACACTCGGGGCAGGGAGATCGACGGGGCCTGTGGGCAGCTGGCCGCGTCGACCAAGGACTGAGCGCTCCGCGGGCGTGTTCCGACGCCCGTGCGGGCGGGGGACACGGCTGAGGAGCGGGTGCCGGTGAAGACGGGTGCGCGGCTGCCGGTGGTCATGCGCGGCTATGACCGCAACCAGGTGGACGCTCTGCTGAAACGGGTCTCGCAGGCGCTGGACGGTGGTCCGGCGGTTTCCGTGGACGAGGTGCGCGGAACCCGCTTCGACCTCGTCCTGCGCGGCTACGAGCATCGCGCGGTGGACGAGCTGCTCCGCGAGTGCATCAGGGAGCTCCAGGCCCGGGCGCCGATCGGCGAGCGGCCGGGCCGCCCCCGGGCCCAGCCCGGCTGGCTGATCAACTGGATCCAGAACGCCCGGTTCTCCGGTGCCCGCCTGCGCTCGGGCTACGACGTGCGGGACGTGGACGCGTTCCTCGACCGCGTGATCGCCGGCCTGCGCGGCACCGCCCCGCCGGTGACGGCCCGGGACGTCCGGGAAAGTGCCTTCCGCGTCGTCCGGATCGGGCCCGGCTACGACGAGCAGGAGGTCGACCGCTTCCTGCTCCAGCTCGCCGCCGCCCTCGAACGCTGACGACGTCGGCCGTGGGTGTCGCGGCCCCAGGGATCGCGCTGTGAAGTGGGTTACTGCCGTTCATGGGGTGCAGGGCTGTCTCGTCTCTGTTGGTGAGTACAACGAACGGAGACGTCATGAAGATCTTCATCGCCGGAGCGTCCGGTGCGATCGGCGCCCAGCTCATTCCCCAGCTCGTGGCGCGCGGCCACGAGGTCGTCGGGACGACCCGCTCGGCCGCCAAGACCGGCGCGCTGCGCGCGCTCGGCGCCGAACCGGTGATCGTCGACGCGCTCGACCCCGAGGCGGTGGCCGGCGTGGTGGCCAGGGCCGAGCCCGAGGTGATCGTCCATCAGCTCACCGCGCTGAGCGGACCGGCGGACTTCCGGCACGTGAAGCGGATGGCGGCCGCCACCGACCGGCTGCGCACCGAAGGCACCGACCACCTGCTGGCCGCCGCGCGCGCCGTCGGCGTCCGCAAGTTCGTGGCGCAGAGCAACGCTCTGTGGATGGAGCGCACCGGCGGGCCGGTCGCCGACGAGAACGGCCGAATCGAGCCGAACCCGCCTGCGGACGTCAAGGAGTCGGTGGACGCGTTGCGCCACCTGGAGGAGGCGGTGACCGGCATCAGCTGGGGCGAGGGCATCGCGCTTCGCTACGGTGGGTTCTATGGCCCCGGGACCGGCATCAGCGCCGCGCCGGACGCCGTCATGGCCGCGCAGATCCGCGGGCGGAAGTTCCCGATCGTCGGCGACGGCGGCGGGGTGTGGTCGCTGGTGCACATCGTCGACGCCGCGTCGGCCACGGTCGCGGCCATCGAGCGTGGCAAGCCCGGGATCTACCATGTCGGCGATGACGAGCCGGCACCGGTGCACGACTGGCTGTCGGAACTGGCGCGCGCACTGGGCGCCAAACCGCCGCGCCGGGTACCGGCCTGGCTCGTACGCCGGCTGGCCGGCAAGGGCCCGGTGAACCTGATGACGCAGGCACGCGGGATCTCCAGCGAGAAGACCAAACGCGAACTGGGGTGGGCGCCGCAGTACCCGAGCTGGCGTACGGGGTTCATCGAGGGACTGGGATAACGCGGCTGTGTCCACCTCGGATCTGTACGGAGAGCTGCGCCCGCGGGCCTTTGCGATCGCCTACCAGATGCTCGGCAGTGTCGGCGAGGCCGAGGACGTGGTGCAGGAGGCGTTCCTGCGGATGCACCAGACGCTGCGGAGGGACGAGCCGATCGCCTCACCCCGGGCGTACATCGCCACGCTGGTCACCCGGCTGGCCATCGACCAGCTTCGCTCGGCACGGGTGCGGCGGGAGCGGTACGTCGGCGAGTGGCTGCCGGAACCGCTGGTCACCGAGCCGACGCCGGCCGAGCACGCCGAGATGGCCGACTCGCTGTCGCTGGCGTTCCTGGTGCTGCTGGAGAGCTTGTCGCCGCAGCAGCGGGCCGCGTTCCTGCTGCGCGAAGTGTTCGAGTATCCGTATACGGAGGTCGCCGAGATCATCGGCACCGATGTGGACACCACGCGGCACCTGGTCGCGCGGGCCCGAAGCCACGTCCGGGAACGCCGGCCGCGCTACCACGCCTCCCGGCGGCAGCGACAGGAGCTGGCTCAGCGCTTCTTCGCCGCCGCCGGGCAGGGCGACCTGCGAGCGCTGGAGGCGCTGCTGGCGCAGGATGCGGCGCTGCACGCCGACGGCGGCGGCAAGGTGCCGGGGGCGCTGGCGCGACCGGTCAACGGGCGGCGGCACGTGGCGCGGACCTTCTCGGCCGGGATGTCCGCACTGGCACGTCGAGGCATCCGCGTCCATGTCACCGAGGTCAACGGCCAGCCCGGCGCGGTGGCGACCGACGCGCAGGACCGGCTGGTCTTGGTCGCGGCCCTCAGCATCACCGACGGCCAGATCCAAATGATCCACTCCATCGCCAATCCCGACAAGCTGCGGCACGTCGACCGGTTCGACGACCTCGGCGCCCTGCTCGCAGATTGAGCCACGGCCGCCCCGCCGACGCTTGCCAGGGCGGCGGGACGGCCCCAGGCCGCAAGCCCGTATGAGTTATCCACAATTTCGCGGGACCCTGCACACGCGATCGAAGGCAGGCAACGCTACGTGCATGGACAGCATCGCAGCGCAATACCGCCGCCTCCGCGCCCTGTTCGACGCCTTCCTCACCCCCGAGGTCACGGCCGCCGTGCTACCGCTGATCAGACCCGCCCTGCGCCTGGGCGCCGAGGGGGAGGTGCCCGTCCACCTCGGCGGCACCCCGCTCCTGCCACCGGACGAGTTGTGGCCGAAATGGAACGGCCGCCCGCTCGACTTCCTCGGCGCGATCGACTTCGCCGGCCTCGCACCCCTCGGCGACATCCCCGGCCTGCCGTCCTGCCGGGCCGCGTTCTACTACGCGAGCGAGACCCCGCGTCCGTGGGGCGACGAGGCCGCCCAGCGCGACGGGTGGCGCGTCTTCACCGGCGACCTCCACGCCGCGGACCCGCCCCCCGGATCGCTCACCTACCCGCGAACCACCCTGGGGGCCGCTCCGTTCCTGTCCTTACCGTCCCCGCAGGAGCCCGCCGTCCAGCGCCTGGAGGCCGTCTACAGCGGAGTCGTCGCCGTCTACACGCAACTGCACGCGGCCTGGACGCGCCACACCTGCCCGGACGACGCACCCGCCCACCAGCTAGGCGGCTGGCCCATCCTCGTCCAGCGCCCGCTCGGCCCCGACTGCCTCTACGCCTCGACCGGCCGCCCGCTGGACTCCGTCAAGCCACCGTCCCTGAGCCCGGACGAGCAGCACACCGCCGAGGAGTGGCACCTCCTGCTCCAACTCGACTCGGACGACCGCCTCGGCTGGTACTGGGGCGACCCAGGCCGCATCTACTTCTGCACCCGCCAGAACACCCCACTGGAGCACTCCTGGCTAACCCTCCAAGCCGCCTGACAAGCGATCCAAGGAGCCTCCGAGTACCCAACGCGACACATCCACCACACCACGCCCCTACCCGAGACGACAGCCATGAGGGCCGAGGCGGAGAGCAGCCCACCCGCACGGCTCTGGCCGCCCGCCGCGGCGTCCAAGTGGTCAGGGGGAGCGGTGGGTGGTGATCAGGTAGGCGGCGCCCACGAGGGTGGACCAGATGAGCAGGTGGAGGGCTATGCCGGGGAAGGCGGAGGTGAAGGCGGACGGGCCGTCGTGGGCCGCGCGCATCCACCCGATCATCGGGACGGAGAGCCAGGCGAGCCGTCCCAGACCCAGGAGAAGCAACGTCGCGGCACCGCCGAGGAGGACGAGCAAGGAGACGCCCGGATGGGGGATGCGCGCTCGGCTCGTCCAAGCACCGAGGAGCGTCCCCGGGACGGCCACCAGGAGGTTGAGCACGAGCCCCAGCAGAACCGCCTGCCCGGGCGAGCCCACCGCGAGCGCCTGAAGGAGAGGAACCGCCAGTGCGACGGCACCCAGAAAGACGTTCACGCCGTATGCGGCGAACAGGCCCGCCCAGACTGGGGCCGAGGGGGAGCGGGCCGCGGTGGTTGTCAGCGCGCGCTGCTCGTCGGGCTGCGTGTCGAGGAGGGCGCGCGCCGCCCACGCCCATACGGGGAACATGAAGGCGGCCACGTCTGCCAAGGTGCCGACGGCGAGGTCGGCCGCGTCCGGACCACTGGGTCCCTGGGCGAGGATCAGCGCGACGGCCAGCAGGATGAGGATCAGCGGCTGGAGGACACGTAGCGATCGGACGTATCCCTCGACCTGGAATCGGACGAGCGGGATCATCCCTCGCGCCTCCGCACTCGGTAGCCGTCCGCGCGCAGCTTGGTCTCCACGGTGTCGGCTTCGTCCGCAGGCACCTCGACTTCGAGGACGGCCCAATCGGGAGCGTCGTCCGATGGAAGGCGGGTTACGGTGCCGTCGGCCACGCGCAGCCGGTCGACGCCCGGCATGGCCTCGATGCAGCGCTGATGGTCGCTGATGACCACGGTGGTGCCGCTGGCGGAGACCTCGGCGATCAATGCGGGCAGCGCGTCACGGGTCGCTGCGTCCAGACCGGCGAACGGCTCGTCCAAGACCAGCAGCTCGGGATCGGCCATGAGGGCCTGCGCGAGTCCCACCTTCTGGGCACTGCCCTTCGACAGCTCGGGCAGCCGCACGTCGAGGAGGTGACCGAAAGCGAGCCGCTCCGCCCACGTCCCGATCGCATCCGCGGGGACGCGCCGTATGGCGGCCATGTGCCCTAGGTATGCGTGGACGCTGAACGGCTGGTCCACGGGAAACCGCTCCGGCGCGTATCCCACCCGCGCCGGCCGTTCCTTGACCACGCCCGCTCCTGGCCTCCGTAACCCGGCGATCACCCGGAGCAGCGTGGACTTCCCCGCGCCGTTGTGCCCGGTCACCTCGGTCACGCTGCCGCCGGGGAGCGAGAAGGTGACATCCCTGAGCACCCAGGGATCCTTCCGGCGATAACGAAAGGCGACGTTCTCCAGCCGCATGGGACCCGCACGCTAGACCCACGTCCGTAAGCCCGGCGTTAACTCACCAGCCGCCCTCTCCCTCCCTCGGCGTCATGCCGCGCTCGCTCTCATGCCTCGCGCGTGCCGCGGTGCTGCGTGACGCGGTTTGGTTGTTGCGGGGTTTGGTTCGTTGGGGCGTGTGGTGGGGTGCGTCCGGTGGGTGGGTGGAGGATGGGGGGATGGGTGTTGGTCCGAAGGGTTGTTTGTTCTGTGAGGTTGTGGCGGGGGAGCGTGGGGCGCACGTTGTTCTGGACGAGGGCGATGTCGTCGCGTTTCTTGATGTGCGGCCCTTGTTCAAGGGGCACACGCTGCTGATTCCCCGGACGCACTTCGAGACGCTCACGGATCTGCCCGCGGATTTCCTGGGGACGTTCTTCGGGTATGCGCAGCGGCTCGCGGCGGCGATGGAGGAGGGGCTGGGGCAGGGATCCGGCAAGGTCGTGAAATGAGGGTGTGACCTGCGGGATCGCTGGTCCGGTAGGCGGGTTTGGGGGTTCGCAAGTAGCGGGTGGGGCCCGCGCGGTTCGATGGAAGTTCTCACGCTCACCA